>NZ_VFMO01000001.1:1927154-2248346 GCF_006715095.1 Yimella lutea
CGGCCGCTGGTTCACCCCACGCGTCGACAGGTACGCCCAGATCACCGTTCGGATGAACAAATACTCCGTACCCGCCCGCATGGTCGGCCGTCAAGCCCGAGTGCTGCTCAACGCCAGCGACATGGTCGTGTTCGACGGCAAGACCGAAATCGCCCGCCACGAGCGCCTCATGACCAAGGGCTCGACCCGGGTCGACCTGGACCACTACCTCGAGGTCCTCCTCCGCAAACCCGGCGCGCTACCCGGCGCGACAGCGCTGGAACAGGCCAGGGCATCGGGGAGGTTCACTCCCGTTCACGACGCCTGGTGGGCCGCGGCCTGCAAGGCCCACGGTGACGCCGACGGCACCCGGGCGCTGATCGAGGTCCTGATGCTGCACCGGCACCTTCCCCACGAACACGTCGTCGCCGGGCTCGCGACAGCGCTGCGCGCAGGCGCGCTCACCGCGGACGCTGTCGCACTTGAAGCGCGCAAGCACAACGAGACGGAAGATGGCGGAGCCGACGACAAGACAGGTCACCGCCCGACCCACTTGGGCGGCGACAGGGCACGCGGTGAAGGCGAGACCCCTGCCGTGCGATCGCTGACCGAGCGTCGGCTTCGCGCCCACATCCGACCGACACTCGGCCGCTGCCGAGCGTGGACAAGTACGACCAGCTGCTGGCCAGCCGCCGTGACCCGCCGAACGAAGGAGCCGCACCGTGACCACCAAGCGCCGAGGGATGACCGAGGAAGCAGCCGACGCCGCGATCGACCAGGCGTGCCGGATGCTGAGGATGCCCACCATCCGCAGCTCCTTCACCGACTACGCCGACCGGGCCGGGCACGAGCAAATGTCCTACCGCGGATACCTCGCCGAACTACTGCTCGCCGAGTGTGACGACCGTGCACGACGCCGGTCCGAGCGTCGGATCAAGGCCGCCAAGTTCCCCCGCGAGAAGTCCCTGCGGGCCTTCGACTTCGACGCCAACCCCAACATCGACCCCGCCGTGATCCACACCCTCGCCAAGTGCGAATGGGTCCAGAAGGGGCAACCGCTGTGTCTGATCGGCGACTCCGGCACCGGCAAATCTCACCTGCTCATCGCGCTCTGCACAGAGGCCGCCATGGCCGGCTACCGGGTCAAGTACACCCTGGCCACCCATCTCGCCAACGAGCTCGTCGAGGCCGCCGACGAGATGACACTCGCCAAGACCATCGCCCGCTACGGACGCGTCGACCTGCTCTGCATCGACGAACTCGGATACATGCAACTCGACCGGCGCGGGGCCGAGCTGTTGTTCCAGGTCCTCACCGAGCGCGAGGAGAAGGCCTCTGTCGCGATCGCGTCCAACGAGTCCTTCGGCGGCTGGACCAAGACCTTTACCGACCCCAGGCTGTGCGCTGCCATCGTCGACCGACTCACCTTCGGCGGCACCATCCTCGAGACCGGCACCGACTCCTACCGCCTGGCCCAAGCCGCAAAACAGCGCACGACCTGACCGCCGCCATGTGCGAGAAGCGGTGTCGACCGAGACCACCATCGCCGGCCCAGATCACGTCTCCTCGGTGTCAGAACTCGCCTACAAGTGGTGTCGAACGAAACCTCCGAAGCCAGGGTGGTGGGGTGCTGCTTCGCTGCATCCGTCGCTGTCCTGATTGCACTCGGCGCCACACGCGGAACCACGTTCATCGCGTGCGTGATCGCCGGCATGCCGTACGGGCGCCTGCTCGGGTGGGCCATGCAGTCGTGGTTGGTCGACCGTAAGACCATCGGCCGGCAGATGCTGCGCGACTACAACATGTTCGGAGAGGCCAGCACGAGCCCAGACCATGCGCAGATCGACTCAGCCCTGCAGGCCTTCGTCGTCGCGCGACCCGGGGCACGGCTGCTGCGGTTCGACAACTTCGGACCCGTCGTCGGCGCCATTGTGGACGGTGTTCGGGTGCGCTTCATCATCGCCGCATCGGGGCCGAGCGGGCAGTACGTCGTCAAGCACCACCGGCTCAAAGTGAGGACGGCCGCTGGTGATGAAGAGGTGCTCAATATGAGTCACACAATGCGCCGGATCACGATGTCGATGCCGCGACCGTGGAGGGCCGTGGTTGTCGTGGACACCGACAAAGTCGCCTTCGAGCCCAAGGGCGCACGGATCAATGCGGTGACGACCCTGAGCAGCCTCGCCGAAACGCTCGATGCGCAACTACAGAACCCGGCCAGTTTCATCGACCAGCCTGCGGTGATCGACGCACTGCGCGCTTCGGTGACGCGTTAGTCAGCCATCAGGTCGAGCACCTCGGTTTCGGCCGCCAGGCGGAAGCCCCAGGCGTCCAGTCCGACGTGCACCTGCAGGCTTCCGGACGCGGAGCGGGTCGCTCGGTCTGGGGCGTGCGTGTGCCCGTGCAGCAGCGGCTCACCCAGATCCTTCAAGCGCCACTGTGTGAAGCGTTCGGGGCCGGTTCTTCGTCCCTCGCCGTCGTACGGGAAGTGCGAGGACAGCACCTTGCGCCCGTGCAGCCGAATCGTGGCCGCGGTCGTCACCTGTTCGAAGACATCGGCGAACGGACCGAACGCGGCGCCGGCGGTGCGGTGCATCGGGTGTGCCGCGTCGTGGTTTCCGAGGACGATCCGCTTGCGTCCAGGCAGCGCAGCCATCCGCTCCAGCGCACGGCGGTAGCCGGACATGTGCAGGTCGCCCAGGATCCACACCAGGTCGTTCTTACCGACGGTCGATCGCCACAACCTGTTGCGCGAGGGTGCTCCGTCCTTCAGGGCGGAGGTGAATCGCGCTGGGTCTCGGGCGGCTCTGTGCTGGAACGTCCGCGCCGTCGCACCGTGAGGAGTGACAGGTTCGGTCCATGGTGGAAGGTGGTGAGGGATGGTGAGCACGACGCGCGCGTTCGTGTTCCGGCTGCGCCCTGCCACCAGGCAACAGGTGCTGTTGCGGGCGATGCTGAACGACCACCGTCACCTGTACAACGCCGCGCTGCAGGAACGCCGGGATGCCTGGGACACCCGTACCAAGCGCGGCATCACCGATCCTAAGGACCAGTTCGGCAAAATCGGGTTCGCGATCCAGTCCGCGCAGTTGCCGGCCATCCGCGCCAGTGACCCCGACCAGGCTCGGTGGTCAGCCACCAGCCAGCAGCAGACTCTGCGGAGGCTGAACAAGTCCTTCGCCGACTTCTACAGACGGTGTCGGGAGGGTCAGACCCCCGGATACCCGCGCTTCAAACCCGAGAAACGGTGGGACTCCGTCGAGTTCCGTGACGGTGACGGCGCCCGGTGGGACTCGGTCCCGACCGGCCGCGATGACTCCCGCCGGGTGTACCTGCAAGGCGTCGGGCACATCAAGACCAGCACCCACCGACCCATCAGGGGCACGGTAGCCACGATCCGGGTCAAGCGCCAGGGTGACCACCGCGCCCATACCCGTTGGGTCGTCATCGTCACCTGCAACAACGTCCCCCTGAAGGTGCTGCCGCGCACCAGCCGGGTGATCGGGATCGACATGGCCACCGGCGACAACGGACTGGCCTACACCAGTCACGGCGACCGGATCGACAACCTGCAACCGCACAAGCACGCTGCGCAACGGTTGACCCGGTTGCAGCAGCAACGATCTAAGACCAGGCGTGGCTCGATGCCCTACCGCGACCTGACCCGGCAATTGGCTCGGGCGCACGCCAGAATCGCCCGGCAACGCTACGACCACCATCACCAGGTCGCCGCGCGACTGGTCGCCAGCTACGACATCATCTGCATCGAAGGATTGCCGGTGGCGTCCATGACCCGGCGAGCGAAAGCCAAACCTGACCCCGACGCTCCGGGGGCGTTCCTACCGAACGGGGCTCGCGCCAAAGCCGGGCTCAACCGATCCATCCGTGACGCGGGTTGGGGACAGTTCATTGCCATCCTGAAAGACAAGGCAGCATGCGCCGGTCGTCAGGTCATCGTGGTGAACCCCGCCTACACGTCACAAACCTGTGTCCAATGCCAACGCACGGACCCGGCCAGCCGGTCGGGCAAGGTGTTCTACTGCACCGGCTGCGGACACTACGACGACGCCGACATCAACGCGGCACAAACGATTCTGTGTGTGGGGACTGGACTGGTCCCCGAGCAACCCACCCGGGCTGCTTGAAGAAGCCCCCGCCTTCAGGCGGGGGAGAAGTCACATCTCATCGAAGGAATCGTCGTGTGCTTCCGGCGACTCGAAGCCGCGCAGGAAGGACACCAAGCGGTGCTCGTAGTGGATGTCGGAGGTGAAGTACGTCGGCATGTCGGTACGGTGCGACGCGCCTGGGCGGTGAGGCCCGTCGCGCGACTGCTCAGTCTGCGTAGTGACCGGCTGCCGCGAGCTCCTTGAGCTTTTCTATCGCGCACGGGGCCATCGTGGCGCGCGGCTGCGGGGACCCGTCGAGTGCATCGAGCAGGTCGACCGAGCAGCGGATGTCACCCCTGACCGACTCCGGAGTCACGCAAGTCGCGGCACCCGAAGGCATGAACACGCTTGCACTTCGACGCGATCGTGTCGTCTTCTTCGAGTGCGACGTTGGCCGGATCGGGGACTGTGTGAGTGGTCATCGACGGTGGGTCCGTCGTCTGGACACGAGGTTCGCCGCAGGCGGTCCGAGTGTTCATACCGCTACGGTGCGATGGGCTACGGCTGGTCCGCTCCGACGCCGAGACGTTCGAGCTCGCCGGTCAGCTGGTCGCGGAACTCCTCGTGCACGGCGCAATCCGGTCCGCCACCGTGCTCTGTGCACCATTCGGCCTCGTACTCACCGCCGTTGCTCGAACCGGACGCGCTCTGTTTGTCGCAGCCGGCGAGCTGGCTCGCGCAGTTCTCGAGCACGGTGTCGTAGTCGGACCAGTCGGTGCTGCCGCCAGCGTCGTCGAACATTTCCTGCGCCTCGTCGGCAACGCAGGGGTCGACGTAGGTGTCGGTGGCGGGCAGGTCGGCGGGCGATTCGGCGGCGACGTAGCCGGAGAACGTGCCGTCGCTGTTGCGCAGCTGGCGCGACTCGTCGCGGGTTGTGGTGCTCGACATGCCCTAAAGAACGGCGGGAGTGGTCTGCGTTGCGCTGCCGTGCCGCTCCTCATACCGGATACGCGCTTCGAGGCTGCGGGCGGTGTTCCGGTTGTCCTGTGCCTGAGCCTCGAGAGCTCGTGCAGCCTTTTCCATGTCGACCGCCCGCAGATATTCGGCGGCGTCCTCGTAGGAGTCGGCACGATCTCGAAGGTCGGCGGCGTACTGGGTGTCGAAGGACATTTGCTCGGACGCGCTGTGCATGGTGGCTCCTCGGATCTGGTGATGTCGGTACGGTGCGACGAGCTCGGATCGGTTGGCCGAGGGGGTCGCGCTGGTCGGAGCTCAGCTCGCGGCGGCCTCGATCCGCTTGGCGCGGGTGAGCACAGTCTGCTTGTCCGTGCCGTACATCTCGTGCTTCTTGACGACAGCCGACAGGGTGACCGTGTCGCCGGACCGAACGTTGTAGGCCCACGCAGCGCTGGTGTAGATCTTCGCCAGCGTCGCGCCCGCGTCCACGACAAGGAAGCGCTGCGTGGTGTTGTAAGCGAACCCGTCGACGGTCATCGCGGTGGCAACCACGCCGGTCACCTCGACCTTGTCGCCCACTGTGCCGAGCCACTCGCGCTCGACCGGCTCGGGTGCGTCCTTGCGGTTGGCGTGCTCGCCACGCATCCGGGCGTAGGCGCCGACCGTGGAAGCCAGCAGGCCGAACTGGCGGGACTCGACCACATCGGCTTCCAGCACCGCGACCATGTTGGCCGCGTAGTCGCTGTCCTCGTCCTCGAAGTGTTCACGCACGGCGGTTCGGATCGACTCGGCGGCGGTGGTGTGCGCAGCCAGGACCGCATCGACCTCGGCACGCAGCTTGCGGTCAACCGTGCTGTTGCCCCACAGGTAGCTCGCCATCAGGTCACGGGTGCTGACGCCGAAGCTGGAGGCGGCCTTGAACCCACCTCCGACCTCGGCGACCGCGAAGGCCAGGGCCAGCGCGTAGGTCGTCTCGAAGGACTGCGGAGTGTACGAGCCGCGACCCCTGCCCGCCTCGATGTCCTCAGTGGACAGGAACACCGGTTTGCCCTCGTGGCCAAGGAAGTCCTTGATGCAGGCCGAGCCGACCTGGATCCGCTCGCCGGTCTCGACGTTCTCCACCAGGTAGGACTTGCGGCGGTTCGGACGATTGGTGGTGCAGTGGCCGCAGTACCCGACGATGAGTGTTGATCGGTCGACGTTCGCCTCGGTGCCGGCCGCGCTGCGCACGATCCACGTCACTGACTCACCGGCCGGAAGCACGTCCAGCGACGC
Organism: Yimella lutea; assembly: GCF_006715095.1. Lineage (NCBI taxonomy): Bacteria > Bacillati > Actinomycetota > Actinomycetes > Micrococcales > Dermacoccaceae > Yimella > Yimella lutea. The sequence continues at coordinate 1,933,472 of NZ_VFMO01000001.1, forward strand.
CAGGAAGCGCCAGCCGGCATAGCACGGCGCCTCGCCGGTGATGGTGGTGTCGATCACAGTGACGCGGGCGCCGGCGGGTAGGTCGGGGAACTGGCCTTTGTTCGTGATGATGCGCCGGGTGCCGGTTACCTCCAAGCGTCCGGTGAATCCGCGCTTGATCGCACGGGCGTTGATCTTGGCGATCTTGTCGCGGGTCGCTGCGTACTCCTGCGGCAGCAGAGTCGTGGGGTGGACCTGCGGGTCGGTGTCAGCGGTGGCGGTCTGGTTCGTCATGTCGGTACGGTGCGACACGGCTCGGCCGGCCGCTTGGCCCGAGTCCCGTACTGGCACAGGGATGCGAGGGACCTATGCGCGAAACGTCACGGGCGTCGCACCGTATCGAAATGGTTGCTCACCAATCCGCTTCGGCGACGAAGAAGCCGCTGGGCAAGAAGTCCCTCGCCTTCCGGTTCCGCGCAGTCGCCGCGCAATGGCACCCGACCAAGAACGGGGACCTCACCCCGCGTGACGTCGCGCCGTCGAGCAAGGACCGCGCGTGGTGGCGGTGCGAGGTCGACCACGAATGGCAGGCCGCGATCTACACGCGCACCTACCGGGGCTACGGATGCCCGATCTGCTCCAAGAAGGTCGTCATGCCTGGCGTGAACGACCTCGCGACAGTCCACCCGGACATCGCCGCGCAGTGGCACCCGATCAAGAACGGCACACTGACTCCGCGACAGATCATGTCCGGCGCCCGCAAGATGCTGTGGTGGGTCTGCGACGCGGGCCATGAGTGGCAATCCACCGGGGCACACCGTGTCAACGGTCACGGATGCCCGATCTGTACCAACCAATCGGTTGCTGCCGGGGTCAACGATCTCGCCTCGCAGCGACCCGACCTGGCAAGGCAGTGGCACGCGACCAAGAACAAGCCCGCCTGGCCGGATCAGGTGCTCGCGACCGGCACGTTCCTGGCATGGTGGAAGTGCGACAACGGACACGTCTGGCAAGCGACCGTGGCACAGCGGGTCCGTGGCAACACCTGCCCACGCTGCAGGTAGGACGCGCGCCAGCCCCACCAGGCCTGGCAGGCAGACCGGCCCAAGCGCGTCGCACCGTATCTCTATGACTACCGAAACCCGCACCGTCCTCGTTGAACGCTCCTACCTGGTCCGCGTGACCCAGACGTATCGGGTCACCGCGCCGGTGGATCTGATCGAGGACGACGACGCCGACTTCGACCAGTTCGTCTGTGACCAGGGCGAACTGCTGTCCGACGAGACCGCCTGCATCGACGACGACCAACTCGAGACGGTTGTCCGTGGCGACGCCCCGGACAAGCCGGCGTACGCACCGGGTCTGTACCGACTGATCCGCGTCCTGCAGAAAGGCGACGTGTCGACCCGATTCGCTGAGCACACCACCGAGGGGCTCTGGATGATCGGCGGCATCGAGGGCCTGCTGTCGACCCAGTTCGTTAAGGAGATCCTCCTCTTCCCCATGATCGAAGCCGTCTGAACGACAAGGCGAGCAAGCCGCTCGGGGACGCTTTGTAGGCAGATCACTGAGACCGCCGCACGTCCTGCGGAGCGAGCCATGCGTGCCGTTCCTGTTTCATATGGTTGAACTGACGCAGACCGCAACCGAGAAGTTGTGGGCAGACGAGCACCCGCTGGGTTTGCTCGAGCGCGGCGACCTTGACTTACTTCCGGACCGGGTGGAGCACCCGGACCTGTTGAGGTACCTGGACAGTGTCTTGAGGCGACACCTTTGTACCGGGTCGCGATAGTACGAACTAGGTAAAAAACCGACAAGTAGGGTTTGTTTGGCGAGTGCGCAGGAACAAGATGTTGGTGCGGACGATCCGACAGGCGGATCGACCAAGCCGCAGTTCCGAAGGAGAGTGCAATGCGTTACGAGAGCACATACGAGGACGACCTCGCCGCAGCCGTCGCCCGCATGGAGGCATCGGAGAACGGATTGGCCGACCAGGCTCGCACCTACGAGCCCGGCACGAACGTCTGGTACATCGCCTACAAGACCATCGCGCCGAGCGAATCCGCCTGAGCCCACTCCTGGTACGGGGTGGGAATGGCTAATCACGGCACCTCGCCCCGTACCCGGGATTGTTTACACCGTCAATCGCGCAGAAGGAGCAAATATCGTGCACACCGCAGTGAACGACCTATCCCTCCGGGAGGGAGTGACTCGCCTGCTCGACAGCTACATCGGCGTGTCGTCGCACGACCACGTTCTACTTGCGTACACACCAGATAGCCGCAGGTATGCCGCGGCCGTCTCGCTGGAGCTGGCTGGCAGGGGCATCCGCCATACGACGTTCCCCATGCTTCCGCTCGAAGACCCCGGTCTTCGGGACCGACTCGCGTGCGTCCTTCCGGACCCGGCGTCATTCCGTGGTTCGTTCGTTGCTCTGACACTCGAATTGGACACGATGTCACATTTCGACGAGTTCTCGGACATCATCGACGCGTACGGCGCGGCACGGGCAAAAGTGGTCCGCATCATCAGTGCAACGGAGGAGTTGTTCACCTCGGGACTTGCACTTTCTCCGACCGTGATGGAGCGCCTTAATGCGACGCTCATGGCATGGCTCCGGGATGCACGCTCCGTTCATCTGAGCAACGAGGCGGGCACGGACCTCACGGTGGAACTCGACCAGGATCGCTATGACTGGATCAGCAACCGCGGACGCCACCGGCCGGGTGCATTCCTGGTGCTCCCACCGGGTGAGATAGCGACCTACCCCGCTCGGGTCAACGGCATCTACTGCCCCGACGGTGCGATCAACTGCAACGTCCTGACGGAGCTCGACGTTCTGCTCGCCGACGCAGCACTTCGGCTTGAGATCGTCGATTCCAGAGTCGTTTCGTTCCAAACGACGCGGGACGATGTGCGGCAGTTCCTGTCATCAGCATTCGCCCAGGAGCATGGCAACCGGATCGGCGAGCTAGGCTTCGGGACGAATCGGGCGCTGCACCGCTTCATCCCGCACAATAGTCATCTCAACGAGCGTTTCCCCGGCATCCATCTGGGGATTGGTCAGCACAATCAGACTCTTGAGAATGTGCCCTACTACTGTCCGACACACATCGATTTGGTGGCGACACGTGCGCGGATCACCAAGGAGAGCGGCGAGACGCTCGACTTAGCGTCATTCCCACCGGATCCCTCGGTCGAACACCCGCGCCTCGTCCGTGATCAGGACGTGAACGGCGACTGCTGTTCAAGTGGCTGCTCCCTCGTCACCCTTCCGACACGCGGTACAGGGCCGGAGGCCGTCGTCATTGGGTAGGACGCGCGAGTTGCTCACGGACGTGCCGCGGTTGGAGGCAGCGCGTCGCTCCGCACTGCAGCGGCGATACCTCGCGACGCGGGGTATTGCGGTGGTTGGCAGCTCGACGGCGGAAGCAGTCATCCCGCTGGTCATCGTGGTAACGCTCGGGGGTGGTCCGGGTGAGATAAGCGCCGTCCTGTTCGCGACGCTCGGGACAGCACTTGTGCTTCGCCTTCCGATCGCGCGGATCCTGGATCACAGGACCGACGAGGCGAGCGTTCAGGCATTGGCCCTTGTGCTTGCAGGCATCGGGTCAGCCTTGATTTGGGCGGCCTGGATGATCGGCGTGCTGACCTACCCCTTCCTTCTGGCCTGCGTTCTACTCATCGCCCTTGGCCGCACGGTTGTCTCCACTTCCGGGTATGCGGTGGTCGGCAGAATCGCGGATGGGCCGGAACGGCTCCGCATGACCGGGCACTTGAGCAGCGTGAACAGTGTGGGCTCAGTCGTCGGCGAGGCGGTGGGTCCCGCACTGACACGGTTCGTTCCGCCGCCGGTGGTGCTTCTCGTCGACGTCGTCCTGAGCGTGGTATCAGCGATATGCGTCCGATCATTGCGTCGCGCCACCGGTGAGGTGGCCAACGCTGATGAGGACGTGTCATCGACGGATGCGACGTCGGTGTGGACATCGATTCGGACGAACCGACCATTGCTGACCATCTGGATGATCGGGTTCGTTGCTTCCGTCTCGGCACCCGCGATCCTGGTGTTCCTGTTGGACGTACTCCGGATTCCGATGTGGCTCATCGGTGTCACCTTCGCCGCAGCCGCTCCTGGCGGCATTGTTGGGGGTTTGCTGGTCCGCGCGGTCGCCGGCCGCTTCCGGGCGAGCGTTGTGCTGGCGACCGGTGCTGTCATGTCCGCTCTCGCCATTGGCCTGCTCCTGGGCGCCAACGGTCTCGGTCATTGGGCGCTTCCGGCTGCCATCGCCTACGAATTCCTCACAGCCCTTTTCGGCACTCTCATGATCGCGTCGACGATGGGGCGCCTGCAGATGATCACGCCCAGTCACCGCGTGGCACGGACGATGTCCGCCGCCAGCATCGGCCTGGAGGCTGCTGCACTCCCCGGACTGCTGGTCGGTGGCACCGTCGGCTCGACCGCGGGTGCGGAGGCGGCGCTGACCGCAGCCGTCGCGCTGTACGTTCTGCTGGCCGGGGTGGCGGTCATGTGGGTGCGAGGGTGACTGTGGGTGCCTGCGGTGACGCGTGGGCGCCGTCCGCCGACCTGCTCGGGCCCGCCTACGCACGACACGCCGAGTCGGTTCTGGGACGTGTCCGATTCGAACTGGTTTCGAGTCAACTCCTGGAGGTCTTTCCGCGGACGGAGGGCCACGTGGTCGATGTGGGTGGCGGGTTCGGCGAGCAGGCAATCATGCTCGCGCGCGAAGGATTCCGTGTCACGGTTTGCGACCCGGACCCCGCCATGCTGGCCATGGCGAAGTCGCGAATTCAGACCCTGGAGGAAGCGCTTGCCTCGCGGGTTGTCCTAGTGCCGGACGACGGTCGGCGGCTGGAGAGTCTCGGCGCCGGCGAGTGCGATGCGGTGCTGCTCCACAGCGTGCTCATGTACTTCCAAGATGTTCGACCCTTCTTCGAGGCCGCATCGCGTGTCCTCAAGAGCACGGCACGCGTCTCCGTGCTTTCCACGAACCCGCGGTCAATCGCTATGCGATCGGCCTTACAGCGTCGCTGGGATGAGGCACTTACCGCGATGCAGCACGGCGACGAGGCGCAGAGTCGATACCTGCCGACGTGGACCCATGATCGCGACACGCTGGTTGATGTCGCCGCCGAATTCGGCTTCGTTCCCGAAGCGGAGTTTGGGGTGCGGGTGTTCACGGATCACTTGGAGGACACTGATGTCCCCCATGATCCCGCTGAGCTGGCAGCGCTCATGGAGCTTGAGCGCCTCGCCGGTTCCAGGGATCCCTACCGCTCGGTGGCGAGGCTCTATCACTTGGTATTACGTCGAGGAGGATGACGCCTCACCGTCGGGCTGCACGAGGATTCCTGTCGGCGCCGGGCGGATGGTGCGCGCGTTCGGCGGCCAAGCGGTGTTAAGCACCTGCTGAACGACGAATCGCCGCTGACCGTGCTCGTCGACCTCGCGCATGACGACATCGTCGCACCGGGCATCAGGCTGTCAGAACGACCGAGATCGGGATGGCGACGAAGAAGAACAACAACAGGCAGACGACAACGACCTTGCCTGCGCTGACCTCGGCCTCGTCGTTCCTGTGGCGCTTCTCCTGAGGCTGGCTCACTGCCCGATTCCGAGGACGAACCACCCGAGTCCAACGAGTGCCGCCAGCGCGGTGAGACCAGCAAGTGCGGCCAGCAACGCGACGCGTGTCCCGTAACGCAGCTCGGGCTCATCCTGGCCGTACTGCAATGCCACGAACATCGCCAACCCGCGCCGGGAAGTGATGACTTCGCCGGTTCCTGGGTGCTGCCAACGATAGAGCTGTGTCTGCGACTTCGCCACGTCATGCTTTCCGGAAGGAGATCGTCGAGACGACGTTCTGGGTGAGGGTGACCGTCTGCGGGGCGTTGACCCCCGGCAGCGTCTTGGTGCTGCTCGGCGACGGAACCGTGCTCGACGTCGTGCTCCGCGGCGCGCTGGGGTCGCTCGGGCTGCTTGACGGATCGGACGGTGCAGCGGTCGAGGTCGGCGATGTCGACGTGCTCGTCGGCTCCGGTGCCACTGCGGCCGTCTGCGGCGGGGCGACCTGCGTCGTGATGCCGGTGAGCTTCTGGTTCAGCACCAGCTGCATCGAGGCCTTGCCGGCGGGGGCTGCGAAGGTGATGTTGAAGGAGTTGCCCGTGCGGCTGATCGAACTGCTCGGCTTCCCACCCAGGCTTGCCCCGGTCAGCTCAACCTTGGTCGTGTACGTGGAAACGGTCTTGTCCGGGTTGTGCCAGACGAACGAACCGGGGTTGACGATGACGGTGGCCGTGACCCACGCGGTCCCGGCCGGAGCCCACCCGGAGCCCTTGAGGTAGGAGGCCCGGGTGACCGCGACGATGCCGCAGGTCGCGCGCACCTGCAGACCGACGCCGGAAGTGAAGCCATTGGAAATCTCAGGACACGTTCCCGAGCCGGAGGTCGAGAGTCCGTCGTACAGGCCGGCGGCGCGTTCGGTGCCGGTGACCTTGCCGGTACGCAGGTCAATCGTCTGCGTCAGGTCGCGGTAGGTGACCCGTAGGGACAGCGGTTGGTTGGCCGCTCCGGGTACGGCGACGATCTGAGCGTCGGAACTCGTCATGTCCGGCGTGAGCAGGTAAGGCTTGCCGCCGGCGACCATCCGGATCTCGGTCTGGTCCGGTTGACTCACAGCCCCGGCCTGTTCGGCCTGGGAGTATCCGCCGGGCGGGGTGAAGGACCACGCCACCGGAACCAGGACGTTCTTACCTTCGGTGAGGTAACTCATCGTTTCGCCGTCGACGGAGCTGGCAACCTTGCCGAGTCCGAAGTGCCACGTTCCCTCCGGTGTGGCGACGATTCCGCCGTCCCCGAACGTGATCATGCCGTCGTAGGGCTCCGAAGATCCTGCGTCGTACATCTTGGTGACCGTCTTGGCGGTCGGCGCTGACGGCTTCACGGTCACGGTCTTGGTGATGGTGGTCGGCTTGGTCTCACCGCAGCCGGTCAGGACGACCGATCCGATGGCAAGGGCGGCCACGAGCGCGCGGGTGGTGCGCATCAGGCGATCTCCTCAGCGTGGGCGACAGCAGCCTGCTCGAGCGCGTTGAACATCTCGTCGAGGCGGGCGCTGATCTGAACCGGCGTCATACCGGCGAACGTGGTGGTGTTATCGGCGGCGTCCACCGCGCAGGAGCTGAACTTCGCCCACTCGACCTGCCGTTGCTGTGGGGTCTTCTCCGCGGCGTTCGGGTCGCGCCATTCGGAGACCTCGAGCTCGGCTGCTGCGGTGGCCCAGGTGCGCACGAGCTTGGTAATCCGCCCGGGAACGGCCTGCGGGTTCTGGGTCTGCAGGTTGGCAATGAGCTGCTGGCACAACGACTGCTTCGGTACCGGACGGGGGACCGCAGCCGCGGTGAGCATCTGACGCAACACGACGTCCTGCTGGTCAAGCAGTCGGCGTAGTTCGGACACCTTGTGGTGGCTGACCATCTGCTCGACGACGCGCAGGTGGCGGATCGGACACGCGGTCTCCTTGCCGGAGGCGATCCGGCCGAGCGCGAACACCACAGCGGCGACGCCTTCGTCGGTCGCCACCCATGACAGGAACTCCGATCGCTGGTGCGGCCCTTCGAAGGTGGGACGCATCAACGGTTTCAGGTTGAGTCCGCGAGCCAGGGCATTCGCCAAGCGCAGGTGACGTGAGGATCCACGCAGAGCCGACTGGTCGTGATGCAGTCCCTGGGCGATCTGGTCGATGAGGTCTTCGCGGGCACGCGCCGCCGAAGGCACCATCCACGGCACTTCAAGATCAGCCAGGTCCGTCGGGTCGATCGGCGTGGCAGGCCTCCAGGACCGCAGGAACGAGGCGACCTCGTGGGCGGCGACCGGGGTGCAGAACCGGTCGAGCCAGCCACTGAACGATGCACCGTCGGCGACTTTGGACGGGTGGAACGTCGGTGGGGCACCGGGGGTACCCATGATCGAACGCCCGAGTGCGGCATGCACCTTCGAGCGCACTTGGTCGGTGATCTCATCGACGGTGGCCGGCGACAAGTTGCGGGATGCCCGGCGAACGGCGCGACGGATCGCCTTCTCCGTTTCAGGGGACCGCAGAGCCAACCGGAGGATGCGCTCAGTATCCGGCTGCGGCTGTGAGCACATGTCATGCGCGAGTCGATCGACCAACATGATGCTGACGGTGCGACGTCCGTGAAAAATGGACATCACGATCGACGAACCGCGCAATGCCGCGGCTCATTGGGCGTCAGAAACCGCTAAGTCGTCAGCGATGAGGCGACGAACCCCGGCAGAGCCCACCCATGCCTGCCGGGGTTCGTCGGTCTATGAGTTCGCCTAACTGGCGGCGAACATGTCGGCATCCTCGTCGGCGGCGGTGATGATGACCGGCTCGGTGGCCTCGATCGGGGCCGAGTCCTTGGACAGCAACCGCAACCGCTTCTTCGCCTCACGGCGCGCGATGTCGACAGGGTTCGTCGACGCCATCTCGAGGAAGTCCGGCGGCAGGTCGATGACGACAGGAACGGCTCGACCTTCCAGGTCGATGTGAATACCGACCGCGCCGCGTTTGACGATTCGCGGCCCGCCCTCGTCGTCGCTCTTCATGACCAACGCCTTGAGTGAGTTCCAGTTCAGGCCAGCGGAGTCCTCCGCGGCATCCGTGCCCTTACCGAGCGACGACCGGGCGGTGATCCGCTCCAACCGCTCCTCGGTCGGTTCCAGTTTGAACAAGGCGCAGGCGGCCAGTGCCTCTTCCCGGTCAGCGATGTGCATGATCAGCCCGCGACTGATGAATCCGGTCAGACCCGCGTTCACGGCGTCGCTGACGCGCTGGGTGTAGAGAATTGGCAGCACCCTCAACTGGCGCACCAGACGACCGATGCGGTCCAGCTCCTCGGGGCTGTTGTTCGTGAGAACCCACGCCTCGTCGAAGTGGCAAACACCGTCGCGGTACGCCAGCGCCATCACTGAACCGAAGACCGCCATGCGCACCAGCTGCGCGGCGATGCGCTGGTTCATCGTCGTCGCCGGCTTGCCCATCGGCGGCAGCTCCAGGCTGGAGTCACCGACGAAGATGTAGGTGATGCCGTCGGCCACGGCGAGCCCCTCAGCCTGCGGGTCCATCCCCACACAGGCGCGGAAGTTGATGGAGGTTTCCGCGTAGTCGAGGATCGGCTTCACCATGTCCTCGGATGCCTTCTTGGCGTCCAGAGCGATCTTGAGGGCCTGACCGATGCAGGTGGCACCGTTCTTCACGCCGTAGTCGAGCGCGACCATCAGCTGCGACTCATACTTCTTGGAGCCTTCCGGCCACGGCGAGACTTCCAGCAGCATCGAGCTCGCGTACTCCAGGCCGGCCTTGACGTCGTGACTGAAACGCAGCGGGTCGAAGACACCGTCACCGGAGGTGAGGTCGGACAGCTTGAGGCACTGTCCTCCAGCTGCACGCACGGTGTCGGAGTGGTCGGATCCCGGCTTCCAGTCGGTGATGATCTGGGGGACACCGGCACGGGCCCACTGATCGGCCATGTTCAGCAGCGACATCGTGTTGCTGCTTGGGATGAAGCCGCCGGCGAGGTAGACGTGGTCCGGGTCGGCCACGGTCAGGCACCGACCAGGCACTGATTCGATCGGCTGGATGTCGGTGATGTAGAGCCACTTCTGGGTGTCGCGAACCGTCAACGGCAGCTTCTCCCGCTTTCGGGGCAGACGGAAGATCTCCTGGTTGGTGGTGAACACCATCCGGTAGCGGGTTCCGGTGACGGTGCGGGTCTTCTCACCGGTCTCCGGGTCGGTGAGCGTGTACGCGGCCTCAGCCTCCCGCATCGCTACCTTGATGCCGAGCGAACGGGTGAGCTCCAGTGCGTCGTGGGCGAGATCTTGCTTGCACAGGGTGAGTTCGCACGCGCCTTCGGCGCCGATCGACCCGTCGGTGTCCATGAGCCCCTGCAGCACCGCGAGGCGCTGCTCGTAGCTGCCGCGCAGGTAGGCCATTGGGATGCGCTTGTCTGCGAACACCCCTGCCTCCCGAAGCGCGGGACGCATTCCGAGCACGTTGATCGTCTTCACGCCACACGTACCCACCGTGAAACCAGCGCGCTCCAGTTCGCGACACAGGTACTCCTGGTCGGTCACACCGCAGCGATCCGTACAGGATCCCGCGGTGCCACTGGTGAACTGCCCATTCCCTGTGGTGCCGTCACCGAGCCACGCACCCAGGATGTACGGATCCAACGGCAGGTCGGCTTCAGGCAGCTGGATCGCTTCGGCGAGGCGGATCGCGAAGTTGCTGTGCGTGCCGGCGTGCTTCAGCCCGGCAGCCAGCATTTCGCCGGTGGTCATCCGCTGCTCCATGACACCGGTGACCGGCTTGTTGTGGAGCTGCTGGTCCAGGCGGGCTGCCAGCGACTTCAGGGCGATGTTGGTCGCGTAGAAGTTGACCGGGTGCTGGCCGGTGAAGTGACCGCCGAGCGGGACGGTGACTTCACGGAAACCCTTGCGGGACTGCACTCCAGCGGCGCGGCCGCACGTTGCCAGTTCGGCCTTGGCCCCCTGACGGAAGTCTCCTTGGTGAGCACGCAGCATCCGGGCGATCTCAGCGGCGGTTTCTTCGCGGCCGTCGTCCAGGTCGGCCAGGATCGACTGGGCCGCGGCGACGCGCGAGGCGATGCGGTCCTTCCACCGGGCAGCGTTGCCGGGGGAGGTGGTGGTCCAGCGGGAGATGTTGGCTTCGAGCAGTTCACGCACCGGCCACAGCACCACCGGGTCGATCTTGACGATCGGCTCGGTGCGGTGACGGGTGGCGGTCTTTGACTGCATCCTGGTGACGAACGGGGCGTCCATCATCACTAGGGCGGCACGGACAGCGTCCGGACCGGACCACGGGTTGAGCGCACCGAGCTCGACATCGAGCAGGCGGTGCAGTTCGGTCACGCTGGCACCGGTGTCGTCGGCAGCCAAACGCTCAGCGAGGTCGTGGACGCGGTCCGCGACGGCGCGCTTCTCCTCCCACCGAGTGATGGCCTCGCGGTGATCGCCGGAGTTGTTACGGTGCCGGTCCTTGAAGCTGGACACGACCCACTGGTGGTCGAAGTCCGCGTCGAGGGTCTGGCCATCGGAGAAGGTGATCCGGTACAGGTCCGGGTTCGGGTTGACCGGCGACAGGTAGGTGATCGTGGTGATCTTCCCGTTGCGTCCGAGGACCTCGTCACCGACCTTTAGATCGCCAACTCGCGTGTTGCCCAACGGAGTTGGCAAAGTAGTTGACATGTCAAGGAGCTTACCCGACCCGGTTCCGGCGGCAACCAGGAACATCGGCAGTTGGTCCTCGTTGGCTGCCGCGTCGCTGGAGATGTAGACCGGCTGCTTGTCGTTCTCGGTGAAGCCGAGCAGCGCACCGGTCCTGTCGCCGCACATCGCGAGGTTCGGTGCCCCGGTGAAGGCCGCGGCTGTCGCCGGCAGGTCGCGCAGGTTGGGGTTGGATCGGACATTGGACCCAAGCATCATCTCGGCCAGCGCCTTCTCCTGGCGCTCAGTGAGCAGGCCGAGCTTCACTCGGGCCGTCTCACCACGCACGTCGTAGGACCCGCCTCGCGAACCGTTGAGCGCCGTAACGATCGAGCAGTCGATGATGCTCGGCAACGACAAGGTCGAACCGGAGTACAGGTCTTCCATCTGGCGCAGCGTTTCGAGCTTCTCGTCCTGCTCGGCGCGGTCCATCGCACCCTGAGAGCGCGACTCGTTGATGTCGGCCATCATCCGGCGGCGGCCGGAGCGCAGCTCGTTGCGGGTAATGTCCGTCGGTTCGACCTTGCCGCGCAGACTGACCGCCTGAGCGCCGGCGCCGAGCAGCTCCGGGAAGAAATGCACCTCGGAGGAGTTGATGTCGCGCCAGTTGAAGTTGAAGGTGTCGAAGGCCGACATCGACAGTGTGTGCGTCTGCCGCAGCTTCTTCCACTCCGGGGCCGAGCACGGCACCTTGTCCCGCTCGAGCCGGGCGGCGTCGGTGAGTGAACCGGGCGCGGTGAACATGTGCAGGTGGTCGGAGTGAACCAGGTAGGGCACGTCGGCGTTGCGACCCAGGTTCCACCACGAGTCCGCCAGGTGCAGCTGCTCACTAGTGGCCTCGATCATGCCGGCACGGGTCAGTGCAGCGGAGACCTTCTTGAAGTCCGCGGCGTACTCGGGAAGTTGCACGCCGACGTTCTGCAACGTGATCGCCTCGGTGAGCGCCTGCAGGGCGTAGTCCCAACCGGAACGGAAAGCCGAGTTACGCAGCCGGACCCCGAACAGCAGCAAGCGCTGGTCGACAGTCTTGCCGGAGAACTGCTGGGCGAGGTAGGCCTTCAGCGGCTGCTTGTCGTCCGGGACGTACAACTTCGGCACGTTCACCAGCAGCATGTGGATGTCCCGGTAGTTGTGCTTGGACATGCGCCGGTTCTTCGCCATCGACCGAGAGGTGAGCGCTTCGACCTCCTGGCAGGCCCGGAAGATCGGGGATCCGATGTCGACGGCGTCCTTCATCGACCGCGCGGAAACGACGGGGCCGAGCGGCACACGGCGGTACAGCCAGACCTCGTTGTTGACCGTGACGATGACGCCGGAGGAGTAGACCTTCTTGACCTGAGTGGGCCAGTCCGGCTGGTCGTCGGTGATCGGCGAGTTCAGCTTCTTGGGCTTGCTGTTCTTGGGTGCGTTCTTGGTAGCCATGTTGGGTGGTCTCCTTGGATCAGTTCGAGGAGGACGCGTCGGAGGTACTCGACGGCGCGGCCGGAGTGGAGGTGCCGCCGCCTGACGCGGACGGCGATCCGGTTCCGGTCGGGGCGCTGGTGTTCGCGGTGCCGCCGGGGTCGCCCTTCGTCGTGGGCTCCGAGGTCTCCGCTGACGGGGCGGTCGCGGTACCGAGCACGTTCGCAGGCACCGTGATCGCGTTGACGTACGGCTTGAGCCGGGGCCCGGACCCAGGGGCACCCCAGGCGACAACCTGCGGCGCGGCCGTGTCGGCGCGCTGGATGAGGACGTCGAAGATCATCGGGGTGACTTGCCCGCTGCTGCTGTTCGAGCGACCCGCCCAGGTCGGCTGGAGTTCGACGCGAGCGATCGTGCCGTCCTTGGTCGTCGCCATCGCGGACGCCGAGGCTGTGACCGAGGTGATGCCGGACAGCGCCAAGTAGGTGTGCGAGGAGTCGCCGTCACCGACAGCCACGCGCAGAGCGTCGGCATCGCCGGAGGTGTAAGCAGTCGCCCATGACTGCACAGCCGTCGAAACCGACGGTGTGACGTCGCCGCCCGGCTCCAGACCCGGCCACAGTTCGGTGCCGGCCCATCCGTCGGTCGCGGCCTGCGGGATCGGAATGAGCGATGGACCGAACATGACCTGCGCTCCGCCGCGGGGGTCGACCGACACCTCGAGAGTGGCGGTGTACCCGCGTCCGGCGCCATCGAGAACGGTGAAGTTCTCCAACATCCGGCTGACCTTGGTCTTGTCATATCCGGGCTGCTTCACCGAACCGTCCCAGGACATGATCTGTCCGCCGGGGAGCGGGGCGGGCACCGCGTCAAGCCAGGACTGTAGTGCCGAGGTGGCTGCGAACTTTCCAGGATCGTCCTCGACCTTGCCCATGTCAGCGATGCCGTTCGCCTTCAGTTCGGCGACCTCGTCCTGGTTGCTCGCGGCCAGGTTGGAGGCGTTCACCGAGCCGAGGCAGGAGACCGGGATCATCGACAAGGAGACGATGAGACCCCACTTGATGAGCTTGCCGCGCCGAATGTTCTTCTCGCGCAGGTCGAGGTCCGCGCGCGGCGCGGTCTCCATTTCACCGAACAGGTCACCGCCGTCTGCGATGTCCAGGTTCTCGGTGCCTGACTTCTTCTTGGTCAGCAGGGCCATGTGGGGTGGGCTCCTTGGTCGCGGGTGGGAAGGACGGTCAGCGCAGGGTGGACAGCACGGATTGCACGGTCTGCAGGTCGTCGTCGGACAAGCGGCCGGCGGCACGAGCCAGGTCACGGCCGACGTGCAAGTTGTCGCCGGTCGGGACGCGCTCAGACAGGTCAGGCAGGAAGATGCCGAGCAGCGACCAGACGCCGCGCAGCATCGGCTTGTCCTCGGCGATCCCAGCGGCAGCCACCAGGGCGTCCATCGGGTCGTCAGCGCGCAGCTGGTCGATGAGTTCGGCGACGGCTGACGGGCTGGACGCTCCAGCCGGCGGCATGACGGCGGCGATCGTCACCGACTTGGCGTCCGCGGAGCAGCCGAGCAACGTCGCGGCCAACTGCAGGTGCGCGGACTCCATGTCGCGGAAGTCCTCGTACTTGTCCAGCGCTGCCACGAGCTTGCGGCGCTGGGTGCGCTCCCGCTCGGCGGCAGCACGAGCCTGCTTCTGCTCCTCGGAGAACTCCCGGGCCTTGGTGGCCTTCTTCTTCGGCGCCTCGGTCTGCTCGACCTGCTGCGTCGACGCGTCGTCGGAAACGGGATCGGATCCGCGGTCGGACGCCGAACCGTAGGTGCTGTTGGGAAGGCTGTAATCGCTCACACCTGTTTCATGGGCAACCTTTACGGAGCCAGGGTGCGGTTTCTGCCGGCGGTCGGAAGTTGCCCAGCCGGACGTAGTCCGGTGGGTAGATCCCGTTGAGCCAGGGTCGACCTTTGCGGGGGAGGGAGCTACCCACCGGCGCTTCACCTCCGTGGGCAACTTCCACGGAGCCAGGCCTGTCAGGGCTGCGCCGTTGGTCACTACCGGGGGATCGCCAGGTAGCCGACTCCGGCGCAGGTCCAGAGCGAGACGATGAACGCCGCAGTTGTTGCCCAGCGGGCGATGGCATGTGGGTGGTCTGCGTACTGCCGTGCCGCCCACCCGGACAAGGCCAACGAGGACAGAGCCGTCGCGGCGGCCCAGGCGAGGGATGTCACTGCGCAGCGGAAGGCAGCTCGACCAGATCGCCGGGGCGATACACGATGTGCTGTCCGCGCAGGTGGGCCGCAGTGGGATTGGTGGCGGCGAGGTCGGCATCGAACAGGTCGGCCGGTTCGAGCCACAATCCGCGCCGGGCCCGGAGCCGTTCCACGGCGTTCACGGTTGTCGTTGAGCTGGTCGGTTCCATGATTCCCACGGTGCGACGTAGGGGCTGTCCCACCGTCTCCTGCGATGGTTGGACGCAGAGGTGGACGAGGACATGGCTGAAGAGATAGGACGGCACGGATCAGGTCCGGCCGGGGAACCCGGCCTGACGTGGAACCTGCGGGTGCTGGCCGCCGAGCGGAAGATCTGGACGGCTGTCGATCTGCACCGCCGGTTGCTTGATGAGGGCGTCGGGATCAGTCACCCACAGGCGAACCGAGTGCGCGGTCTGTTCCGATCCGGCTGCCGATCGAGCAACTGGCCGCGCTGTGCCGGATCCTGGAGTGCACGCCGAGCGACTTGCTGCTGCCGCGCGACGCAGTGAACTGACAGGTCCGTCGCACCGTGCCGGTTGACTGTCCGTTTCTCGACGAAAGAAGGCCGCCTTGGACGCCGAAGGCCACCTGTACGCCAACATCCAGCTCTTCACCGAGGGCGCCAACCTCGAGGTCGCGCTCGGCGACTTCCCAAGTATCCTCATCCAACCCTCGGACGACCAGCGCGGCGATGAGAGTTCACTGTCCCTCGATGTCGCACTCAGCCAGCTGACCATCGAAGAGGCGGTCGGCATCCTGCGTGACCTCGCCGACGCAATGGAGAACGCCGAGGCCGTCAGCAGCGGCTCGGGGCAACAGGACGCTTCGGAGTCCGCTGAGTCCACCGAGGGCTGACCTCGGCCACACCTGGTCGACCGACGGTGCGGCGGACCGCACTGATGTCCTTCATGCTGACGACACCATGCGCCTCCTTGTGCTTGAGCACGTGTCATTGCCTCGTCTCTCAAGCCTAGCGACGCCTGAGGTGGCGCGCATTCTTCCCCGTATCCCCGAGGTATATGCCTCCATTTTTGGCATCCGCTGCTGGCGAGGCGCCCAACCGGACCGCTCGGACGTTCAGGATTCGTACGATAGCCTCGCCCGCTCCGCAACCTCTGAACTCCCGGGGGCGGCGACAGTGCTCGATATCCTCAGCGATCTGCCCGGGGTGGCGACTCACGGCGACGTCCAGCCCAATAACGTGCTTGCAGACGACCGCGATGTCTATGTCGTCGACTACGAGTCATACGGACCCAATCTGCCAGCCATCGATATCGCGCGCTTCGCGTGCAACCCCGCATTCCACATGACACACGACCAGCGCAGCGAGCTCGCGAGAGAGATGTTCGCGCAGCTCGCAGTGTGTGGGTTCCCGGTCGCCAGCTACGAGCAGTACTCCGCCGCGTGCGTCTACTGGGCTGTCAGCTGCGCCAGCTACTTCCAGATGGTGTGCGGACGGACGGAGGCATCAGATACTGCGCTCCCCGAGTACGAGCTGCTCGCACCTCGTCCCCTTAAGGTCGCTGCTGAGACATGGGGTAACCAGTCAGCGTGGTAGGACCTGACCAGACCTCCGACAGGCCCGGCACGGCAAGGTCAGGCTCAAGCAACTGACCCGGTGACCTCCAAGCCAAGGCCGGTCCAAGCGGGTAAAGGTGGTCAGGTCAGGTCTCGCGAAGGTAGCGTCAGGCACGTCGAGGTCTTTCGGATAGCTGCGTGTAGGAGCCTCCATCATCGGAAGACTAGGACGCCTGCCCCCTGACTGAACGCGCCAGTCGCCGCTGCATCGGCTACGCGTTGATACTTGAAGGGCACTGAGTGGCATGACCCGACGCCTACACTGACGGGCTCCTTGAGGGTTCTGTCTTCCGAGGGATCTGTCTGCTGCTCGGAGCAAGCAGGAGTAGTGGGGTGCCGACCGAACCCGCCATGACCTGATAGGAGCGTGACCCGCCGATTCAGCCCGGTTTCGTCAACGTGTTGTCTGACCGGTCCGGCCGACGCCTTCCATGGTGAACCGTTGGCAGGAAAGGGCACAACCTGATGAATCAGCTAGTCGTCATCGCGGGTGTCGACACACACAAGGACACTCATCACGCCGCGGTGATCACCGCGACAGGTCAGCACCTGGGTGCTGCGCAGTTCCCGACCACTACGGCTGGCTATCGAGCTTTGGCTGCCTTCATTGCCGGGTTCGGGACGGTGGACAAGGTGGGTGTCGAGGGCACCGGATCCTACGGCGCGGGTCTGGCCCGATATCTGAGCTCTGCTGGGGTGCCAGTGCTGGAGGTCTTGCGCCCAAGTCGGCAGATCCGCCGGATGCGTGGCAAGTCCGACGAGATCGATGCCTACGCCGCCGCGGAGACCGCGTTGGCCGGCACGAACTGTTCGGTCCCCAAGGACCGTGACGGACGCGTGGAGGCGATCCGTGTCGTGGCGACCGCCCGCAGGTCAGCCGTTGCCGCGACCACCGACGCGGTGCTGCAGATCCGGGACATCCTGGTCACCGCACCCGAGCCAGCCGACCTACTGATCGCCGCCGGCGAAAACCCCGACCGAATCAGCAGCGAGGCAGCCTTCGCCGCCCTGTGCGGCGCCTGCCCGGTGCCGGCCTCCTCTGGCAAGATCACCCGTCACCGGCTCAACCGCGGTGGCAACCGTTACGCGAACCGCGCCCTGCATCGCGTCGCCGTGTCCGGCTCCGCACCGACCAGCGCATCCGTGACTACACCGCCAGCAGACGAGCCGCGGGCAAGACCAGCAAAGAGATCCTGCGGTGCCTCAAGCGCGCGATCGCACGAGAGGTTTACCACCTGCTCACGAACCCTCCAGAGCCGATCAGCACCACCCAGCTCCGCCCGCTGCGTCAGGCCGCCGGGATCACCATCGAGACCGCCGCGCACGACCTGCACTGGTCCATGGCCACCGTCTCTCACATCGAACGCGGACACACCTCCGACCGCGCCGCGATCATCACCTACCGCAACTACCTCGCCACCCAGCAGCCACCCGGTTGCGCAATATAGGAGCATCCCTCATTTCGGAAGAGCCAGGATGTCGGTGGAGGACGTGCGCAACTCGCGATGGTTCGTGCCGAGGTGGTCCGCGACCAGGCGGGCCTGATCGAACTCGTCACCGAGCTCGGTCCCCATCGAAACGGTGGTCAGTTGTGCTCCGCACCGGACCGCGAGAGCTGCGACAGAGCTGGAGTCGATCCCGCCCGAGAGAACGGCGGTGGGTTGACGGTCGTGGCATAGGTCATCCACTGCACGGGCCAAGGTGTCACGGATGAGTCCGGGCATGCTGTGAATCGCCCCGGAGGGTCCGGAGACTTTCTCAAACGGTCAGCGCGGCGGTTTTCTGGGTTGTCTTGCGAGCGTAGTACGCCTGCTCAAGCTCGACGGGTGGGATGTCGCCGCAGTACTCGTACAGGCGCCGATGGTTGAACCAATCGACCATTCGGCGGTCGCGATCTCGACGTCATCGGCGCCTTTCCAGGGCTTGCCCCGCTTGATCAACTCGGTCTTGTACAACCCGTTGATCGACTCCGCTAACGCGTTGATGCTCCTATGTCTGTCAACGGGCCGGGATGGCGGCCCTGGGAGTGGGGTTGAGCAGGTGGTAGACCTCGCGGATGACGCGCACAGCGCACCGGTTACTCGGCGGAGGTCAGGGAGCCCTTGTTCCGGCGCCCATGTTTTCGTGGGAGACCGGTTCGCCCTCGGGCCGGACGATACCCATCGTTGTCTACTACCACCGTGCGGCCACCTCATGGTCGGGGGAAGCAAGGTGGGGGAGAGCGTGCCGCCAGATCGAGGTGGTCGGGTCGGTCAGTTTGAAGGGTGTGTCCTGTCCGTCCGAGGTTCCGTACAGTCCCGGGCCATCAGCTGTCAGTGGGAACCGCTGAGCTCCGGTCTGCGACTACGCCTCGTCCCGATTCCCGGCGCCTACTTTCATTCTGAACCCGGTTGGATAGTTCCCCGAAACAATGCGCCGATCCGACGGGCGGGGAACACCGCATAGTGGAATTTTTCCGCTAGCCGGCACGAACCAACGGGATCGACGGTATGTTTTCCATGTTCGGCAAGGGAGAGCTAGGAGCGAACATGGAGGACCGGTGTCCGACGACTGCATCGCCGGTGACGATGCAGAACTGGGTGCACAAGAGATCGGCAGCACAGGTGCTCGTCCGGGCAATACGAACCTCCACCACATCCATGGCGACCCTCGACGTGCACTGGTCGCCCGACATCGACGCCGTGTTCCGCTGCCTGGGTGCGTATTCCCCGCTCATTGTCATCGAGACCGTCCGGCAGTCGGTCATTGCGACGGCGCACCACCTGCTGGGCGTGGAACTCGGAACGGCGTTCATGATGCGTGAGATCGATGTCGAGTTCTTGGGGTTCGCGTCCATCCGTGACGTTTCAGAAGAAGGAGTGTCCCTCACCGTCGAAGTCGAGTGCGCAGCACGGATCCGGAACACACAGCATTGGACGATCAGAATCCGGGTTGACGACTCGGATGTCGCGCGGGCAACGGGCATCTCAATGCTTGCGGTGCAGCCGCTGTACGCGAGATTGCGAGGCGGGCGGGCCCACAAGCTGATCGAATCCGTCAAGGTCGAAGCGAACCGTTCCTTGAGTTCCCGCGGACGGGACGGCTGCCTGGGACGTCTCGGCGGTGTCCCGGTCCTCCATGTCGATCAGGACCATCCGGTCTTCTTCGACCACCCGTTGGACCACGTGCCGGGATTGCTGGTCATCGAAGCAGCACTCCAAGTGCCACTCATCGGCGAGTTCGCGGTCCGTTTTCCGATCGCGAGAGTGGTGGCCGCGTTCTCGACATTCATCGAACTGGATGTTCCGTGTTACGTGACATGGAACGACGACGACTACGGGTGGCATGCCACCTTCACGCAGGGAACCGAGACCAAATCGGTTGTCAGGGTGGACCTCGGTGGTGCTCCGATGGCCGGTCAGGGATGAAGGCGGAGTGTCTTCATCCCTTTCGGGGTGAAGAGCCCGGGCGCGAGCATTTTCCAGAGCGCGCACAGCCGTTCGACCAAGTCGGCGTACTGGCTGAAGATCAGCGAGGACTGCTGCGCGCCGTTCACAGCCGCGGTCAGGGTTTCGGCAACCTGTAGGGCGGTCCACGTGCTCCGAATGTCCCCCTCGATGATCGCCTTCTGCGCGAGGTCGGATCCGAGATGGAGCCATGTTTCGAAAGTGTGATGCTGCTCTTGGTCGAAACCATGCCCTTCCGTGGCCATCCTGACCGATGCCCGCATCAGGGGATCGGTCAGGAGGGCCTTGGCAAAGCGGAAACTCACGTCGATCAGGTGTTGGGCCGCAGGTTGTCCATTCGAGACCTCGAAGCTGTCGATCACGTCGGTCTGGATCGTGACGATGGCTCGCCCCAAGTGTTCCTTGGATGGGAAATGGAAGTACATGGCACCCTTGGTGACCTCGCTGGCCACGAGGATGTCGGCGACGGTGGTGCCCTCGTACCCCTTCTTCGAGAACACCTCGGCACCGCCACGCAAGATCTTCTCGCGGGTTGCGATGGCCCTGGACTGCTGCAGCTCTGGCATCTACTTGTTGCTCCGTTGCGCGTGTGGGTGTTGGAAGGATAGCGGACACCCGAGTGTCCAGTGGACTGAACTCCGAGGTCAGGCCGGCGCGCCCTAGCCCACGAAACAAACCAGCGCCGTGATTTAGTAGCCGAGTACGCCGGAGCGACCTAAGGGCATGACCACCGACTCACGATAGGGGACTGCTGTGAATCCGGTCATCGTCTGGACCGACTTCGGCGGAGTCGTCGTACCGGGGCCGCGGGAGAGCCTGCCCGCGTTTGCCGGTGAACTCGGGGTGTCCACGGCTCGCATGACCTCCGCGTTGACCATGCTCGCGAGCGAACTCGGGACGGCGGAGCCCTTGGCCATGATCGAAGCGGGACGAATGCCGGAGGGCGAGTGGTGCCGTCGGCTCGGCAAGCATCTCGGGGTATCCGTCCCGCAGACCGCGCTGGCAGGGCCATGGTTCGTCGACCGTCCGGTGAACGAGCCATGGCTCGCAGTGCTCCGAGCTGTTCGGGGGGCGGGAGTGTCCGTGGGGTTGCTGAGCAACATGCCGCCCAGTTGGGCGTCGGCATGGCGACGAATGGTCCCGGCAGTCACGTTCGACGTTGTCCTCACCTCGGCTCAGGCCGGCTGCCGAAAGCCCGAACCGGCAATCTTCGCGGCCGCCGAGTGCACCGTGACGACCCGGACGGCCCGGCATGTCCTGGTCGACGACTCGATCGAAAATTGTCAAGGTGCAAGGGCCGCCGGGTGGTTGGCCGTGCACTTCACCAGCGCGGTGCAGGCGGACGCTGATCTGACGAAAGTCCTGGGAAACGAAGGAGAGCGGAATGACGGATAATGGGTTCGCGACTGTCGACTCGGCGGACGTGGGTGTGGTGACGGCGTTGCTCGCGGGGTTTCGCTCCGAGGACTGGTCAACGGTGCGTCAACTTCTGCACCCCGGCGTCGTCTGGACGCTCCCCGGTACGTCATCCGTCTCGGGCAGGAAAGAGGGCGTCGAGGCCGTCGTCGACACGGCTCGTGCGATCAACGCGGCAACTCTGAACAGCCGCCTGCGGGACGTGATGGTTGGCCACAGCACCGTGGTCGTGACATTGCACAACTCCGCCGACCAGCCGGTGGAACTGGACGAGTCGCTCGCCCTCGTCTTCGAAGTCCGGGATGGGTTGGTCGCGGCGGTGTCCACGCATCTGTCGGATGTCGAAGGCCTGGACCGGTTCTACGCAGCACTCGCCTGATCGTCGGATCGCCGCAAGGTTCGGTACGCCGGGACAAACCAGATGACGGGTATGTTTCTTGCGTCACGATGACGCCAGGATCCCGGGAAGCGAAGATTAACGTACTCAGCCGGCGAAGTGCACTGATTGCAGGCAGCTCGATCGTCACCACACTGATGACGGCGCCGGCTTTCGCTTGGGAAGGCAGTTGGACCTCCACGCTGTCCGGAATACTTCCGCCCTAATCCTCCCGGACATGGACGGACCACAACACCACATCGAATGCGACAACCATCCGATTCCGTGGATGCCGCTACGTCACGCCCTAGTCGTCATTCAGCAATGTCACAGTCCAGGTCACGTACGAGAACACGTGGACTCCGGACGAGAACTTGGGTCAGCGGTCTCTCTACTGCTCAACGGACGACTGGGACTCGTGGGGTCGGCTGAAGGCAGGAAAGCACCACTTCACCGTCGTGAAGGTTGACGGGACCGATCGCGCGAAGGACAGGATGAATGCCAGCTACGTCGGGGTTGCGTACTGAGCGCCCGGGGGATGGCTTCGCTGGTTTTCGAGGGTGTTCGTTTCGCTCGGGGGCGACGACTGATCTTCGACGGTCTGGATGTCCGCTTCGGTCGGCGGTCGTTGTTGTTGGGACCCAACGGGGCTGGCAATTCGACGTTGCTGCGGTTGGGGGTCGGGCTGCTGCGTCCCTCGGCCGGCGCGGTTCGGTTCGGTGTGCGCGACGTCGGCAACAGGCTTGCCGCCGGATCGGGTACCTGCCACAGGATGTCGGGGTCGTACGTGGACTGGCGGCGCTGGAGCAGGTGACGTACGCCGGTTGGCTCAAGGGGCTCGACACGGGGAAGGCCGGCGATGATGCACGCAGGTTGATAAAGGAGGTGCAACTGGAGGCGAAACTGCACGATCGGGTGACCACGCTGTCCGGTGGGGAACGTCGCCGGCTCGGGCTTGCGGAGGCGTTGACGGGCCGGTGCGATGCGGTGCTGCTGGATGAACCGACGGCGGGGCTGGACCCGCAGCAGAGGTCGGTGTTCCTGGACGTGCTCGGTGGTCTGTCCGTCGACGTCCTGATGTCGACCCACCAGATCACCGACGTCGCAGCGCAGTTCGAGGACGTCCATGTTCTCCGTCGAGGTCGCGTGCTGTGGTCCGGGACCGTTGCGGAGCTTCGGGATCTCGGGGACGGCGATGCGAAGGCCGGGTACCTGCGGCTGATGCAGGGGCAGCAGTGAGGGCACGCACTCATCTGTGGTTCTCACTGGTGTGGGCACTTGTGCCGATTGCGGTCGGTTTCGGGCTGCTGTTCGTCGACAGTGCGGTGCCCGCGGTGGGTAACTCTCCCTTGGCTGCGCAGACAGCCGGCGCGGGCGCATGGGTGATCGTCATGCCGTGGCTGGCGTTGTGCTGTGCGATCATCGCGCGGCGTCTGGTCGAGGGGGCAAGGGTCACGGGTTCCCGGCGCAGGGGACCCGTGGCTCGAATTCTCGGGCAGATCGCGTTGCCGGTCGTGGCCACCACTGCCGCGGTGTTGCTCGTGGGTGCGATCTACGCGTCGGGGCGTGGGGTTCTCGCGTGGCCCACCCCCTCCTTGGGGTGGCGACACTTGCTGCGTCCACGATGTACGCACTCCTGGGGTTCGCGGTCGGAACGTGGCTGAGGCTCATGGTGGCGGCGCCGATCGCCCTGTTGATCCCGTATCTGGTGATGGCTTTCCCGCCGGCGATGGAACCGGTCTGGTTGCGTCATCTCGTGGTGGTCAGCTCGAATTGCTGTACCACCGCCGAGACTCTTTCCCTGCGGGCGGTCGGCGGCTTCCTCGTGCTGACGTGCACCGTTGCGTTCGGTGCCTTTCTGGTCTCCGCCCACCGTTACGGCGGCGGCCTCCGCCTCGTGCACGGCGTTCCCGCGGTCGGGGTGGGTGTCGCGCTGGCCTTGGTCCTGGCAGCCGGTCTGGCGGCGGTGGCCACGGATGCGCGCAGGCAGGGACTGAGATGCCAGGACGCATCCGGAACGCAGTTGTGCCTATGGCCCGAGCACGAGCAGGTTCGCAGCGAGGCGGCTGCGATCCTTGCGCGGGTCGGTGCGGACGCGCGTCGGACGGGCGCGCGGTACCCGCGACGGGTCACCGAATCGGGGCGGGCGCGGCCGATGGAGGGGGTGGTGTCGTTGGAGCCCGGTGCCACGGCGTCCGAACGGACGGGTGAACTGTTGGGTGCCCTCACACCGCGTCCGTCCGAGGAATGCCTCCAGCGTGTGCGCCTGACGAAGAGGGTGGACCGGGAACTCTACTGGTCCGTGACGGTCGTGGTCGCCGGTTGGTGGGCTCACCGTCTGGGTGTCCCGATCGACTCCACGGCCGCAACCGATCCCGGTCAGGTCCGGCAATGGTTACGCGGGCTCGAGGCCAGACCGATGCATCAGCAGGTATCCGCGATGAACCAGATCGTGACCGCAGTACCGGGCTGCGGCCGGTTGCCGGCCATGTGAGGCCGCCGGATGCGTTTATGGATCCGAGCACGGATCGGTGTGGCTGCGGTGGTCTTCACGACCGTCGGGACGCTGCTCGTCCTGTTCGCCGGGAGTCGCCCGACGCCCCTGCCACAACTGGCCGGCCGTGCACCGATCCCGACCGCGCTCCTCGCGCCCGCCTTGGTCGCCGCGGGAATCCTGATCGCCTCCCGGCCACGGCTCGTGACCGCAGAAGCTCTGAGCGTGCGCCGCGTCGGACTGCTTGATGGCCTCACCGTCATGCTGTCGACCGCCCTCATCGCGACGATCTGGGTTCTCGGTGGATGATCGGCGGGCAGACGTTGCTGTTCCTTGCGGCTCGCAACCTGTTCGTCTAAGTCGCGGTGGGGCTCCTGGTCAGGGCACTGATCGTCGATGCCGCGTCGGCGGCACCGATCGCATACGCCATCGTCTGTGGTCTGCTCGGCAGCGAACAGTCGCTCTGGTCCATACCCCTGGCGCCGCCCTCCGGTGATGTCGCCATGGTCGCCGCCATCCTCCTGCCAGTGGCCGGGTTGACTGCGGGCAGCGGACGGCACCCGTACCTGGCTGCGAGTACTTGCCGTCCGACCGGGGACGGCGACTGAACGGTCGAGGAACGGCGACGAGGGCGGAATGCGCTCCGTGATGGTTCGCGAGCTGCTGCAGGCTCGTGGCCGGTCGCGCAGATGTAGCGGCAGTGGCCTTCGAGAGCGTTCGCTGTTCTGATGTGCTCCTCGGCGCCGCGGTCATCGGCGTCAAGAAAAAACCAACTGGATGGTTGACAAATGTCGGATGCGGTGCAACGATAGGTCGTGCAAGCACGGAACGGCCTGCGGAGGAGGGCAAGTGATCCAAGTCGAGAGGCTGACTAAGCGCTACGGGGATCGCCTTGCCGTGAACGAGTTGAGCTTCATCGCCCGTGATGGCGCAGTTACCGGGTTCGTGGGACCGAACGGCGCGGGAAAATCGACAACACTGCGTTGCATCGCCGGCTTGGACACACCGGACGCGGGAACGGCCCATATCGACGGCCAATCGTACGACCGCCTGCTCCGGCCGATGACGGTCCTCGGTGCCATGCTCGACCCGGCATGGGTCCACCCCGGCCGAACGGCGTCCGCGCACCTGAGATGGATCTGCGCAGCGAGCTCGATCGCGAAGCAACGCTGCGAGGAAGTCCTGAACCTGACCGGACTGACGAACGTCGCCAACGATCGCGTGTCGTCGTTCTCCCTCGGTATGCGGCAACGGTTGGGATTGGCGGTCTCCCTAATCGGCGACCCGAAACATCTGATCCTGGATGAGCCACTCAACGGGCTCGACCCGGAAGGTGTCCGATGGATGCGCACCTTCCTCAGGGCCGCCGCAGCCGATGGGAAATGCATTGTCGTGAGCAGCCACCTGCTGACGGAACTCCAGCTCGTCGCGGATGATGTGGTCCTCATCGCACAGGGAACCTTGTTGGACCAAGCCCCCGTCACCGACCTCGTGTCACGGACCGGCGGTACCGCGGCAACGCTGCGCATCGAAGGGGCAGCGGGGACCGCGGCGCGCGTGCTCCGCGAGGCAGGGTGGTGTGTCACCGACGGTGGTGACCATCTGTCCGTGAGCGGCGGCGGGGATTTCGACGACATCGGACGGGCGTGCCACTCGGCGGGTGTTGCGGTACTCGAGCTGAGCCGACAGGTCCACACGCTGGAGGACGCGGTGCTCGGTCTGACCCAGGACCACGTCGAATACGTCAGTGGTGGTGGGCAGCGATGACAACAGTCGCCATTGATCAAGTCCGCTCCGAATGGCTGAAATCGCTCAGCCTGCGGTCCTCGTGGGCGTGCATTGTCGCGTCGGTGGTCGCGGTTGTCGGACTCGGGGCACTGCAGGTTCTCACCGCGGACCACCCGACACCGGGAGGTCTTGGCGTGGGGTCGGGCCTGGGCCTGCTCATCGTGATGGCGTTCGGTGTCGTCTCCGCGACATCCGATGTGCAGTTCGGCACGCTACGGACCACTCGGCTGGCAAACCCCAATCGTGGTCTCGGTTACCTCTGCAAAGTCGTCTCAGTCGGCTTGATCGGTTCCGGCATCGGGGCGGTTTCCGGTGCGATCATGCTCGCGATCGGAGGAGCCGGGACCGACCTCGACGTCAGCGATGCGGCAGTACTGCGCGCCACGATCGGTTTGTGCCCCGTGTACTTCGCTGCCGCAGCCCTGTCTTGCGCGGTCGGGCTCGTTATCGGACGGACCGGCCTGGGTGTGGCCGCCGTGATCATCTGGGTACAGGCAATCGAGCCCCTGGCTCCGGCCCTGCCGGGCATCGGCGATGCAGTTCGTGCGTGGTTGCCGTTCATGAACTCGGTCATGTTCACCAACCCCGCCCAGTTCGGCGATCCGCCGCGACAGCCCCTCCCCGCCCTCGGTTACTTCTACGGATTTTGTGTCACCGTCGTTTCCCTCATCGGGTTGTGGATGCGTCGCCGTGACCTCTAGAACGCGGGCAACCAAGTCCGTGACACCACGAAAGATCACACGAGAAGGAGAAGTACATGAACACCAAGGCATGGAGTGTCACTCCGGACGTCAGTGTCGCGCCGAGCCAGCAGGGCGCCATCGACGCAGCGTTCGACGAGTTCGTCGCACCGTCGATGAGCGCTCCGGCTGGGTCTGCACCCTCACCATCGAGTGCGGAACGTTCGTCTGCGCCTGCCGCTGACGTAGGAACATGCGACGACTGGAACTCGGACACTCGAACTGTCCGAGTTCCAGTAGTCGCTGTATTGGAACACATCGGAGGTCGGCATGCTCAATCCGTTAGATTTCATGGACGCATTACCCGTCGACGACCGGCGAGGAACGGGCGCCGTCGACCCGGATGAGATCCGCGCAACCGTGGAGGCATGGCGATCACCCTGGCTCACCGACGACGAGGCCTTCACGGAGTACCTGCGCCACCACGGGCTGACGACCACCGAACTCGTACAACGCCTCACGCCGGGACACTGGGAGCCCGGTCCGGGTGCACTCGACTGGGTCGAGCGCCTGAACCAGATGGTCTCGGCTGCTCCGTACCAGGGCGCTTTGGCCGCAAACGTCGGTTCACAACGATTCGAACAGGTTCCCTTCGACGGTTTCGTCCGCCCTTTCGTCGGTTGGCTGCTCGGGGTCGTTGCGGTGACGACGGATCATGACGACTCATCGGTGCTGCGCCCACAGTTGGCGGAGTATGCAGCCGCCGCCGTCCTGAACCAATGCATTCGTCCGCTGGCCGCCGAGTCGGCACGGTCGGGGTTCGAATCCGGGTTGGTTGAGGTTGGGGCACGGGAGGAGTTCCTCATCAAGTACCCGGTGGCGGCGTTGGACATCGTCCGCGCCCTCGGCGACGCGGCGTCGTCGATCGTCCGCATCCTGGAGTCGTTCGTCCGGGACAGGGACGATCTCCTGCGAAACGGGTTCATCGGCACGGGGGAACTGATCCGGGTCCGGGCCGGTGTCGGGGACACCCATCACAGGGGGCAATCCGTCGCCATCCTGGAGACGACCGGTGGCACGGTCGTGTTCCGTCCCCACGATTGCGGCGCCTTCGCGGCGGCGCGTCGGATCGGCGAGGTCGTGGGTGCGACCCATGTGCCGCGGTCCATGAACCGAACCGGTTACGGGTGGGTCGAGTTCGCACACCACGACGGTCGGGCTTCCGAGGCGTACTACGAACAGTTCGGGTCGCTCGTCGGATTGGGGTGGACGTGCGGTAGCCGGGACCTTCACCTGGAGAACGTGGTCGCCACCAGCGCCGGCCCGAAGGCGGTCGACGTCGAGACATTCTTCAGTGCGTCACCGACAGCACGGAACGGCTTGGCTGCCCAACAACTTGCGACCGAGTGGTTGAACGCCAGCGTGATGGGGGCAGGGTTGCTTCCGGTCGTGGCAGCCACATCCGCGGCCGATCTCGACGTGAGTGCGTTGACCGGTGGGCTGGAATCGGTCCGTGGCGAGGTGGAGGTCTACCGCCGCCGGGACGACGGGACGATGGTGACCGAAATGACGTCCGGCAACTCCGGGGCCCGGCAGAACCAACCGGTCGACTCGACCAAGACCACGATCGCCGCCCATCGTGCTGCGATAACACGCGGCTTCGTGGAACGGTGCGGTGCGTTGAGGAGCAGCGCGTCCGAGGTTCTTGCGATCCTCGATGCGTCGGCGTTCCACGTTCGGATTGTGGTACGACCCACACGGATCTACGCGCTGCTACAGCACGAGGTGAGGCATCCCTCCTACCTGCGATCGATGCTGGCGCGGGAGAACCAGTACAACCGCCTCTACAAGTACGGGAACGCCGCGTACGTCGGCACCGGACTGGTCCACCACGAGGTCGACCAACTCCTCCGGGGCGATATCCCATACTTCAGCGTTCGCTCGGACGGCACGCAGCTCGTCTCCGATCTCGGGCCGACCGGGTCGGTGTGCGGGATGTCACCCAGGGACCTGGTTGAGACCCGGCTCCGCGGGCTCGCTCCGGCGAGGGTCGCAACGCAGCTTGAACTCATCGAGGACTCGGTGGGGTGTGCCGTGAGCGAACCGGGGGTGGGCGCGCGGGAGCGACCCTGGGACCACGAACCGCCGAGCGGCTTCGCGGACGCGCTTCTCGACAGTCTCATACAGAAGTACGTCAGTAACGCCGTGGTCGGAACCGATGACGCGACCTGGATCGGTATGGCCAGCAGTACGAACAGCGGGATCCTTGAACTGCGGCCGGTCGGCCCGGGGCTCTTCGACGGGCTCGCGGGGGTTTCCACGGCCTTGGTCTCGGCCGCAGTTGTTCGTCCGAAAGAGTCGGCGGCCATCGAAAGCCTCGCCCGTCGCGCGCTGACTCCCGTCGTCGCGGAGCTGGATCGTTGGTGCGATAGCCCGCGTGGCCCCGTGGGCGCTTTCAGTGGCGCAGCGGGATTCGCGTACGCGGTGGCCCACTACGAGCTGGGAACCGGTGACGACACGTGGCGTCCCGCCGTTCAACGGTTCGTGCGGGTTGCCGCCGAAAGTGCCGCCGATGACTCCTACCTGGATCTGTCCTCCGGGATCGCTGGAGCACTCGCGGTCGGCGCGGCCCTGCGTGACGCCGAAATGTGCAGCGCCGCCGCGTTCGATCACCTGGTGGGCGCGGCCGCGGAACGGCTCAGGCGAGGAGCGCAAGGAATCGCGGGTACGAACGCCATCGGGTGGCCGGTCGGCGACTCCCGGGTGGCGCTGGGGGGCTTCTCGCACGGGGCCACGGGTATCGCCTGGGCACTGGCGCGTGCCTCGGTCACGCATGGGGAGTGTGCGGAGCTCGCCGAGCGCGGCCTCCTGTTCGATGACCTGCACCTGGACGAACGTACCGGACTTTGGAAGGACCTGCGGGCGGAGACGGGAGACCACCACCCCGAGGCGTTGCCCGTTCACTGGTGCCATGGTGCGGGCGGGATCGCCCTCGGACGTAAGGGGGCCGGAGCGGCGCTCGGGTCGACGACGTGGAACAACCACGCTCACGTCGCCGCGGAGCGGCTTGCGATCGCTGCCCTGCCGCCCAACGACTCCTTGTGCCATGGTGCCCCGGGCAACGCGATCATCCTGCAGGACGTTCTCGGGGCGAACCACCCGACGGTCGCCGCGTACTGGGGACGGACGCTCGGTGCGGTTGCCGGCGACAAACCCGTGCCCGGGCTCGGTTTCCCGGTACGACGTGCACCGGGCCTCATGGTGGGTCACGCCGGCCTGATGTATGCGCTGGCACGGTTCAGTCGTCCCGACCTGGTGCCGAACGTGCTGGCATTGGAGTTGGGTCCGGCCCTCCAGCGGGACGCCCGCGGGTGACCACCCGAGCGGTGGCGACATCATGACGAGTCCCACGGTTGCTCTGGTGCGGGCGGAGTTTGGTCGGGGCCGAGCAAGACTTGCCGGTGCGGCCACTCTCGCACTGACGGGCGCCGCCTGCGCGGTGGCTGCCCCTCTCCTCGTCGCCGGCGCCATCGGCGAACTTGCCGGTGGGAGGTCGGCTTGGGCGGACCTGATCATCGTGGCATTCGTATCGGTTGTCGGTGCCGTTGCCGGAGCTGGGTCGTCGTTCCTGGTGACGTCCGTCGGTGAATTGGCGGTTGCCGGGACTCGCATGGAACTGGTTCGCCGGGCACTGACGACCGACCTGACCACCTTGCGCACAGCGGGGACCGGCGAGATCACCTCCCGGATCGTGGGCGATGCGGGACAGATGAGGACATACACCGATGTCCTCGCCTCCGGTCTGCCGGTGTCAGCCCTGTCGGCGTGCGCGTTCACGGCGGTGATGATCTGGCTGGATTGGGTGCTCTTCGTTGTGGTGGTGTCGACATTCCTCGTCGCATCGCTGTCAATGCGGACATTCCTGCGAAGTACCCGTCGTGCGGGCCTTCGGCAGCAGGCCGCCCTCGGTCAGGTCACGCAACAGTTTCAATCGGTCATGGCCTCGGTCACCACGGTGAAGGCGTTCGGTGCCGAATCGACCATGTTGGAGCGGATCCGATCGGACGTCGAGGAAGTCGCGGCGAGCGGGGTTCGGGGCGCCCTTTCACAAAGTTGCATCACTCCACTGGCCGGTGTTGCGCAGCAGGTGGCGGTTGTCGGTGTGCTGGCGGTCGGCGGTTTGCGTGTCAGCTCCGGGGCGTTGTCGCTCGCGCACTTCGTCGCATTCCTCATGTACCTGTTCCAACTGGTTGGCCCGCTGGTCACGATCGCCCAGAGTCTGGGCCGAATCCAGCTGGCGCACAGTGCCATCGAACGAATGGACGAGGTCCTGCGGTTTCCGCCGGAGGCCAGCGGCGTGGCCCCGGCGTCAAGGGCGGAACCGAGTGATGACGAGCCGGCACTCTCGTTCCAGGACGTGCGGGTTCAAGTGAACGAGCACCATGTGCTTCGCGGTGTCACGCTGCAGGTGCCTCGTACGGGCATGGTCGCGCTCGTCGGGCCCAGCGGCGCCGGAAAGACATCGATCCTGAACGTCATCGAGGGGTTCCTTCCACTCACCTCGGGACGTATCACGATTCACGGTCATCCGATCGAGGCGTGGTCGGTTGCCGAGCGCCGCGCCCGAGTGAGCCTGGTCGAACAAAGGCCGACCCTCCTCAATGTCGCCCTCAGGCAGAACCTCACGCTCGGAGCGACGACTTGGGGAGGGGGTGACGAATCCGTGTGGTGCGCGCTGGAGAAGGTGAACCTGCGGGAAAAGGTCGAGTCCCTGCCGCACGGTTTGGACACCGTTGTTGACGAAGCGACGGGACTGTCCGGTGGTGAGATGCAGCGACTGGCGATTGCGCGAGCACTGTTACGGGACGCGGACATCGTCCTGTTCGACGAGCCGACATCGGCGTTGGACGAGGAGAACGAGAACGCGACAACCCGGGCCCTGCAATCGCTGGCAGCGGTGAAGGCGGTGGTCGTGGTCGCACATCGCCCTTCCTTGATCAGGAATGCCTGCACGGTGTACTCGGTCGATCGCGGCCGGGTCGTGACGCGGTACGACGCCGGTGACGGCAGGGAGAAGGGGTGTATCCGCAACCCTTAACCAATGGTCGGGACGCAGGCCCCCTGCTTTGGCTGTGGGGTAAGTCCCGACCGTGACGGATTACGGACCCGTCGGACCACTGGGGTGTGAGTATCCGGCAGCGCATGTACCCGACCCCGGCACAGTGGGGTGCCGAGCCTCGGGGCGGTAGCGTGTCGCCCGAGGTTCGCCGACGGGGTTGTCGGTGGCGGGTGGCAGGTTCCTCTCCCATAGCCGGACGCGCAGACCACCCGTCGCACCACGTCACCATGACAGCAGAATCGGAAACCGACGCAGTTCACCTCTTCCCGCCGTGCCGCGATGACTCAGAGCCTCCCGTTGAATACCCTGCCGGAAGGTTCCCCGGAGCCACCGCACCGACCACCACCGAGGACACGCGACAGACAAGCATGAGCATCCTTCCCGCCACAGAAGTGACCTCGCGGTTCTACGGTGTTCCGCTGCAACGTAGTGCTCGCGTCGAACTCGCTCCCCACGATGACAGTTGCGACTTCGACGAACTCGGTGCCTGGCTGACCGCGCACCGCGGCGATCGACTCGCGGTCGACCTCTTCTCCGGGGCCGGCGGTCTCAGTCACGGCCTCATCGATGCGGGTTGGACGACGGCTGTCGCGGTGGACAACGACGAACGTGCCCTCCAGACGCACCGGGCCAACTTCCCGGGTGCTTCCGTCGGACTCGACCTGGGCAGCTCGGATGATCGGGACATCCTCGTCGATGCGTTGAAGGACGCGACCATCGATCTGGTTGCCGGCGGCCCGCCCTGCCAGCCGTTCAGCCGGGCGGGGCGGAGCAAGATTCGCTCACTGGTGGACCGGGCCGGTCGGGATCCCCGTGATCGGCGCAAGGAGTTGTGGGCCGCCTACATGGACGTCGTCACCCGGCTGCGGCCGCGAGCGGTCATCATGGAGAACGTCCCCGACATGGGGCTGTCGGATGACTTCCGGGTGCTGCGCGTCATGGAGAGCAGGTTCGAGGCGCTCGGCTATGCGACCGATTACCGGATAGTCGAGGCGTGGCGGTACGGGGTGCCGCAGCATCGACGGCGCCTCATCCTCCTCGCCCGCCGCGACATCGACCGCTTCGACTGGCCGAAGGCGACCTCGCAGACAACGCTCGGTGACGCCATCGGGGATCTTCCCCCGCTCGAGGTGACCCCGCTCGAGGCGATCGGAGCGGCCGCGATGGGCTACCGCGGTCCCGCCACGACCCCATTCCAGAAACTCATGCGACGCGGTGCCGGACCGACGCTGCACGACCACCACACCCGCCGCGTGCGTGTGGACGACCATGACGTCTTCGCCTCGATGACCACGACGACGCTGTACAGCGATATCGAGGAGTCGAAGCGCCGCTACGCGGCGGACACGTTTCGTGACAAGTACAAGCGGCTCGACGCGAATGGTTTGAGTCGGACCATCACGGCGCACATCGCCAAGGACGGATACTGGTACATCCACCCCCACCAGCACCGAACCATTACCGTGCGTGAAGCGGCGCGCGTGCAGACCTTCCCCGACACGTTCCGATTCGCGGGGACGCGAAGCGACGCGTTCAAGCAGATCGGCAATGCGGTGCCCCCGATGCTCGGTGCTGCCGTCGCCCGGGCCGTGCTCCCGGTGGAGGGCCGCGCCACGATCGGGGACCTGCCGCACTGGGCCTGTACCAGGAAAGCCCTCGACCTCTGGGTCGGGGAGCAGCAGAAGGACCCCGTTGCCAAGTACTACCTGCCCGGACCCCGCATCAGCGTCACCCAGCATGCCGTCGCATCCGTCCTGGGGGGCGCACCCCGTGACGCGCTCCAGTCAGTGTTCGGTGCCGCGTACGGACCACTCGATGCCGAACGGTTCCTCGCGATTCTCGCGCGAGCAGGGTCCAGCCGCCGCCGCCTCGAAGGGCGGCTCGAGCAGGTCGTCGGACGTCCGGAACTGCTCGCCGACCCCGTCAACCTCGTCGACGCAGCGGGGTGGGGCAAATCAGAGGCCATGTTGCTCGCCGTCATGAGGGGTGTCGACCTGATCTGGTCGGGGAGCCCCGCTCAACGCGTCGCCTCGAGAATGCACGGTCAGGATCCGTCGAACACAGTGAATCGCCAGACCGATGGTCGCGCCCGGATCGCCCGCCTGGTCGGGGCGGGCGATGGTGCAGCAGCACGTATGGCGGCACTGCGTCTGCTTGGTGTCACGACGTGTGTCAGCGACCCGTTGTGCGGCTCGTGCCCGTTGAAGGAATTCTGCCCGTCGTCGAAGCCGTGAGTTCCCCCGGTAATCCCGAACCCGCCGTCAGCCTCCGGATGGCCGTACAACGGACCAGCGACACATCAGCGGAGATCAGGCTTCGTCGGGCGCTTCATCGGGCCGGCCTGCGGTACCGGGTACATGTGCCGGTTCCCGGTGCGCCACGCAGAACGATGGATATTGCGTTCACACGGCAACGGGTTGCCGTCCACGTCGACGGGTGCTTCTGGCACGGTTGCGAGGAGCATTTCGTCCGGCCGGGAACGAACAGTTCGTGGTGGCTGGCCAAGATCGACTCGAATCGGGCACGGGACGCCGAGACCGATGACCTGTTGCGGGTCGCCGGCTGGACCGTCCTCAGGGTCTGGGAACACGAACCCACGGAGAGCGCCGTCGAGCGCACCGTGCGTGTCGTGCGTGGCTGATCGCCGATCAGTTCCCGGGCCCCGAGCCACGCCACTGCGGATCACCCCGAGCGGGTCGGTGTCGGGCTGGTCCGGGTTAGGGGACTCTTGGCCGAAAAGTCGCTCGGCGCCCACGTACAGGTCCCGTGGCGGTGGCGGCAAGTTGATGATGAAATCCCGGGGATACAGATCCTCGCCCGCATCCGAGTCGGTGACCAACGGAGCGATGAGCACGTTCGCGAACGGAGTCGCGGTGTAGGCGACGTACGCATATTGTCCGAAGCGGTCCAACAGCTTGCGGATCTCCGCGTTGATGATGCTCGGTGCCAGCTCGCTCGAGGCATTTGCACCGGCCTCGACATCCGTATCCGACAGGTCGACGTCGTCGAGGAGGAGCTCATCCTCCTCGACCGCCGGGGACGTGCGATTGCCGCCGGTGTTGACGGATGCCTGGTCGCCCTCGTCGTCGATTACCAGGACGGGCACGCCACGGGGGACCGCATCGCCGATCCACTCGTTGAGCCGTCTCAGGCGGGAGGCGTTCTTCTTTACGACGAAAATAACCGCCTGATTGCCCTGAAGCATCGCGTGGTTGTCGACCGTTCCCGGGTTGAAGTCGCCCCACGGGGTGGAATCGGTCATCCATTGCCAGTGATGTCCGGCCCGTGGTTCCCCGACCCCACCGGCCCCCGTGCGTCCGAGCTCACGCTCCAACCGCCGCTGCGTCTGCAGGCGCAAACTGTTGTGGATTCCCGACAGTACGATGACGATGCGGTAACCGGCGTCGGCGGCCTTGGCGATGAGAGCGCTGAAGTTCCCGGTTTTGCCGGACTGCACGTGACCCAACACGAGGCCTCGCGTTCCGAAGGGCGCCCCGCGACCCGGCGGGGGTAGATGGCGAAGGATCATGTCGGTCGAGGTGTCCAGTGCGTCGACCTCGGGTGCTCGTCGGTCCACCGCTTCCGTGAGATAGGCGCGCAGACGAAGCCAGTAGTCGCCGGCGGACGGGTCGTAATCCCCCAGTCCTGCGGCCCACCCCCGGACAGGACGGTCGGGGAGGCCGGCCGTAGCAGGACGGTGCTGTCATGGAGCATGCATTGTCTCAGTTTGTCCGTCATCCCGTCGGGGACGACCGGGCCCAGTTCCGCCACGGCGCCGTCTAAGTCGGTGCCCCTGATCTCCATAGTCAGACGGACGATGTGGCACAACTTGTCGATCGCGTCACCAGCCGAGCTCACGGGCCACCTCCGGGTTGTTACGTGTCAGGTCCATCCGGATCCGGTGCAACGCTTCGACATCCCCGATGCGGTGAGCCGCACGTGTGAGGGCGCCGGCGACGCCGGTTTCGGTCGTCGGAGCGGTACGCGGTTCGAAAGCGGGGTCCGTCGGCCAACGCCGGGGGATGGGGTCGGGGGATGGGGTCGGGGGTGATCGGCGTCGCAGTCGCCGTTGTCATTGATTCGGGATCGCGGTTCGGTGTGGGGGAGGGGCGCGTCCTTGGCGGGGGTTGCGGTGTGGGGGTTTTGCGTCGGTAGGCCGCCTAGGCCGCCGACACAGTTCTGGACGCGATGGTGCTCAACTCCTCGCGCATCTCGGTTGGGATCACCACGACTGCTTTCGAGATGTTGATATGGAACGCGGGGTCCAGTGCAGGTTTGAAGTCGATCGCGATCCGGGCGAGCTTGATGTGCTCGTCCAGCGTGCGCAGGCGACTCCAACCGCCCCACTGGATGAGGCGGTCGGCGCGGTACACGTAGAACCCCTGATGGCGATTCCATTTGTTCGGACCGGCAGCTGCGTTGAATGCCTCGGTGGTGGAGAAGCTGGCCTTGTCGGGTAGCACGTAGGACTTGACCCGGACGATCTGCGGTTCGGAGCCCACGTGGATCCATAGGAAGTCGGTGCTGATCTCCCGCGTCGCCGGTTCGGAAACACAGAAGGGGTCCCAGGGCTGCAGCCCATTCCCATTGAGGGTGATTCGTAGTCTCTTGCGCCCGCCCACCTGCTGCGCGAGGAGCGGTGGAAAACCATGGACAGATGTTGGTCCAGTGAGTCCAAGAGACTCATCACATGTTTGCGGGCCCAGCCGCCGTACGGGTCCCGGTATTTCAGGATCCGGTGGAGCTTCTTCCATAGCACGACGGTGCCCGTCGTGCTCTGCAACGGCTGTATGAGATGGGCCGGACGTTCGTCGACCGGCAGGGTGACGACTTCCCAACGATTCGTCCTCGCGATGTGGTCCAGATCGAGCACCCGTGTCTCGATGCGTGCCCGTTCCGGAGCGATACGGGAGGCGACCTCGACCCGACGGCACATCGCGGTCGAGGCCGTCTTGAGTCCGAACCCGAACTTGCCCAAGTCGTCATCGTCGTAATCCCGCTTGGCGCCATACCGGAGCGCCTCGGTGATCTGTGCCGTGTCCATGCCGGACCCGTCGTCGGCGATCCGTATCGAGGATCCTCCGGGCTCGTGGTGGAAGTCGACCGCAATGTTCCCGGCACCCGCACTGATGCTTTTGTCGATCAGGTCCGCCACCGCCTGATTGAGGTCGTACCCGATGTCGCGCAGCGACTCGATCGTGCGCGACGCGTCCGGGACGATGTCAAAGCTGTCTCGCCGATTCAATTGCTTCCCCTTGAAGCTGTCATGTTGGCGGCACGATATCCGAGGAAGCGTCGCGAGTGGCGGAACATCATGTGCGCCATCCGGACGGCAAACAGTTGAGTAGAACCGTATCCATGCTATAAAACAGTCCAAACGGTCTGTATCGAAGGGGGTCCCATGCCCGAGTCCGCTCCGTTCCGCCCACGAGCCCGGATCGTGGGCACACTCGGCGCCGACCTCATCAGCAGCGAACGCGTCGCGCTCGTCGAACTCGTCAAGAATGCGTACGACGCCGACGCGACGACGTGCCTCATCGCATACGGACCCGCTGAATCCGGCACGGGCCGTGAACTAGTCGTGCTCGACGACGGTCACGGAATGACGCTTGACGAACTGACCTCCGGCTGGCTGGACCTGGCCGGAACCGCGAAAGTCAAGACCCGGCTGAGCGAGAGCAAGGGCCGCCCCCTGCTGGGGGAGAAGGGTGTTGGCCGACTGGCCGCGTCGCGGTTGGGCAGCGAACTCATGGTCACCACCCGTCGACGGGGTCACGAGGAATGCCAGTTGATGATCGACTGGGCGCAGTTCAGGAACCCCGACCTGTACCTCGACCAGATCGAGGTGGCCGTGACGACCGGCGAATCGGACGACCTCGGCCCCTACGGTCGGGCGAGCCGACTGCGCGACGAGGCGGGGGTCGAGCATGAAGGCTCGTACGGCACCATGCTGACGATCACCGGTGAGACGCAGGCGTGGACGCATGATGACGTAGCTGAGATCCAGCGGGCTCTGCAGCGTCTCGTCGCTCCCGCGACGGTCGGCACACGGTCCGACTTCAGAATCGTTCTGTCGCTTCCGAGCGAATTCGAGGATTTGGCCGGTGAGGTCGGACCGCCGCAGTTCACCACCGCCCCGCTGTACCGGCTGCGTGCCACGGTGGACGAATCGGGCGACGCCGTCATCGAATTCGACGGACAACACCCGGACCTCGTACCACGGTCAAAAACCCGGCATCTCTGGACGGCCGACCGGAAACCCGTGTGTGGCCCCTTCACCGTCGAGATCCGTGCGTGGGACCTAGACCGTGAGGGCATCGACCTCGCCGCACCGACGATGGGCGTGCGGGACTTCCGCCGTCAGCTCGCGATGATGGCGGGCGTAAGCATGTACCGGGACGGTTTCCGGCTGTTCCCGTACGGCGAGCGCGGCGACGACTGGCTCGGCCTCGACCTGCGACGGGTGAACCAACCCACGATGAGGGTGTCGAACAACCAGATCATCGGCTTCGTCTTCCTCTCACACTCGCGGAACCCGCTGTTGCAGGACCAGTCGAACAGGGAGGGGCTCATCGACAACGTCGCCTACGACGACCTGCGAACCATGGTGACAACTCTGACCGCCGAGCTGGAGGCGTTGCGGGTCAGCCTGCGACGCCGGGAGAAGCCGGCCGAGCCGACAGGCGGCCTGTTCGACAACCTGACCATCGACGACCTTCCCGACGTTCTGAGATCCCACGGTGCAAAGGCGGAAGTCATCGCGGAAGTCGAGCGCCGAGCCGAGTTGATCTCGGGAGCAGTCCAGGTTGTCAAGGACACCTTGACCCGCTTCCAGATGCACGCGACGCTCGGACAACTCGTCGATCGGGTCGTGCACGAGGGGCGCAACGCGATCGCTCCGCTACGGAACAAGGCCAACCTGCTGTCGCGTGCCGTCGAGAGGTCCGACGACAACGCAATCACCAAACGCCGTGACGAGCTCCTCTCGACGGTGGAATCGCAGGCGTCGCTGCTCGGCGCCCTTTTCGACGGGCTCGACCCGCTCAGCGGCCGCAAACGTGGTCGGCCCGCGAACGTCAACGCGATGCGTGCCATCAATGAAGCGGTCAGGGCGAGCGACACGACGCTGTGCCCAACGGCGACCATCACGGTCGAGGGCAACGACACCAGGGTGCGATGGGCGGAATCGGACATCATCTTGGCCGTCGTCAACCTCATCAACAACGCCCTCTACTGGCTATCCGGGTCCGGCAATCGGGACAAGGCCGTTCGGGTCACGTTCACCAGGGTTGCGGACGACCAGGTACTCATTCGCGTATCCGATAACGGTCCGGGAGTGGACCCCCAGTACGAAGGGCACATCTTCGACCCCTACTTCTCGTTGAAATCCAACGGTGTAGGGCTCGGGCTGTCAATCGTCGGCAGCATCGCGGACAACTACGGGGGGGCACTCACCCTCTCCGAACACCCGGAGCTCGGTGGGGCGAGCTTCGAACTCACCCTTGGGAGGCACGTATGACGGGAATGGATTCATCGGAGGCGCTGAGGGTCCTCGTCGTGGACGACCAAGCCAGTGCCCGCGAGACGGTGACGGATCGGCTGGAGGTGGTCTCGGAGGACACCGGTCTCAGCTTCGACCCGGACTGTTACGACAGTTTCGAGGCAGCGGCAGCCGCGTCCAGGAGTCGTGAGTTCGACCTCGCGATCGTCGACCTTCGCGACGGCCAGTCCGACCACATCCCCGGGAACGACCGTGGTCTGCAATTGTTCGGGACGATGAAGTCTTGGGGCTTTGTGCCAACCGTGTTCTATACGGCGTACGCGAGCGATATCGGCGCCGAACTGCGCGACCTCCGATTCGTGCGGGTGGTGCCGAAGGAACACACAGAACAACTCGATGTCGCCGTGCGGGATCTGATCGAGTCCGGAGCCGTCACCGCTGCGCGTGACGTGAAGGGTGCGGTACGCGACGAACTGCGTAACTTCATGTGGTCCCAAGCGGATCGACCATCGGACGAGACGCCGGAAGACCTGCGTTCGCAGGTGTTCCGGCGGGCAGCCGCTCGACTCGACCGTCTCGCACCGGAGGGAGCGACCGGTGCGGGACCGTCACGAATGTATTTGGTTCCCCCGATGTCGCAGGACCCGGAATGCGGTGCCGTCCTCCGGGACCGCGACGACGAGTGGTGGGTGGTCGCGACCCCGGCGTGTGACCTGGTGATGCGCGGTGGCAAGAGGAAAGCCGGGTTCATTCGACTGCTGCGTGCGAAGCCGCTGGAGGAGATGGGCATCAAACACCGGAACGACGTCGCGACCGGTTCGAAACCCCGGTTCTTCCACCTGGCGGCGCACGGCCCGATCCCCGAGTTGGTGGTGGACCTCCAGCACGTGCGCTCCGAACCGTGTGAATGGTGGTCGTCCACCGCGCGGGGAACGATCGAGGCCACGCTTGACGCCCCCTTCGCAGAAGCCCTTCTCGTCCGTTACGGGCAGTATGCGGGCAGGGTCGGGACGCCGACCCTGGACAAGGATCGACTTGGTAACTGACCCGGGTCGCCCCGACGCCGGCACGGACATCGACTCCTTCGGCGAGGGAAGCGGTCTTGACGGCTTGGAAATAGTGAAGAAGGGCGTGATGAAGACATGATGTTCACAGAGTTGCCTGTGATCAGTGGAACGGGCCGGGAACAGCCCATGTTGCGCGAATATCTGACATACCAGCGGGTAGTGGTCAGGCGCAAGGCGGAGGGACTGAGCGACGGACAGCTTCGTGCTCGACTTTCAGGTCATCCCTCTGCCCTGACCGTTGGCGGGATTCTGAAACATCTCAGCTGGGTGGAGGTCAAGTGGGCTGAGGCGGTGTTCCGGGGAATTCCATACGAGTTGATCCAGGAACCCTGGGCTTCCCGACGGGGCACAGACGCCGAGTGGGAGTGGGATACAAGGGGAGAATCCGGGGAGCAGGTACTAGCTCTTTACGACAGGGCCACACGGGTTGCCGACGACGTTTACGACTCGGTGCTGGACTTCGACCGGGTGGGGGTACGGGCGGGATCTGAAGATCCCGGCCAAACTCCCGACGCTGACGCGCCGTCGTACGCGCTGCGTTGGATCCTGTTGCACCTCATTCAGGAGTACAGCAGGCATGCCGGGCACTTGGATCTGCTCAGAGAACAAATCGATGGTTCCACGGGGGATTGATCGCCTCACGCCAGTGCATTCGTGAGACTGACGTCCCAGGTGTCGGCACCGGACAGCAGTTGCTGCAGGTCGGCGTCGGCCACCTGTTCGCCGCCGGTGGCCTGGTCGATCTGGGCGCGTACACGGTCGTCGTACGTCGGCACCTCGACCTGGCGGAAGATGCCCATCGGTACGTGCGCGAACGACGGGTCGTCCAGCCGCGACAGCGCGAACGCGAGACCGAGGTCGGTGGGGTCGTGGTGGACGATGCGATTCGGATCGGCGTCCGCCTCGGGAACGACGGCGAGAGAACCGTTCTCGGCGCTGACGACCACGCGCACGTCGTCGCCGGTGCCGGCACGGACGGGTTCGCCGGGCACGAGGTGCAACAGGCGCGCGGTCGCCTCGTCACGGTCCTTCAGCAGTTCGAAGGCGCCGTCGTTGAAGATCGGGCAGTTTTGGTAGATCTCCACCAGCGACGTACCGCGGTGTGCCGCAGCGGCTTTCAGCGTCTCGGTGAGGTGCTTGCGGTCGGAGTCCATGGTGCGGGCGACGAACGTGCCCTCGGCTCCGAGCGCCAGCGAGACCGGGTTGAACGGCCGGTCTACCGAACCGGCGGGCGACGACTTCGTCACGGCACCGACGTCCGAGGTGGGGGAGTACTGACCCTTGGTGAGGCCGTAGATCTTGTTGTTGAACAACAGGATCGTCAGGTTCACGTTG
The DNA here is from genome assembly GCF_006715095.1 of Yimella lutea. Taxonomy (NCBI): domain Bacteria; kingdom Bacillati; phylum Actinomycetota; class Actinomycetes; order Micrococcales; family Dermacoccaceae; genus Yimella; species Yimella lutea. The sequence goes on from NZ_VFMO01000001.1 coordinate 1,975,208, forward strand.
CGGCGCAGCGCGTGGATCAGGTGGTTGCCACCGATCGACAGCGCGTCGCCGTCACCGGTCACGACCCACACCGACAGGTCACCGCGCGAGGTGGCGAGCCCGGTCGCGATGGCCGGGGCGCGGCCGTGGATCGAGTGCATGCCGTAGGTGTCGAGGTAGTACGGGAAACGGCTGGAGCAACCGATGCCGGAGACGAACACGATGTTCTCGCGCTTGAGGCCGAGTTCGGGAAGGAAGCCCTGGACGGCGGCGAGGATCGCGTAATCGCCGCAGCCAGGGCACCAGCGCACTTCCTGATCGGAGGTGAAGTCCTTCTTGGTCTGCTTCGCGTCGGTGGTCGGGACGCCGGCGGTGCCGCCGCCGATGGTGGCGGGCATGCCCAGGTCGATGCTCACTGCGAGACCCCCTCGAGGTGTTCGGTGATGACGGTGGCGAGTTCGGTTGCGGTGAAAGGCAATCCGCGGACGGCGGTGTGCGACTTGATGTCGACGAGGTACTTGCTGCGCAGCAGCATCGCGAGCTGGCCGAGGTTCATCTCCGGCACGATCACCCGGTCGTATGACTTGAGCACGGTTCCGAGGTTCGCCGGGAACGGGTTGAGGTGGCGGACGTGTGCGGTGGCCAGTTCGGCGCCGCCGGCACGCACCAGCCGTGCCGCGGCCTGGATCGGTCCGTAGGTCGAACCCCAGCCGAGCACCAGCACCTTGGCCTTGCCGCTCGGGTCGTCGACCTCGACGTCGGGCACCTCGATGCCGGCGATCTTGGCGGCGCGGGTGCGCACCATGTGGTCGTGGTTGGCCGGGTCGTAGCTGATGTTGCCGGTGATGTCGGCCTTCTCGATACCGCCGACGCGGTGCTCGAGACCGGGGGTGCCGGGCACGGCCCACGGCCGAGCGAGCGTCTCCGGATCGCGCTTGTAGCCGTGGAAGACCGGTTTGCCGTCGGCGTCCACGTCGTTGGGCTCGGTGGTGAATTCGACTGTCAGATCGGGCAGTTCGTCCACGGATGGCACCAGCCACGGCTCGGAACCATTGGCCAGGTAACCGTCGGACAGCACGATGACCGGGGTGCGGTACTTCGTGGCCATGCGAACGGCGTCCAGCGCGGCGTCGAAGCAGTCGATCGGGGTGCACGGCGCGATGACGGCCACGGGGGACTCGCCGTTGCGGCCGAACATCGCCTGCAGCAGGTCTGATTGTTCGGTCTTGGTCGGCAGGCCGGTGGACGGGCCACCGCGCTGCACGTCGACGATCACCAGGGGCAGTTCGAGGGAGACCGCGAGGCCGATGGTCTCGGCCTTGAGCGCGAGGCCGGGTCCGCTGGTCGTGGTGACAGCGAGCGACCCACCGAACGACGCGCCGAGTGCGGCACCGACAGCGGCGATCTCGTCCTCGGCCTGCAGCGTCATGACGTTGAAGCGCTTGAGCCCCGACAGGGTGTGCAGCAGATCGGACGCCGGCGTGATCGGGTAGCTGCCGAGTGTCAGCGGGATGCCCGCACGGTGCGACGCAGCCACCAATCCGTAGGCGAGAGCTACGTTTCCGGTGATGTTGCGGTAGGTGCCCTGCGGCATCGGGGCCGGCGCGATCTCGTACTGGACTCCGAACGCCTCGGTCGTCTCGCCGTACGCGTGACCGGCGTGCAGTGCCTTGATGTTGGCGGCGAGGATGTCGGGCAACTTGGCGAACTTGGTGGACAGGAACTTCTCGGTGCCCTCCAGCGGACGCGAGTACATCCACGACAGCAGGCCGAGCGCGAACATGTTCTTCGCGCGTTCCTTGTCCTTGCGGCTCAGGCTCTCGAACTCCTGAAGCGCCTCGACGGTGATCGAGGTCAGCGGGACAGGGTGCACCTGCCATGAGGCGAGGGATTCATCGTCCAACGGGCTGGTGGTGTAACCGACCTTGGCCAGGTTGCGCTTGGTGAACTCGTCGGTGTTGACGATGACCGTCGCGCCGCGTGGCAGATCACCCAGATTCGCTTTGAGTGCAGCGGGATTTATCGCCACGAGCACGTCGGGCGCGTCACCCGGGGTGAGCACGTCGTGGTCGGCGAAGTGCAGCTGGAAGCTGGAGACACCCGGCAGCGTGCCCTGGGGCGCGCGGATCTCGGCGGGGAAGTTGGGCAACGTCGACAGGTCGTTGCCGAGCGAGGCCGCCTCGGCGGTGAATCGGTCACCGGTCAACTGCATGCCGTCGCCGGAGTCGCCGGCGAAACGAATGACCACACGGTCGAGTGCTTGGGACTGCTTACTTCTCACTGTTGGCCCCACAACTGGAATCAACCGCCGTAGCGATCATTGCGAGGCCGTCCGCGAGCCAGAGCGTGTGGTGATCTCCGGGAACAGAGCGTTCACGTAGGGCCGGGATGAACGTTGGCCATTCAGTCGGCGACAGCCCGGAGTCGCGGGCCGTCAGATGCATCGCTGGACCGTAATAGGTTTCAGTGGGCGTGTACGCGTATGACGCGGCGACCAAGGCCCGAAAGATCGTGTAGCGCTCCGTCAAGAAGCCGGCGTCCAGGTCGTCGAATCCCCAATCGCCGGATCGTTCCAGTCGCACGAACAGATCGTGCGCATCGTCGTCAGGGGCGGTTTCGATCACTGGAGCAACCTGCTCAAGGATGGCCGATTGATTGCCGAACAGCTCCTGCAGGAATCGCAGGACCAATTGCTTCTCCGGCGGAAGGCTCGCAATACGCGGAACACTCACATCCACGAGGACGAGGGCCTTGACGCTGACATCACCGACGTGTTGCAACCGGCAGGCTATGGCGTGGGCGATGATGCCCCCCAACGACCATCCGAGGAGAGCAACATCGGACCCCTCGACGGTTTGCATCACCTCCCGTACGTCGTCGCTGTACACGGCAGCAAGGTCCCGGATGGAGGGTGCCGCACGGCCTGACCCGGGTAAGGATGGTGCTTGAACCCCGTAGGTTCGCTGCCCAGCTTGGAGCGACTTGGCCAGTTCGTAGTAGTGGAAAGGTGAGCCGGAACTGGGATGCACACAGAACAGGTGGACTCCCTCACCTTCTGTGTTGAGGGGGACGAGCGAGGCCGGGAGGCGGGTTTGTTGCTGTTCACTGGACACTGGACGCTGTCCTGTCTGACGCGTTGAGTGCTTCCGTTGCGGCTGCGGCAACGGCCCGGATTGTCGGGTCGGCGTACATGGTTCGAACACTCAGCTTTATCCCCAGCTTCTTGTTGACACGGCTGATGACACGCATTGCTCGCAAGGAGCTGCCGCCAGCGTCGAAGAAGTTGTCGTCGGGACCAAGATGCGTAACTTCGAGAACGTCTGTGAATGCCTGTGCCACGTCCTCCTGAACTGCGCTGTCGCGGGGAGCCCGCGAGTCGATACCGCTCTCTGGTTCGGAAGGGCCCGTTCGGGCGACGGCCGCCGTGTGTGGGGGCTCTCCGGAGGTGACTGGCTGCAGATCCATATCCCGTCCCCAGACGGCATGCAGTCCGGTGGGGCGGGTGGGCACACAGGTCACGCTGCCCGTAGTAGCGATCTGATCCGCCACCTCATCGGTCCACGGGGACAGACCGAGTACCACTTCACCCGGGATGCCGCGTGGTGTGAGGTTGCCTTGGGCGTCGACCACGGCGAGAGGGAGATCACGTGCGTCGGGAAGGGCGGCGTCGAGATTGATCCGCGAGGTTCGCGGGCCCCGTCCGGCGGCCACGAGTTCGGTGGCTTCATCCGTGGGGACCATCGCCAGACTCGAGAGTCTCATCGTTGGGTTGGTCGCTCCCTGTCGGATGACCTCTTCGAGGTGGCCAAGCAGTCCCATGATGCGCCACTCGTCGAAGAGGTGCGTCGAATACTCCGCGGATACCTGGATGTCTTCGCCGGAGTCGAAAAGATTGAGGGACACGTCGAAACGTGAGGTGTCGGATCTGGGCGGGATGAACTCAACGTCGACGCCCGTGAGCGTGAGGGTCTGGCCCGCGCTACTGGCGTCCAGGACCTGCAGGCTAACCTGGAACAGGGGATTCTGGTTTGCGGCACGAGCCGGGGCCACCTGTTCGACCACCATGGAGAACGGCGCCTCCTGGTGATCCATGAGTTCGAACAGGCTCTCCATGACCTGCTCTCGTAGCTCGGCGAAGGTCAGTTCGGGATTCGGGTGCGAGCGCAACACGGTCATGTTGATGAACATGCCGACCACGCCTTCCCACTCTGCGTCGATGCGCCCGAGCATCGGAATCCCAATTGGGATGTCCGTGCTTGTCGAGTATCGGCTGAGCACCACCGAAAGTGCCGCGCCGATTACGGCAAGTGTGGAGGTTCCGCCCTCAGCCGCTGACTTCTTGACTGCCGTGTAGGCCGTCCGATCCATGGCACGTACGAACGTGTCACCGGGTTGGGCCACTGCGTCGTTGGATGCAGCGGCTAGGGCGCGCGAGCGTTCGGTGGGAAGCTGCAGTGGTGCGAGTCCCTTGAGTCGTTCGGTCCAGAAACTGAGTTCCTCAGCAAGGACGTTGGGTGTCAGACGGGCCCGCTGATTGGTGATGAAGTCGATGTAGGTGGGGTCCGACGACTGGGGGAGCATCTGTTTGCCCTCGACCACGGCGTTATAGAAGCGGCTGAGGTCGTCGTTCACGATCGATGAGGACCATCCATCCAAGATCGAGTGGTGGAAGCACTCCAGAAAAAAGAACTCGTCCTCGGTGAGCTGTATGAGCTCGAAGAAGAACAGGGGGCCGACCGTGAGATTGAAACGTTGATTCTGCCGTCTGTTCACCTCGTCGGACAGCCATTGCTGGCGGGACGTCGGGTCCAAGGATCGGAGGTCGATGACCGGAAGTCCGACATGGACGCTGTCGGCCTCAGCCGCGACAACGCGGGGGGTGCCATTGCCGTCGTGAAAGGTCATGCGGAGCGCGTCATGTCGTGCGACAACGGCAGCTATGGATTCGCGGAGGAGGTCGGCTCTGACTTCGCCGGTCAGTCCCCAACTCAGCATGATGTTGTAGGCGCTGCCACCGGAAGAAAGTTGGTCAAGGAACCACAATTGTTCCTGTGCGAACGACGCACGAACAGCCTCGATCGGTGCAGCGGAAGATTGGTTCATTGATGTGATCCTCTCCATGGTTATCGATTCGTTCAGGGGGCTTCCGTGGTCATGGCGTCCGAGACGTCGCGGAGCCGGACGACGGGTGTCATCAGAATGGGCAGGACGAGGAGTGCCGAACAGATGGTCACGAGCCTGAGCGCGTCTTCCACACCGAGGCTTTCGCCCAAGAAACCGGCGATGAGCGCGCCGACGGCCGCCCCCCCGAACAGGAGAGTGCGGAATGCGGCACTCATACGGCCCATCATCGGCGTCGGGGTACACGTCTGGCGAAGCGACAGCTGGATGACGTTCGATAACCCGCTCCCGAAGTAGCTGATCATGAGTGTTGCGGCGAATACAGCCATTACGACGGACTTCGCTCCGTCAGCGAACGTCAGCGGCAAGGGGGCTGCGTACAGAGCAAGCATCGCGGCTCCGTACAGCGGACCGACGGGGAACCGGGCGAGGAGGCGTTTCGAGACAAGAGCTCCGAGCAGGGCCCCGACGGCCGATACGGAGAAGACCGTCCCGATTTCCGCCGGCGTCAGTCCGGAATTGCGGACCCCGTAGAGGAGGAAAAGTGTCGAAATACACGTCAACGACATGTTGGTGAAGGGTGCAATCAGAGCCAAAGGTCGAAGAACGGTGTGCCGGAAAACCAACGTTACCCCGTCGCTGAGCTCGCGGGTGAAGGACCTGTCTGGCGAAACCTCTGGTTTCTCCTCTGGCGCCCTTACAAATGCCATGGTGACCAGAGACAGGAGGTAGGAGACCGAGTCGACGACAAGGACCGTGATCGGCCCCACCCAACCGATGAGGAGTCCTGCGAGCCCCGGGCCCGCGAGGTCCGTGGTCGACTGGGTGACACCGAGCCTCTGGTTGGCGTCGACGAGATGGTCCCTGCGCTTCACCAGCGTCGGAATGTAGGACATCCACGTGACTTCGAACAGCACGGAGAAGACACCTACGGCGCCGGCGATCACCAGTAACACATGAACCGTCAAGAGGTCGAAATGCGCCAGAACGGGGACGGCGAGTAGGAGAAGCATTCGCAATGCGTTCGCGGTAATCATCACGGGCTTCTTCTTCCGCCGATCGACCCAGACGCCGAACGGTAATGCGAAGAACAAGTACGGGATGGTCTCGACGAAGCGCAGTAGACCCACCTCACCGGACGATGCTGAGAACACTGTGATTGCTGCGAGGGGGAGTGCCAAGAGGGTCATCTGCGAGCCGAGGAGCGAAACCCCTTGGCCGAACCAAAACTTCGTGAAATCGTAGTTCGAACGCAGAGTCGGTTCGGTTGGTGCCGTCTCCTCGGGGCGGCCGCTGCCAGCCGACTGTCGAGTCCGCTCACTCATCGTGGTTCACACCCTTGGTGGGTTCGGGACCACTGGCCAGTTGATGAACCTGCTCTGTCAACCACGACGCGAAAGTTGACGTTGTGAGGTAATCGGAATGGCCGCCAGCGAAGACGATGGAGGAGAACGGGCCGCTGCAGAATTCACCCCAAGCTTCCAACGCGGCCCTGTCGACGAGTGTGTCCTGCTCACCCCGACAGACGGTTGCAGGAATGGCGAGCATGCTATCGGCACCCCTCGGCTGCGTCCTGTAGTCACGTAGCAGTCGTAGGTCGTCCGCGGCTGTTTCACAGATGATGTCGGCCCATTCGGAGGACGGTGCCGACGTGAGCAGGTGTGGATCCACGCGGTCGAAGTACCGTCTGACCTCAGGCACGGTGACGGGCAAGCGCGAAGTGTCGTGCGAAGGTGACGCTGCACCTGCCAGGAACAGACCGCGGACGCTCGTACCCTCCGCCTCGAGTCTCATCGCCGTTTCCCAGGCGACGTATGCGCCATAACTGTGGCCTAGGAGCGCTACTGGCTGCCGACGACTCTCCGTGCCGCGGACTTGTTCCATGCAGTGGTCCACGACCGTACGGAACGACTCCGGTGGGTGACCGAAGGTTGCGCCGCGGCGGCCCGGGTAGTCGATGACCGCCGAAGCAAACGGCAATGAACGCCCCAACGTTGCGAACTCCGTGCCGAACGATCCTGCACCGGGAAAAAACAATAGATGTGTCATGTTTCTCCGTTCCCATATGCGCCAGATCTAGTTTCATCCGTGGCGGGTTGTCTCCAAGTCCTGGCAACCAGCTTGATCACAGCGAAAACACCTGCTGCTAGGCATAGGGAAACCACGAGTGACGAGGCTGCCAATACGCCCACCGAGATCACCGCGACGAGACTCAACAGGGTGACGAGCTTCGCTCCTCGACGGGGATTCAGGGCTGCGTAGGAGGCGGCACCCACGGCGTACAGCAAGAAGTAGATCCCGCCGGACAACACGAACAATTGCTCGAATGGCAGCAATCCAACGCACACGCTGGAGGCGATGAGCAGCAACGTTCCCCCGACGAAGAAGACTGAACGTAGTGGATTGCCAGTGGCTGTCAGAACTCCTAAGTGGCGCGGTAGATGGCGGTCACGTGCCATGCCGAAAACGAGCCGGGAGAGGGCAACAGCAGAGGCAAGAACGTTAGACAGGATGGCTGCCACCACGAACCCAGTCACCAAGTACCGTCCCACGTCGCCCCCCAAGACCTTCTGGGCGAGAAGCAGGAGCGGTGCCTCCGTCAAACCCGGATCATCCGAGGCCACCACCGAGAACAGTGCGAGCAGAATTAGTGCGTAAACGGTCGTGACGATCACGTAGGAGATGGCGAAGATGCGGGGGATGAGGTCCGGTCGGGCATGCTCCTCGAACGTGAACGCGACAGTCTCCCACCCGGTGAACGCAACGAATACAGCGGCGAGAGGCGCGGCGACCGATTCTCCGGGGAACGACAGGTCGGGGCGAGGCGAGTCGGCGGAAGCAATGGCCGCCGTGCACACCACAACGACGACGATGCACAGCGACAAAGTCAGCCCTGTCTGGACTCGCCCCGACACCGTGGTGCCGCTTGCTGCTACGCAGATCGCTGTACCGACAAGGACCAGCGGGATGAGCCACTGCAGGGCCGGCTCGTCAGTGAACTGCGCGGCGTAACGTCCGCCGGTCAGGGCCGTGGCGGGTATCCCGGTCGCGAGGGCGATGATGGCGAGTACGCCCGACGTAGCACCCAAGGGACGACCGAACGCCAACTGCGAATAATGAGCCACGCCGGACGCGGAAGGGAAGGAGCGACCCAGCCACGAGTACGCGACTAGCAGAGGCGCCACGCTCAACGCCGCGATAGCCCACGGGATCCACGCCGAGCGATCCAGGCTGCTGTACGTCAATCCGGGCAGGATCATGATTCCGCTGCCCAGGACCGTCCCGAGCGCGATGAACGTGGCGGTTACCCCGTTGAGCGAGCGGCGCAGCTCGTGAGTTCCCGCAGCCGTCATGCCAGTTCACCGAAGAGCGACATGATCGTTCGCCGAAGAACCGGAGCACTGGCTTCGTTGATGGCATGACCACCCTCACAGATTGTCCAACCGAACAACCCGCATGACCGGCGTGACCAACCTTCGCAGTCGCCCGGGGTGATGAACGGGTCCCCACGGGTCGACAGAGCGTGGAGCGGAACACAGTCGGTTCGCTCATGGATCGCCCCAGCCACTCTGTCCGCGACAGTAGCTTCGGCTCGTAGGTTCGTGGCAACTTCCTCAAGCATGTCCACGTCGTCGATCAATTCTTGCGGGAAACCCTCAGCCCCGAGTAGCTCGCCAATAGCACTGTCCGACAGGGCTGACATGGTCGGGATACGCCCGTCCCGTCCGGGGTACGGAGTGTTTATGACAAGAGCTCCGACCCGAACATCCGGGCTCGTGGAACGGAGCAATGAAGCAGCGGTGAACGCCGACAGGCCGCCCATGCAGTGACCGACCAAGACGAGCCGGCTGTTGCCGTCCTTGGCAATTTGTGCACGCACGATGTGTTCGAGGCCGTTGTACCACCGACCGGTGGTGAAGTCGTCGATCGTCGGCGGGTTGGGCAGTTCGAGCAGCGCGCACCCTAGTTGGTCGGCAATCTCACGGCTGGAGTCGAGCGTGCTGCCGCCCGCACCCGCAGCAGGGAAGAATCCGATGATGTCGTTTGGCTTGATCATGGAGAAGTCAGCTCTTCCGGGCAGGAATGACCTCAACCTGCAATTCGGTGAAGCCGAGCATGAAGTTGGAGCGAAGACGGCGGGGCGGCTCAAGTACTGCAAACTCTTTGTCCCAGCTACGTAAGGCATCCAAGAACATTTTGATCTCGAGTGTGGCTACCGGTGCACCGATGCATCGGTGGACGCCGGCGCCAAACGCAATCTGCCGGTTGTGAGGTCGGTCGATGACAAACTCGTCCGGTCGGTCGAACACGTCCGGGTCACGGTTTGCCGCCATGTTCCACAGGGTTACGAAGGAGCGCGGAGGGATGGTTGCCTCACCGAAACTCACCTCGTTGAGACTGAGCCGCTGTACGTAGGTGTTCGTTGACGTCCATCGCAGGAACTCCTCCGTTGCGAGGTCGAGATCGGCCTCTCCACTCGTGACTTTGCTCCACTCGTCAGGGTGTGCGTCAATCGTATGGATGCTCAGGCTCGCGGTATGGGGCGTGGTTTCGTTGCCGCCGACTGCGACGTTGAGACCGTTCAGAAGTGCAACATCCCGGGTCATTTCACCCCGTGATACACACGAGGCGAGAAAGCCGATCATGTCGCTGTCGTCGCCGGTCCGTTGGCGCTGCCCGATGAGGTCGTCGATGAAGTCTAGGATCTCCTGCTGTGCATCTACGAGCGAGTCCAACGGTGCGGCGCCGCTGTAGTTGGCGTCCCGATAGCCGATCATGGTTCGGGTCGCTTGAAGTAGCTCCGCGGCGTCAGCTGGCCCGACCCCGAAGAGCACCTCCAGGACGCCCTTCGGCAACTCCGGTGCAACGTGCGTGGTGAAGTCGATGTGGTCACCGACGCTTAGCCCATTCAAACTGGTGGCAATGTTCCGCGAAACGGTGCGACCGATGGACTCAATCATTCCGCGATTGAAGCCGCTCTGTTTCACCGGCTTCTTAATCCGTCCGTGCGCCGGCTCATCAGCCACGATGAGCATCCGACCGGAGGCCGTATCCTCCTGCGGGATGAACGACCCGTCGATCATCGTTCCGTATGACGAACTCAGGTTTACGTGATCGATGTATGCGTCGCGGACGTCCTCGTAGGTTGTGAGGGCGTAGAACTCATATCCGTCCGCCCGCCGGTGGAGCGACACGGGACTTTCTGTGCGGAGTTCGTTGAGATACGCCCACGGGTCTTGGTCAGCGAAGAAGTCGGCTGAGTAGAGTGGGCTGTCGTCAACCGTTCTCACGGATTTCCTCAATTCGTTGTGCGATACCGGTCGGAGTCCGTCCGTTGAAGAAGGCACTGGCCGGGACTGGAAAGCCGAACTTGGTCTTTAAGTTGGCCCGACAGCGGAGGATGGAGAGGGAGTCAACGCCGGCTGAGTCGAAGATGTCGGTGTCAGGCGTGACGTCACGGTTCGTAACGGCTTTGATGCACTCGACGATCTCTTGGGCCGAAGGTGTGCTGTTCGCAGGTGTTGAGGTTGTCATTGCGGGTTTCCTCCTATACGGTGGTGTTATATGTCTCGAACAGGGCGCCCTCATCGACTTTGCCGCCGCCCCTCAGTGGCAGGTTGTCGACTAACTGGACGTGAATCGCTGCCGAGTAGCTTCGGACGACGTTCAGCAGGTCATCCGTAGGGGTTCGGGCATGCGGTTGCCGGTCGAGGAGGACCACGAACGCCACGGTCACATGGTCGCGCTGCAGTAGACGGCAAGCGCTCACGCCGGGCACGGTGAGAACGTGACGCTCCAATTGGCCCGCGTCGATACGGTGACCATTGACCTTCACTTGGCGGTCCCTCCTACCGACGAATACCAAATCCCCCGTTGGCGCAACTGTGACAAGGTCCCCCGTCGAATAACTAGGATGTCCGTCCTGATCGAGGAAGCGCGTTGTCAATCTGCCGTCATCGACGTAGCCCGCGCACACGGTCGGCCCTTTCACGACAAGCTCGAAGTGTTCGGGCTGGTCATCCAAGGGGCGCAAGAGCTGCTGGACTGATGAGAGCGGTCGCCCGATCGGGATGGGCCCGTCAGCGTCACCTTGCCCGACGTCGTATCGGTGCGTTGCGAATGTTGCCTCCGTTGGGCCGTACAAGTTCACGAATCGACCGGGTAGCCCGGCCTCAGCGGCGCGGGAAACCACCGTCGTCCCGAAAGCCTCCCCGCCGCTAAAGATAGTGGGGAACCCCACCAGACATTCCGGTGCGGCATCGAGCAGCGTCGACAGAACCGCTGCAGGTAGCAGGACACGCCCGATGTTGTAGCGGCGGGCAAGATCCGGCCAAGCGAAAACGTCGTCGTTGACACCGGGTAGGCAAACGACGGTCCCACCTTCGGTCACGGTTCGCCAGGTATCGAACCACCAGCCATCGAAGGCAGGTTGCGCGAAGCTTGCCGATGCGTGGCCCACACGCGCTGTTGAAAGGGAAGGATCAGCCCAAGTGGCTAACAGGTTCTTGGCAGTGACCGCCACCGCCTTTCGTGCGCCGGTACTCCCGGATGTGAAGTTCACCGCAGCGATGCCCGTGGGGAAATGCGCCTCGTCGGGCGCAGGTTTCCGTATCTGGTCGTAATCGATCCGCGCCTCGACATCCGACGGAACAGAAACCACCGTGTCTGCGCCGACCTGGCCATTTTGCTCAGCGCTAAGAGAACCATCGTCGGTGACGAAGATTCGACCGAGGCGCCAGACTGCAAGCTGTGCTGCGAAGTAGCCCACCTTGGACCCGGCTGAGACCTGCACCACCCGCGACTGGGGTGGGATCTGCTCCCGGATTCGGTCTGCGACCGCGGAGACGTGGCGCCAACTGTATTCACAGCCATCCTCCACCCAGAGGGGGAGACCACTTGCCCACCGTCCGCCGTTGATGACGTCGCTCCATGGCCGGCCGCTCATGTCAACCCCAGTTCGTCGATGAGCATGCTGATGCTCGTAAGGCTGACTGTCACGTCCCATTTGGGGTTTGTGGATGCAAGCAGCGCATCAAAAACGTCCGAGTTGAAAAGTCCACAGTCGGCCACGAGCGCCCGCCACCGTTGGGTTGTTCCCGGATCCAAGTCGTCGAATGAGTACGCGGTGAAACCCTGCTTTGGGCGATTCAGGACGGCTTGGGGGATGAGCGATCGGTAAGCCGTTCGCAAGCACTGCTTGCCCTCGAAATCGGACACTTTCGCTGTGTCCGGCGTGCGGAGCGCGTATTCGACGACGGCATTCGCGAGAAACGGGTACCGGCCCTCCACCGAGCTCGACATGAGCATGGAATCACCGTGGTCGCCCAGCAGGTGCCCGCACAGCTGGATGTACACGTCGCAGATCGATCGCATCTGCAGCCGCGTCAGGGAAGTCAGCTCGTGGTCACTGAATGGGATGAGCCGATCGCAGTGGAACTCGCGGCCCCGCAGCGATTCCATGGCGTCCGGGACCAAGCAGGTCTGCAGTAGCTTCTCCCGCACCTCCCAGTTGGCCTCCCAGGCGAAGTCCGCCCGTCCCCATGCCTTTTCGTTTCGGCTGTCTTCAGGAGTTGTGCCGAGCACTCCGTCGAAGACGTAGGAGTCATACCCGAAGAACAGTTCGTCGGCGCCCTCCCCGGAGATCACACCCTTGACGCGGTGTCTGTTCGTCATCTCCGAGAGCATCCGCGATGCCACGTTGTACGTTTCGCGTTGCGGGTAACAACAATGACGCACCATGTCCTCGAACTGTTGTGCGATGTCCGTCGGTGTGCACTGCACTTCGTGGTGCTCTGTTCCCAGAGCGGCCTGGACCTCTCGCTGGTACCTCTGCTCGTTCAGGAGTTGGTCCTCGCCGAACGCGACGGAGAACGTTTGCAGGGGCCTGTCGATCAACCGGGCTGCCTCGGCAGCCAGGATCGTCGAATCCAGCCCTCCGCTGAGGTAGGCGCCGATCTCAACCTCGGCGTTCAGTCGCGAATCGACGGCCGCCTGAACCGCTTCCCGAACCCCTCCAAGAGGGCGCCCTTCCTGTCGGAAGTCGCCGTAGCGCCAGTACCGGGTCGTTCTGGAACCCGAGTGAGTGGCAGTAACGACACAGCCCGGGGGAACGGCACACACTCCCTCCACGATTGTGCGCGGCGCAACGATGTTGCCGAGGGACAGGTACTGGTCGACGGCTGTGAGGTCGACGCGACGACTGTTCGGTGCGTGCTTGACCAAGGGACGCAGTTCGGAACAGAAGTGAAGGTGCCCTCCATTAAGGACGTAGTGGAGTGGGCAGATGCCGAACCGGTCCCGGGCAAGGTGCAGCGTCCCAGTCACCCGGTCGAAGATGACCGTTGCGAACTGGCCGTCAATTCGTTCGAATCCCAGTGGGCCGTACTGAGCAAACAACTCAGGAATGACGGCGACGTCAACCCTGTTGTGGTCCTGTTGAGCGGTAAGGGCCTGGTCCCAGAGGTCTGCCGCGTTGTAGATCTCACCGTTGGTGAGCGCGACGTACCGGCCGCTCCGGTCTTCTGCTGGTTGCCACCCATCGGTCAGCCCGTTCATTGCTAGACGGGCCAGTTTGATCGAGATCTGCGGGGTACTGAACGAGTAGGTTTCGTCGGGTCCCCGGTGCAGGAGCGCATTGTGCATTGCGGAAACGATTGACCGATCTGGAGTTCCTCCGGTGGAGAAGGTGCCGCTTAGTCCGCACACGTCTGGACTCCGTTCCTTTGCATGAGGGCGTCACCGAGCGCGGCGACATCCTGGGCACGCAGCACATCGCGGACCCCGGCGTCGTGCCAGCCAAGACTGCGCAGTTTGTTGACCAGCGCCAGGGAGCTCGCGGAATCTCCGCCAAGGTCGAAGAAGTTGTCCGTCGGCCGGACGGCCGGGGCACCGGTGATGGCTGCTACATACTGCAGGAGGGTGTCCATCGGTGTGGATGACGTGCCGGTCGAATCGAGCCGTTCGCGTCTACCGGCAGCTAACGCTGCGATGTCCACCTTCCCGTTGCTCGTGTGCGGAAGTTGGTCGACGCGTTCCAGCACGGACGGCACCTTGTAAGGATCAAGAGTGCGGTCCAGATGGGCACGTAGATGCGTTGGGTCGGCATCTCCCGCGTAGTAGCAAACGAGGGCGTCGTCGGTGCGTTCTCGAGCGTCCAGGCCTTCGGTGACAACGGCTGCGTCCCGGACCGATTCGAATCGGCACACCGCATGTTCGATCTCGCCGGGATCGATCCGGTAGCCGCGAACCTTGACTTGGCGGTCCGACCGTTGGACAAAGCACAGACCGTTGTCGGTCAGTTCGACCATGTCACCGGTGCGGAACTCTTCATCGAACGTCTCGACTCCGGAGGCGGTGAGGTAGCCGAGGGCGACGCTGTCACCGGTGATGACGAGTTCACCCGGCACACCTTCCACCGGCCGTGAATGGTCCGAATGCGGACTTGCGACGAGCACGTCGCAGTCGCCGACAACATCCCCAAGTGGTATGGACTGCCACTCTTTGCGACCGTCCAAGGGTCTTGTGAGGAGATTGCAAATGGTGGTTTCGGTGAGCCCGTAGGCGTTGTGGAATCGCGCGATGGACGACCAGCGAGCGATCGTGTTGGGCCGGCACGCCCCCCCGCCGTTGATGACCCGCTCTAGTGACATCTCCGGGGTGGGATCTGTCACCGTCAGCGCGAAGGGGGTGGTCTTCAGGTGCGTGATGCGGTGACGCTCGAGAGTCCGTTGCAGCGGGTCACCGGGGGCGAGTTCGTCTTCGGCGACGATGACAAGGCAGGCACCGGCGCTGAGAGTCCACAGGATCTCAGTGAGACACCCGTCGAACGTGAGGCGCGCGAACTGCAGCGTGCGGCTCGCTCCGTTGACTTCGAGGCGATCGACGTGGTCGTGGATGATCGTGGCGAGCGGTGTCGATCGGACGAGAACACACTTGGGTTGCCCTGTCGACCCGGAGGTGTAGATCGCGTAGGCAACGCCGGTGGTGTCGAACCGGGTGTTGCCGCCTGGGTGTGCTTCCCACTTCTCGGGAACTGGCCCGACGATGGGTCGCCAACCTGACGGTTCGGGTCCGGTGATGAGGGCAACGCCTAGCAGACCCACTTTCTGGCGGTTCGTGGCCGTGCTATCGCGATCGTCCAGAATGACAAAGGGGCGCCGGGCACGGAGCGAGGCAACGATAGCGATGACCGCTGCCGGTCCGCGTTGGCCGAGGATGCCGACGAAGCGGCCCGCAGGACAGGTCGTTCGAAGGGTCTCAGTGAGGTGCTCGATCGCTGCCTCGAGTTCGACGTAGGTGATGCGACGTTCGGCGTGTTCGATTGCTACCGCATTGGGGGTGCGGTTCGCGGTATCCCGGATGTGTTCGGCTAGCGACAGGCGTTGGGGTGGCACGGCGACAAGCTCCAATCGACGAATCTTGGATGGTTTGGTGTCAGAGTGATTTCACGAGTCCGCCATCGCACCGCAGGCCCGAGCCGGTGATGTATGAGGCCCGGGGTCCGGCCAGGAAGCTGACGAGCTCCGCGATTTCGCGAGGTTGCGCGTATCGGCCGAGCGGGATTCCGCTCTCGACGTCCTTGCGGACTGCCAAGGGGTCGCGGCGCTGCGTGGCTGCTGTACTCGCGTCGATGGCGCGCACTCGCTCGGTGTCGACCTTTCCCGGCATGACGTGATTCACGGTGATGCCGTGACTCCCGAGATGGCGGGCAAGTAGGGCGAGGTAGGACGCGAAGGCTGCCCTGGCCACGGAGGAGTCCGCCAAGTCATCGATCGGTGACGACAAGGAGCTTGAGGTGATTGCGATGTATCGCCCGGTGCCCGCTGCCTTCATTTGGGGCATCGTGCAGGCGACGACGCGTTGGAGCGACAGCACCATGAGGGTGAATGCGGCCTGCAAACCTTCAGGGGTCGTATCCTCAACCCGGTTGGGGGCGGCACCGGGTGAGTTGAGGATGACGATGTCGAACGCACCCAGTGGTTCGAGGGCGGCGGCGATCTGCGCTGGCTCGCGCAGGTCGATGCCGAGTCCGGTGTGCCCCGTTCCCGGTAAGCGAGCGGCTGCTTCTCGCGCACTCGCCACTGTGCGGGCCACGATCGTCACCCGACTGCCGTCTCGGGCCAAACAGTCGGCGACCGCTTTGCCGATCCCGCGAGAGCCGCCGAGCACGAGTGAGTCGGTACCTGCCAGGTCACCCACGGTCGATCGCTCCGGCCGTGATGGGATGGCTGAGTTCGCCTACGCCATCGACTGTCGCCGTGACCACGTCGCCGTCGGCGAGAGGAGCTGCTCCCGGTGTGCCGGTACAGATCACTGTTCCGGCGGGTAGCGTCCGACCAGCGGTGAAGTACTCCACGAGGAATCCACAGTCGTACTTCATGTCAGCCACTGGTGCCGACGCCACGGTCTCCCCGTTGAGGCGGGTGCTCACCGTGAGGGACATGAGCTGGTCATCGCTGAGATCAGCGAGCGCAACGAGGACAGGCCCGATACTGCAGAACGAGTCGAAACCCTTCGCCCATGGGATGTGGCGAGGATTCTTGCGGATGGCGTCCTCGGCGGTGAGATCCAGAACGACGGTTACCGCCGCTACAGCGGATCGCCAGTCCGAGCGCTTCACGTTCTTGCAGGATTGGCCTAGGATGAGCCCCAGTTCGGCCTCAGCCGTGACGCGACTCGACTGCGGTGGCAACATGATCGTTTCGCCGTTATCGATCAGGCATGTTGCTGGTCGAAGGTATGACCCCGGTCCGTCGGAAGGCTGGGCGGCGGCAAGGTCTTTGGAGTGGCCACGGTAGTTCAGGCCTGCTCCCCAGATGGGCAGCCTTCGGTCCGCCAAGGTGGGTGCGTGCGCCAGGTCGACCCGTAAGGCAGTGACCTCATCCAAGCGGCGAGTTACTCTTCCGGAGATGACGGGCTCGGTCGTGATGGCCGCAAGCAGCTTGACCGGGTTGTCAATGGTTCGGTCGGTGAGCGACGAAACCGAATACCAGGAGTTCGCATACAGGACCGCGTAGTCGGTGCGGTGATTCGACTTTCCGGGGAGGCGGGTGAACTTCATTGCGGTACAGCTGCCTGCGTGTCGCCGGACGTCTGGGGCAGCGAGACTGACCGGCAAAGTTGTTCAGCCGCGCCCCGGATGTGCTGCGGCCCCGGTGCTTGCTCCGCCAGATTTGCGGCTGTCTGCATGAGGTCGGCGGGGCGCACGTTGGCATTTGCGGAGGCTTCCTGGATGAGTGGGAAGAACCCGGAGTGCATGCCGATGACGGCACCGAGGACGTGCATCTCGCGGTTCTCCGCGATCACCGTCATCTCTTCGCGGCAGAGCTCGGCTAAGGGAGCCAGTTCCTGGTACCGGAAGTGGTCGCTGTCAAGAAGGTTGATGATTGCTGCGAGGGATTCCGTTGACGCGTTCCCTGACCCCCGACCGATTCCGTTCAGACACCCGTCGGCGATGGTAGCTCCGGCGAGAAGTGCGCTCAAGCTGTTGATGTTCGCCAGCCCCAGATTGTCATGACCATGGAAACCGATGACGGGGAAGAGTTGCTTGACAGTGGATACGTAGCGGTCCACATCGTCGGGGATCATCGCTCCGTAGGAGTCGACGACGTACACGCCGGCCACTTCCGCGGGAACGGTGTCGAGCAGGCCGGGGAGTTGTTTCGGAGCGGTGGAGCTGGTCTTCATGAGGTTCAGGTAAACGTTCGGACATGAGTCGAGCGCTGCCAGTAGGTAGTCGGTATTGGCGGGGACCTTTTCCGGCTCCATTCCGACACGGATGAAGGACATCCCCTCTGATGAGAGGCTGGCGATCGTTTCGATCCGGGTGAAGTCGGGCTGTGCGAACATCCCCCACGGTTTGCCGTTGAGGTGCGACTGCGCAAGCTCCGCCCACTGGGCGTGGTGAATATTGCCCGGCTTCGCGCCCTTCCGCTCGGCCTCCAAGCCGAGACCGTGGCCGATCTCGACGAGGGGAATCGCGCTGGTGGCTAGTCCGTCGAGGAGTTCAGCAACGAATGCTTCTTCGAACTCGAAATCGACAGCGTAGGAACCATCTCGTAGCGTGCAGTCGAGTATCTGAACTTGGTCCCAGTCCGTCTCGACTTCGATTTTGTGAAGCATTTCTTGAGTCCTTCGTTCGATCGTCAAGCGATGGAATCGTGGATTATTGAGGGAGTGGCCCAGCAGTTCTGGACCGCACTGGCGGGGTCGTGATGCGTGTGTTCTCGTCGGACAAGGCGGTTGATGTTCGCCCCGACCGGGTGTCTCTCGTTCCTTGGAGCCTCCGAGGAGTGCTTGATCGACGGCCCGGTCCGGCCAGGGGTCGGGTTCGTGCTGCTGGTTGTGTTGAGCCCCATCGACTCTCTGCGGGGAGGGCCGATTGCGGGGCCACCTGCGACTGCGATCACAAAAGTACCACACGGATGGTTTGTTTTAGCGGTTCATAGCGCGGAAGATGTCAAGCAGTGAGACACGTCTCGTTACGTGGTCTGTATCAGGGCCTCCGGTGATGGCCGGTTGATCCAGGCCGCTTCGGGCATCCTTGGGGGCAACAGGTCTGTGGTTGCCAACCGTTCGGGGTGAGCGGTGTTCAGCGTTGTCTGGCATTGGGCGCGGATCTCGGTCGCGTTGCCGTGGTGGACCGGCGCCGGGGTGTGGAGTCCGATCCTGGAGCGACGCTGCTCGTGGTTGTAATAGGTGAAGAACGCCTCAGAGAACGCCCTCGCGTCGGCCGGGGACCAGGAGCTCTCGGGGAACACCGGTGCGTACGTCAGCGTCTTGAACGCCGACTTGCTGACTGGGTTGTCATTCGACACCCGCGGCCGGGAGTGGGATCGGTCGATCCTTGGGTCGTGCAGCAGTTGGGCGCCGTTTCGATGTCATCGAGGTGCCCCGGTCAGCGTGAGCCGCATCGGGGATGCCGTAGATGCCCATCGCCTCCTCGAGCATCGTCTTGGCGATCTCGGAGTTCTCACCGGTCTGGACGGTTTACGCGACGACGTAGCGGGAGAGGATGTCGAGCACGACGTAGGGCTGGAACCAGCACTCGCGCCCTAGTCCGCGGAGTTTGGTGATGTCCCAGCTCCAGATCTGTCCTGGTCCGGTGGCCAGCAGTTTGGGCTTCTTGCGCGCAGGGTGGGTGGCCTGCCGGTGCCGCTCGCCGGTGGCACCGTCGCATCGAAGGATCCGGTGCATGGTCGACACCGAGCACAGGTACGCGCCCTCGTCGAGCAGGATGGCCCAGGTTTGCGCGACTGATTTGTCCACGAACCTCTCGCTGGTCAACGCGGCCAGCACCTGCGCCTGCTCCTCGTCAGTGAGCGCGTTGGGTGGCGTGGGCCGTCTCGGCGCCGGTCCGTGCATCCGCGGCTGCTTGGCGCAGTAGTGACCGCCTGGCGAGCGGACTAGCAGCCCGCAGGCCTTCTTGATGCTCGTGTGCTCGGCGAGGTCGTCGACGGCAGGGACGATCACCGCTTTAGCGGCTTCGGCGTGCCCGTGCTCTCGGAGAGCGTCTCCACGAGCGCGTGTGCTCTTCCCACGATGCCCAACGCCGCTCTTGTCCTCGCGAGTTCGGCCTCGGCCTTCTCCGCCCGAGCCTTGAGCTGCTCGATCTCCCGGTCGCGGCGACCCTCGTATTAGGCCCCAGCGCCGCGGTCGCGCCGGCCCGGGCAGCCTTACGCCACCCGGTGATGTGGAAGGAGTACACGGCCCTCCCTGCGCAGGACCGCACCCCGATCGTGGTCCGCAGCTGCTCACTGGGCCACGATCCGGGCCTTGTATTCCGCGGTGAACGTGCGCCGCTTCGGACGATCAGCTCCAGGAGTCACGCCCCATCATCGATCCGAGAGGCGTCGGCCAACGTCATTGCATCAAGGTGTCTCACTTCTCGGCCCCATGCAGCGAGAAAGAACTCAGAAGTCGTGTCTCACCTCAGCCTGACGCACAGGGGCCGCCGGGGTCTTGTTGCTGCGAAGCCTCGGGTCCGCGACGAGGGAAGATTCGCATGAGCTTACTCGGTGCTGAGTGGGCTCGCTCACTCAGTACCAGTTGACGGCTTCGGAGTGAGCCCACGCGCCACAGGGGGAGCCGTAGCGTCCCTTGATGTAGGTCAGGCCCCAGGTGATCTGGGTGGCCGGATTGGTGCGCCAGTCGGCGCCGGCGGAGGCCATCTTGGATCCCGGCAGCGACTGCGGGATGCCGTAGGCGCCCGAGGAGGGGTTCGTCGCGGTGTGCGCCCAACCGGATTCGCGGGTCCAGAGTCTGTCCAGGCAGCCGAACTGATCCTGACCCCAGCCGTACGAGGACAGCATGGACTGTGCGATCGAGCGTGCGGAACCCGCGGGGACCGGAGCGGCCTTCTCAACAGGTTTCGGGTTCGGGGCGCTGGTGTCCTTCGTCGGTTGCGCAGGCGTCGCGGCGGACGGAGCCCTGGTCTTCGACTTCTGGGTCGGCGTCTTCGCTGCGGGCGCGGGCCGAGCCGGGACAGTAGTGGGCGTCGGGACGATGACGACCGGCGTGGACTGCACGAGCGGGAGTGCCTGCGCCGCCGGGGCAAGCATCACAGGTCGCGCGCTCGATCGGGAGACGCTGATCTCGACGGGCCGCAACGGAGTTGATGAGGGCCCCTTGTCGATCGGTTGCATCGCTTGAGCGGGCGCAGCGATCGCGAGGAGGGCGAGGGTGGACAGCAGCTTGGTCTTCTGGGTGGTGTGCATGAAGTAGACGGTGCGACGCGCTTCGGTCGTCAGGCGCCTTCGGCAGCCAGCCGACCTTTAACGGTCAACGTCTGCTTAACCCACGACGAGCGCGTCGTCCGCTCACAGGCATTCGCAGTCGTCCACATTCTCGCCGCACTCCGAGCACGTCGAGTCGCAGACGCATTCCTCAACAACCGCGCCGCAGTCGCTGCAGTAGTCCTCGTCGTCGTCGTCGTCGAACGGGCCGACGTAATCAAAGATGGGCGTGACAACCTTCTTCTCCGAAGCGTCGAGCACGACGTAACGCGAGACGCGCATCTTGGCGCAGCCGCTGTCCTTGGGGACGCTCACCACGTCGGCGGGGTCGACGAGTACGCGCAACAGTTTGCGGCCGAATCCGTTGGCGTAGTCCCAGGTGCCGACGTGCAAGCCGACCGAGCAGGCAACGTTGCGGTCGGTCTGCACGTACGAGCGTGGAATCTCGACGGTCGCACCAGCGGGGTTCGGAATGTGCCCGATGTGGGCGACGCCGTTGACGTAGACCGGCTCGACACCGGAACGCATCGAAAGGTTGTCCTCGACGTTCTGGACACCCTTGTAGCCCAGGATCAGGCCGTCCGGGGTGATGGTGAAGTCCTCGGACTCCAACCACGTCCACAGGTGAACGCGGGACACCTGTGAGGGGTTCTTGGCGAGCCGCTCCATGAAATGCACCAGCGCGACGTACCGCTGATCGTCGTCCTTGAGCAGCCGCAGCATGTGCCGGGCCAGAGCGTTGTTGATGACGTCGCCGTCCCACAACAGGTTCGTGCCGTCGTAGGAGATGTGGTCGGACAGCTTCGACAGCGACTGTGCGATGTGCGTCTTGGTGTCCACCAACACCGCCAGGTCGGCGTAACTCGAACCGTCACCGGACAGTAGACAGTCGCGGACTCGGGCGTAGTTCGGGTGAGCGGATGAGAGCGTCTTGGAGCCCGAACCTGCCGGGTCGAAGAACGTGATCGTCGAGTCGTTTCCGGTGGAAATGACGTTGTACGGAATGGTGGTTTTCATACCCGTACGGTGCGACGAAGCTCGCGGGTTGGGCGTCGTGTCCTCATGCCGCGACAGCCGCCTGAGCCGCCTGGTGCTGACGCAACAGGTAGACCCCGTTGAGGACATCGAGCAGGTCATCGCCGTCCAGATGCCGCGCCCGCAGCACCGGATACACCTCGGCGATGCTGTCCTCGCGGCTGTTTGGGCTGAACGTCGCCAGGACGGCGAGCCAATCCTGATCCGGCACCGACGCTGCCGCACGCAGCCGTGGGTCGAACAGGCGGTCGGCGTACTCCGTCAGAGGGGCGAGATGGTTGACGAGAGCCAACGCATCCCGTTCAACCGTGTTGAGCCCAGCGACGACCTGCCGGATCTCCGACCAGTAGTTGTCCGCACGGGTGATCGTCAGCCCAGCCTTGGCCCACTTCTTCGCCGGGGCGCGACCGTCCTTCTGCACGAGTACCGGGCAGGTCGAGGTCACGGCTTGCTGGTTCACACCGTCGTTCCGGTTGATGACGCGCAAATGACCGCCGTACTCCTTGCACAACGCGACGAGAGCGGTCTCGGTCAGTTCCAGATCGACGACGGAGCGCGGCACACGCACCCGATACGTCGGCTCGATGACGGCGCCGCCAACGGTGACCTTCTGCTGCGTGGAAGCCTTGATGCTCTCACCGAGCGCCTTGAACTGTGCAGCGGTCAGGACATCCACCTCGTCGCCGTCGTGACCCCAGCGCAGCCACCCGATCTGGCCGGACTCCTCGGGAACGGTGACCAGCATCTCCCATCCCTGGTCGAGCATCACGCGGGTCGCATGAGCACGAACACCGGAGATGGAAGCTGCGACGACCACGCCAAACTTCACCCGCGCCATCCGCGGGACGATCAGCCGCTGCGGGTCACACAGGGAGACGGGCTTGTCGCGATTCTTGTCGAGCCACAGCACCACAGACTTCGCCGGTGCCGTGAACCCCGTGGATACGTCTTCCCGCGCCAGATGACCGACGGGCCGATGCGGAACACCTTGTTCTCGTAGGCTGCTGCGACCGCTGCCCCCGCCGACGGCAAGGTGTCGGCCGTGCGGTGCCCTCGCGGGCGGCCATGATCGAGCCGGCGACGTCGCCGTCGCTGATGTAGCGGATGCGGGCGCCGGCGTCGCGCACCTGGCGACCGAGCTCCTCGTGGCGCGGGGGGGCGTGCATCGCCGCGACGCGGCCCGGCAGAGACTCGATCTGCGCTTCGATCCACGCGCGGTTACCGTCGGTGTCCTTCAGTGCCTCGCGGGTGGGCGCGGGCGACAGGTCGTTGACCTGCGCTACCAGGTAGACCGCCGACCGCGACGAGTCCGCGTTCATGGCCTGACGGACACGCTTGGCTGACCCGGCGGGAAGCGGGTACGCGACGCCACCCATGATGACTGACACATCTCTGCGGCGCTCCCACTCATCGGGCAGCACGAACGCGCTGTCGTCGATGGCGGTGCAGCGGTCGAGGATGGACACGTTCAGTGTGCCGTCGATCAGTGCGGTGCCACTCGGCCAGACCTCGAACACCCGCCGCGCCGTCTGGGCGAAACCCGTGTGCTCACGGAACGGGATTTCGACCTGCACACCGCTCGGCTCGTCGGTAGCGACACCCGCGACGATGACGTTCTTGGTGCCGATGTTGTTGTCGTCCAAGGCGAACAGGACGACGTTCTTGATGCCGTCCTTGATCGAGGTGACGATGAACTGCCGCGACTCCGCGAAGGCTGACTTGGCACCGATTCCGAAGCCGCCTGTTTGGGTCGTTCCGCGCTTGGTGGACTTGAGGTAGACGCCGTAGATGTCGTCCATCTCGGCAGCGGTCAGGCCGGTGCCGAAGTCCCTGATCCGCAGCGTCGAGTCGAACTCGGACGGCAACGTGATCTGCACGGGCTCGGTGACGCCGGCGACCAGGTGCGCGTCTCGCCCGTTGACGGCGTACTCGCGCAGAATCGCGGTGCGCGGGTCGCTGTAGAGGCTGCTCAGGATGTCCATGAGGACGGCCATGTCCTCGGTCGTTTCGACCTGGAAGCCCATCGCGGACGCGGCGGCGCGGTCGATGTTTCCGGTAACAGTGGCATTCGATGTCGGGTTGATCTGCATACCGGAACGGTGCGACGCCGCTCGGTCGGTCAGTTGGTGATGCGCAGCTCCGACTCGATCTCGACGAGCCGCTCGCGCAGCGCAACGATCACCTGATGGCTGGCCGCTCGTGAGACACCGGGACGCTGCTCGAGGCGAAGCTCCCGGCGTAGTTCAGCGCGCTGCCGCAGCAGTTCCTTGCGGCGACCCTCCATGCCCATCGCAGCAGGTTAGTCCGTGTACGGAAGCTCGTGAACAGGCACGACCGCCGCCGCCGCGATCGCCTCGTCGACCTCCTGGCCGACATATGGGCGCCCGGTGGCCCTGCACTTCTCGCGGTACATCTTCAGCACCCGGAAGTCCTCACAGAACGGACAGTCCGGATCGAGCCCGAAGGTGTGCGGACACTGGTCGACGAACACCCGGCTCGCGAGCCGGTGCGCGATCGCCTCCCAGGACGGCTGCTTGCTCATAACGGTGACGGTGCGACGGGCTTGGCGTTTGAAGGGAATGTGTCACGTCAGAGGTACTCCGCGATGAACTCGTCCTCGGTCATTACCCGCACGCCGAGTGTCGCGGCCTTGTCGAGTTTGCTGCCGGCACCCGGACCAGCGACCAGGAGGGAGGTCGATTTGGACACCGAGGATGCCGCTCTGCCGCCCAGCGACTCCACTGTCTCGTTCATCTCCGATCGAGTGCGGAGCACCATCGACCCGGTGACGCAGACCGACATCCCGGCCAGCGGCTGAGAGCAGGCGTCCGTGGTGGCCCTCGATGCGGGCGCGTCCTGCATCACGACCCCGGCGGCGGACATTCGGTCAATGACACTCGCCAGCTCGGCCAGCTCATCGACAATCATCGCGGCCTTGATGGTGCCGATCTTCTCCACCGTTGCCAGTTCCTCCACGGACGCGGCCCGCAGAGCGTCCATCGAGCCGAAATGCTTGGCGAGACGTCGGGACATGCTTCGTCCCGTGCCGCGAACGCCGAGGGACGTAATGACGCGGGCAAGTCCAGCGGTCTTGGCCTTCTCAATCTGCGTGACGATGTTTCCGGCGACCGTCGAACCGACAGGGACGGACTGACCGACACGATCTGCCTTCCGGTTCTGCGCGGTGTCGCCGTAGACCTTGTCTGAGGAGACCGCAGCGACCTGCGCGGCCGTCAGGGTGAACAGGTCGGCCAGGTCGGTGACGACGCCCTGGTCGATCATCCGCTTCACGAGCGAGGTGGACAGGCCGTCGATGTCAAGAGCGTCCCGGCTCACCGCGTAGGCAACCGACTCGACGGCGGCGCACCCGCGTCCCCTGACGCAGCGCCACACGGCCTGAGTGGTGTCAAAGTTACTGCCGCAGTTCGGGCAGACGGCCGGCACGTCGATCGGGGTTTGGCTGCCGTCACGGTGGGCGACGACCGGAGCTTCCAGGCGGGGGATGATCTCGCCGGCCTTCTTCACGATGACCGTGTCGCCGAGCATGAAGCCCTTGCGGCTGATGTCGTCGGGGTTGTGCAGCGAGGCGTAGGTGACGGTGCTGCCGGTGAGCTCGACCGGCTCGATGCGGGCACGCGGAGTGAGCCTGCCTGTGCGACCGATCGTCCATTCAACCTCCAGCAGCGTGCTGGTGACCTGCTGCGTGGCGTACTTGTAGGCGATCGCCCAGCGCGGGGTGCGTGACCCGATCCCGAGCCGGACGCGGTCCGAGGTTCGGTCCGCTTTGACCACTATGCCGTCGGTGTCGACGTTCGGCTCGGCGCCAGCCCATGCCTGGACTTCGGTGACGACCTGTCCCATGTCGTGCGGGCCGCGCCTACCCAGCAAGCCCGCAGCAGTAGCGAACCCAAACGCTTCGAGGTCGTCCATCGAGTCGGTGTGTGGCGCGGTATCCAGACCAATCTGGTCGTAGGCGTAGAAGCTGAACGGGATGAGGTAGTCGCGAGATTTTGCTCCGCGTAGCGTTCCGGCCACTCCGTTGCGTGCGTTCGCGAAGACCGGATCGCCGTGCTGTTCGCGCAGCACGTTCGCACCCTCGAACTGGTCGTGGGTGAACACGGCCTCCCCGCGCACCTCAAGGTCGAAACCACGAATGTCACGGGTCGAGATGCCGCCCTTGTGGTGCGACGGACCGCCCACGAATGCGGGGATGTTGTCGATCGACTCGAGTGCGTACGTCACGTCCTCGCCGTGCGAACCGTCGCCACGGGTGACCATCTGCACCGGCTTGCCGTTGCGGTAGCGAATGACGACCGCGAGGCCGTCGAGCTTCGGCTCTACGGAGAACTGCTCGATGCCGGACTTGGTCATCCAGGTCGTCAGCGCCGCGGTGTCCTCAGTAACCTTCTCCAGCGACAACATCGGCACACTATGCGCCACGTCGCCGGAGACGGAACCGGAGGCGACCTTCGCGAGCTCGGGGGCGTCGATTCCCTGCTGTTCGGCGTATGCACTGGCGGCGTCGTAGAGGCTGTCGAACTGTGCGTCGGACAGGTTCGAGGTGCCGTCGGTGTAGTACGCGGTGGAGGCCTCGACGATCTGGGTGATGGTGGCGTCGAACTCGGTTCGAGAGGTGATGTTCATACCTCTACGGTGCGACGTCGCTCGTCCGATGCGCCTCGGGCCAGCGCGACGGTGCCCACCACCAGTGCGTTCATCGCGCCAGGACGGGTGGTTGCATCGCCACGGGGATCCAGCGGGTCAGGCTCTCGATCCGTCGGGGGCTTCTTCTGCTTTGTCGTTGAGCTCCTCGATTGGTTCGTCTAGAGCATCGACCTGATGCGCTGACGGATGACGTCGAGCCCACTGGTAAGCAGCATGTCCCGAGACGCAAGCGTGCCCTGGTACTCGGTGTTCAGCCACTCGAGCGTCTCCGGCAGGTACGGAGCAGCACCGGACGGGATAGCGACTGGTGCCTCGAAGCGGAACGGGTCGACCTCGGACACGATCGCTTTGGCGATCAGGTGCGCCGTGGTGGCGGCGGTGCGGGTCTGCGGCGTGGCAGCAAGTACGCAGTCCCACAGGTGATCCTCTGCGACGCGAGCCAGGGCGAGCGTCTGGAGCTGCTGCTCGACAGCGTCGGCAGTGCTGGGGCGAAGGTGGCCCTGGTCGTCGGAGGAGAACACGGGGGCGAGATTCGTCGTCATACCCACACGGTGCGACGGGTGACGGCCGCTGCTCAGTCGACGGTGACCTCGTTCGGGTGACCCGACCACTGGCGGGGTAAGGCGACAACTCACGCAGACGATTCAGCCGCCCGCCGCGGTCACTGTCCAGCGGACTGATGCCGTCCGGTCCGGTCCTGGCATGACACCAAGCAACGTCGACGCCCTCGACGCCGTGGTCTGGCTCAGCCGAACAGGATCTTGACAGCGTGCTCGTCGATCTCCTCAGCCGGGTGAGTGTGAACATGCAGATGCACGTCGGGGTAGTCGCTCGCGACGCTTAAGAAGGTGCGCGCCACCTCCTGCCGGGTCAGTCCACCGATGCCGGCACCGATCCACGGCAGGTGAATCGTGACGTCGGGCTCACAGCTGTTCATCGCGTGCGACAGCGACAGTTCCAACCACTCGAGTTGCGCGGTTGGTCCGGGAGCGTCCTGGCTGAACAGGTTGTGGATGACATCGGTGCCAGCCTCGAAGCGGAACCAGTCGCCGGGCAGCTGGATGTCGTACCGGGTGCAGTGGTTGATGTACGCGCGGTACGCCGGCAGGAGCTGGGGGTAGCGCCGGGCGAACTGCTTGGCGACACCGGCGCCCATCACGCCATGCGTGTTGACCCCGTGCGCGAGGTGACGCTGGTGCCCGAGCACTGCGGGAACGTCGAACAGGTCGGTGTGGCTGTGCTTGATCGTCATGCTGCACCACCAGGTGCGCTCTGGCAGCGGGTGAGTGCCTTCATCGACGACGAAGGAGGCACCTGGACGCGGACGGGGGCGCAGCATGTGGACGTGTTCATAACCTCACGGTGCGACGGGCCTCGCCGGCTATCCGCCGAACTGACACAGGAACGTCAACTTGACCTGGTCGGGACGCCAGATGATCGCCTCGTGGTTGAGCACGCCGCACGTTCCCCCCTTGACGTTGATCGAGTCGAAGCGGCGGCCTTCGTGGTGGTTGTCGACCAGAGAGCCGGAGCGGGCCCGGTCGTAGGCAGCATGGCTCTGACCGTGCATGTTCGGTCGGTACTCCCAGCCCATCGCCACGTCAGCGGCGAACATGAAGAACTCCGGGTCCGTGCCAGCAGACCACACCCCGCCACGGCTGTACTGCAGCGACTTGGACGACTGCTCGGACAGGTACACACCGTCGCCGAACATGCGGGCTGTGACGTGCTTGGCGGTCGCCGGCGGCACTACCAACCCCGAGGACAGGATGGACAGCACGTTGCCCGCGCGCGAACCGTGCCACATCGACCGCACATTGCCGACGCTGGCGATGGTCTGCTCGATCTCATCGCTGCGGCGGTTGTCAATCAGCCGGTAGGCACCGGACATCGTCGCCGAGGAGACTCCGCGGTGCTTGGCGTTCTTCGTGCCCACGTACCGGGCGCGCAGGGTCTTCAGTTCGGCGGCGGTCGCCGGGACGAGGGTGTAGCGGAAGAAGTCGTCGTCCCCGCTGTCCGGCGCCGCGGTGAACGCGACAGCAGCCTCGAGCTGATCGAGCAGGTCCCGCTGCTGACGCACCTGCGCGTCACCGGTGACGAAGTGGTCCGCCCAGGCACCGCGTGAAGGCACCGTCTGCGGGATGAGCATGAGGTAGTCGTTGACCAGGCGAACCCGGTCAGTGCCGGACGTCATGACGTGCATCCGGTCGAGAAGGTTGCGGGCCTGACTGATGGAGGAGGAGGACACCGGGCCGAGCGCGGTCTGCACACCGGTCGAGGTGACGGTGATCTTGCCGCCGGACGCCGAGGAGATCGTGTGCGCGTTCACGGCGACCAACCGGTCGACCATCGCAGCGATCGCCGAGTTGCCGCCGGCGAGCTTGTCACGCCCCACCGTGCGCAGCACGTCGGCGCTGGCTTGAGCCGCCCCGGACGCGCCGTCGGCCAGCGCAACCGGACGATAACCCTTACGTGTCTTGTCGTGAACCGCACGGTCAAAGGACTTCTTGCCGGTCAGGTCGGTGATGTTTCCCGACTGGCCGACGCGCCCCCAACGGGCGATGACACGGCCGTCGGTGTGCGCGGTCACTTCGTAGAACTTGTTGCTGTTCGCGGACCCGTCGGTCAGGACGAGCATCGTGCGTTCGAGGGTTGTAGTCATGACCGTACGGTGCGACGCGGCACGCCCGGCGAAGGTTGTCACACCGTACCGCTATGACTTCCCGAAGCACCCAGAACAACCACAGCTGTCCGACCTTCGGACGTCCGCTGCTGCACGACTGCACGCGCACCAGCGGCGCCTGGTTGTACTCACCGTCCGGCACGCCACAGTTCTCTGTCGGCTTCGACGTGCATCCGATCTTCGCCGACGAGGCGGCAGTCCTCGCCTGGATCGAGCACGAAGGCTGATCCGGGCCGCCGGTCATCCTTCAGGTGGACTGGATCGGCATGTTCTGTAGGTGGTGTCCGGCTGCCCAGGACTCGATGAGGGTCGCTTCGCCTCGCTCGTCGAGGTGCACGACGGCGTACGCGGCCACCGCGCCGGTGGTGGCGTCGATGATGTCGGTGACCTGACCGGCCAGGGCGTGCACGACGACACGGGGACGCTGCAGGGTGTCGAAGCGGATGAGTGCGGGCTGCCCGGCTTCGTCGGTCCAGACACCGGCGCGGAAGCGGCGCAACTCGTAGACGACGGGGGACTGGCCGGGGGTGGCGATGCTGCGGATGGTGACGGCGGCGGTGCCGTCCGCGCAGTTGCTGAGCCGCCCCTGCTCGTCGGTGTACTGCACCTGCTCGAGCCCTTCACCGATGGGGAACACGGTGCGGGTCCGCTGTCCGTGCTTCGGTTCGGACGGCGTACCGACCGGGATCGGCTGAGTGTCGTCGATGCCGTACAGCGGCTCAGCATCGTCGGTACCGGTGGGTGCACTGCTGTCCTGATCGACGTCTCGGTGCGCAAGCACCGCAGGCCACCAGCCGGCCTCGACGAGCGCGGCGCAGCGGGCGCGGTAGTGGTGCCCGCAGAACGACAGCACGGTGCCGGAGCTGTTGGTGACGTCGGTCCTGGCGCGGACTCCGCACTCATCGCAGGTGGTGAGGTTGTCACTGGACATGTCGGTACGGTGCGACGCGCTTCACGCACCGGTTGCACCAAGGGCACCCGACGATCGGGTGCCCTTGGTGGTGGTTCGCAGGTCAGGCTGCAGCGACCTGCTGACCGGTGCGCAGCGTGTGGATGTCGGCCTCGGACGCCTTCCCGAGCGCCTTGATCCCCTTCAGAACGCGCACGTTCTGACCGGTACGGCCCTGCATCGGCTGCATCTCGGCGAACACGATCACGTTGTGACCGATCAAGTCCTTGGCCTGGCGGGCGAGCAGACGTCCGTGCGGGTCGTTCAGGAACTCGGTACGGATCTTCTCGTAGCCATTGCGCTTGTCCTCGTTCTGCGCGTTCGGGTCGATACGGCTGTGCAGAATCAGCACGGCGCGTCCCGAGCTCGCCTCGGTCTCGATGCCAGCGATGATCGAGCGGAACACCTTTTCGGCCTTGGCAACCGGTGCGACTTCGGCGAACAGGCGTCCGCCCTCGCCGGTGGACATCAGCAGCTGCTTGGCCTTGTCGGCCACCAGTGCCTCGTGCCACTGCTCGGGGCCGAACTTCGGCAGCTCGCCGCGACCGTTGCGCAGCGCCTCGAAGTCCTCCGGGGTGGGGAACGGGACCATGCCGTAAGCGGTCATCAGCGCCTGCTGTACCTGAATGGGCGAGTAGTTCTCGTTGGACATGTGGGGCTTCCCTCCGGGGGATCAGATCGTGGGTGATCGGTGTGCGATTGCCCCTGCACGGTGCGACGCCGGTGACGAACGGAGCCTGATTGCTTTCGTGTCGGGCGTCGCACCGTCCCTGGTATGCCCGACCCCAACGACGCACTCGATCTCGGCGCCTGGCTGGCGTTCGTCGACGAAGGCGGAACCGCCACGCTCGTCGTCACCGACCGGGAGCATCCGGCTGCCAAGTCGCTGCTGAAGCCACGCCGGCTCTCACCCTCCACCGCTGCGGCGATGGAGGGCGGTTGTCATGCCCGGTGGGCGGTGGAGAGGTCGATGCCGCGCACCGATGACCCGTTCGGGGCCGCTGAACTCGGCTCTGCCGCACACGCGGTAATGGAAGAGGTCATGCAGCGCCCGTCGCACCAGCGGACACCAGAAGCGATCGAGTTCGAGCTGTCACGGGTCGACCAGACCCACCCGGAACTGGCGGTTCCGGACGACATCATGGAGCGCACCCGCTGGCGCGGTGAGGTGGCCGGCAAGCTCGCCGGAATCCCCGCGATCATGGATCTGCCATCCATCGACGTGTACGGCACCGAGATCCACTTCGACCACGTCAGTGTGGCTGGCGTACCGATCAACGGGTACGCCGATCTCGTTGCGCGACAACCGAATGGGTCACTCTGGGTTCAGGACTACAAAACCGGGAAGGTGCGCAAGCCCTACCGCGACGAACGCGACGCGGAGTCCGATCAGCAGCGCACCTACGTCATGGCACTAGCCGCCAAAACCGGCGAACTACCGACCCGAGCCACCCTGCTCTACACCGCCTTCGGGGCGTCCAAGGAAGTCGATGTCTCCCCGAATGCGCTGCGCGAAACCGCGACGGTGCTGCGTAACGCGTTCGCCGCGATGAACAGCAACGCCGAGCGGGGGACGTTCTCGATGAAGGCATCCGGCCTGTGCGGCTGGTGCCCGCTGGCTCTGGTCTGCCCGGAGGGCAACCGGTCACGAGTCGTCCGAGCCAAGACCCCGGCAGCCCATCTCGGTCCCGAACTGGGCATCCCACGACTACTGCGCGCCCCGTCCGCCCCTCCAATCCGCGAGGAGCGTCGCACCGTACCTACGCAACCGACAGACGGCACCACCGACCCGACCGCCTCGCCGTCCGATGACCCGAAAGGCCCGCACATGATCTCCGAAGGAAAGACCTGGGAGGAAATCCTCCCGGCCAACCAGACCAACCCGGTGACCGGCTCCGCGCTCAACCCGAACGCCTACGCCGCCGCCGCGTCGATGACCTACACCTGCGAGGCGTTCAAGATCCTGTTCGCCCACGCCAAGAACGGCGGCAAGCGGATGTCCGGCGAGGCGCAGGTGAAGTCGCTGGCGCTGTGTCTGTCGAACATCGTCGCCGCTGCTCAGCAGCAGCTCGGCGTCAAGGTGTCGTTGCAGGACGGCTCCAACACCCGTCTGCGTGCAGCGCTCTACGCCACCCTGGAGGTAGCCCCGCCGCCGCTGGACTCGCCCGAGTCGACCAAGTGGGAGGGCTGGATGAGCTACTGCATTCAGCGCATCATCACCCTGTTCCGGATCGCCACGGACGTCTGGGAGGCCGGTCAGGTCTCGCAGCCGTACGCCGACCTGGTGGCAGCCATCGCGGCGCCGGATGCCCAGGCCGCCTGAGACCAACCACTGACCGAACGCCGCTTCGCACATCGGGGCGGCGTTCGTCATGCCCGGCCGGAGGCTGTCGCACCGTTCGAGCATGAGTACTCAGACGAAGACCCAACCCCAGCACCCAGCGGAGACCTTCTCCGCTGGCGACATGCTGGTGGAAATGCTCGTCACCGACAGTGTCGGCTGGGAGGTGCTTGCCACGACCGCGCAGACGCTGACCATTCGGCGGACCAAGACCGGGAAGATCGTGCAGTCCGACAACCTTGAGGGCAACCCCTACCCGCTGGTCTGGGAGGAGATGGTCCCCAACCCGGACGCGCAGCAACACGTGGTCCGCCGGCGTGGCGACGGGACGTTCCGTGTCGATCGCAGTGCGCGACCGCTGTTCGC
Organism: Yimella lutea; assembly: GCF_006715095.1. Lineage (NCBI taxonomy): Bacteria > Bacillati > Actinomycetota > Actinomycetes > Micrococcales > Dermacoccaceae > Yimella > Yimella lutea. The sequence goes on from NZ_VFMO01000001.1 coordinate 2,008,081, forward strand.
CGCCCCGGTCATCGACGGCATCCCGGTGACCCGGACCGACTACCGGTTCTGAGATCGTCGGCACAGTCCGCAACCGGCTGTTACGCGCCGAGTACTCGACCCAGGAAGACGGAACGCCCCGCCAAGGTCTCAGTGGACCCTGGTGGGGCGTTCGAGCGCTCTGAGGTGCCGCCATAGGACTCAGGGGGTCGGATCGAAGTCCGGAGGGTCGTCGTAGGCATCCCACGGGTCGTCCGGGGTCCCGCCCATCGGGTCGGTCGAGTCGGTCTGCGCCGGTTGGCGTGAGACCCGGCTGTGGCCGAACGGCGGATGCGTGATGTCAGATTCGCGCCGGTCGGTGTTGCCAGTGATGTAGTCATCGCCTGCCTCGAAACGGGCGTACTCATCGAGTTCGTCCACCAGTTCCTGCAGCACCTGGACACACATGGCCTCAACCGAGGAGACCGGCAGCTCGAGACGCTTGGCGATCTCCTTGTCGCTCCAGCGGTCACCACCCAGAGCCATGTCGGTGTCCAGACGCATCTGGGCGACCTGCCCGAGCACCGGAGACAACCTCTCGCAGCTGCGGATCACCTTGGCGATCAGGTGCTGCATGACAATGATGTTCTCCTGGCTGGCAACCATCCCATCGTGAGTCTCGACCGGCACGCCGGCGTACTTGGTGGTGTTGGTGATCTCCTCCATCTCGCGCAGGCGCGAGTGATCCAAGATCATCCCCGAGCGCGCCGGATCCTTGCGGGACTGGCGCATCCGCGCGTTGTGCCGCTCGATGAGCTGATCCTGCGTGGGCGGAAAACCGAGCTCACGGATGAGCATGTCGCGGGTCTTGTTGACCTCGATCGAGACCCGGTCGACGTTCTTGGCTCCCTTGGGTAGGGACGAGCGCCGGCTCTCCTGCTGGCGCCGTTTGGCCTCCTGGACGATGTAGCCGCGGAAGCTGCGCACTCCGGACAACTCCGCGTCAGTGCGGTGGTAGATCTTGACGGTGGCCTCCATGACCGAGGACAACGGTTCGTCGTCGAAGTCCTGGCCGTCCAGTGCCACCTTGCGAGCCATCTGCTTCAGGTCTGGCAGGTGCCCGAGCATGAACGCTTCCACGTTCGCGACCCTGCTGGCCTGGTCGAGTTCGGCGAACTCCTGGAATGCGTCGACCGGCGCATCCAGGACATCATCGGGCACAGCGTTGTACCCCTTGCCGGTCATGGCGTCGTTCACCAAGACCCCCTCCAAACCTCGGCCAGCGTTTCGTCGTCTGAGACGAACGGGAACGTCGTCATCGTGCGTTCTCGTTCGCGCAGCCCTGTCATCTGTTCAGCCTCCACGAATGCCGCCAGGCGGTGATGCGGACGAGTACCTCCCTTGAGGAGCCAACCAACCGTCAGCGACTTGTCGAGTAGTCCACTCGGGACCGACAAGCCACGACGTAGCAGAGCAAGCCGAAGGTTCCGTTCGCCGGGGGTATGGCGCACCGAGAGCAGCTCGGTCAGACGCACGGCTCGCAGGGGTTTCCCGCCGGGCTGGGAGGCTGCACCGATGAGGTCGATCGGTGCCGCTTTGCGTTCATGCAGACCCACCAGCCAGGCGGCTCTCATCCTCCGGGCGGCGTCGCGGGCGGCCGACAGTTCCGGGATCGGGACGATGCGCCGGCTCATGACGTGATCCAGTGGCGCGGGTCGTCGTCGTCAGGGAAGGCGTCCGCGGTCAACACCCGTGCCAGCTCCGGCTCAAGGGAGCGGCGGATCAAGGTGTCGCCAAAGGCGTCCAACCGGTCGCCGGCGATGATCGCGGCGCGCACCTTCGGCCCTTCGACCGGATCGGACAGCCACTGACGCACGAACTGCTTGGCGGAAGCGTTGACCGTCCGCGTCAACCACAGGCTCGGCTCGACCCCGGAGAAGGACTGGGTGAGCGAGGTCCGAATGACGTGCGTGACCAACCCTTCGTTCGAGTCGTCGCCGAAAGCCAATCGGGTCGTTGCGTCCTGGATGGCTTGTTCGTCCAGGTGCCCGTGCGGGGTGCTTCCTCGCCGACCGTAGGCAATCGAGGCATCGCGCACCGCGGCGATTGTCGCTGTGGCATGCGAGGTCAACGTGCGGCGCACCTTGTCCTCGATGATCTCCGTGAGCTGCCAGCGGGCGGCGCGCGCAGCGAGCAGGAGGTCAGGCGCAGGCATGGAACTCGCCGGCTGACGCACCGGGTCGGTGGCGGTGGGGTCAGTGTGAGTGAACCACGTCGGCACAGCTCGGGCGGTGGGCTCGAGGACGGACGTGAAGGAATCGACACGGCCGAACGAAGCGGTTGTCAGTTCGGCCGGCTGATTGCCGCTGAGCAGCACCGGTCCCTGAAGCCGGTGGGGGACCAAGGCGTTCTCGCCGTCGCTGCGGCGGGACTTGCGGCCGATGTCGGCCGGAAGCATCCACCAGGTCGGCAGGACGGCGAACGGACCGTCGGGTAGGTCCGCTGCTTCGATGGCTTCACCGACCCGGATGTCGTGCATGATCCGGGCCAGGTCGTTCATCTCGGACAGGCCGTGGGACATCAGTCCTCCAGTCCGTCGTCCGGGGTGTGGGCCGGTACGGGGAACACCAGTGGTGCACCCTGCTCGTCCGGGACGTCGTCCGCGCCGATGACCCGGTCGGTCAGCCCGAGCGTGCGGGCTACGAGCGCGACCAGAGCGAACGGCACGAACAGGATCGGCGCGGACAACAGCAGTGCCAGGCCGAGCAGAGTCAGCACGGCCAGCACGTTGACACCGGTTTCGATGACGGGGCGCATCCGGTAGACGACCACGGCCGAGACGACCAGTGCGATCAGGACGGCGGCGATCACCGGCAGCCAGGACGGTCCGGGCACGAGCGCCAGCGCAGCGGTGAGAGCTCCGGTGAGCGGGATCGCCAGCCAGTCGCGGGCACTCGAGATGTGGGTGGGCATCATGGTGCTCAAGGACGTGTCCTACTTCTTCCAGGGCATTCGACGCGACTTGGTGGCCCTGGTCACGGCGACCGGAACGTCGTTCTCCTCGTCGATGACAACCTCGCTGCGCGGGGCGTCCTTGACGGCGGCAGTCTCTTCGAACTCCGGGCGACCGGTCACCCGCAGCAGCAGACCAGCCAGCACAGGGGAGACGTAACGGCCGCGCAACGGGAATGAGCCGGAGCGCAGGTCAGCACCGACCTTGGTGTTCTCCTCGATCGACCCCATCGGGTGAGCCACCTTGGACAGACGCTTGGTGAACGCAGCGGCCTGGTCGGGCTTGACCGCATCGGACAGCCGGGACACGACGACGGACAAGCGGTCACGAGTGATCCCGGCTGCGTCGGTCAGGAACTGCAGCGACTGTTCGGTGTTCGCGAGCGAGGTCGGGGAAGGCTCGGTGGTCAGGGAGAGCCAGGCACCCTGACGCAGCAGAGGCAGGACGATCTGGTTGACCAGCGACCCCGGACGCGGGTCGGCCGGGCCCAGGTTGACCACGACGAGGTCGGCGGCCTTCTGCGCGGCTTCGACGATCTGAGTGATCTGGTGCGGGGTGATGTCGGATCGGATAGAGGGGTCGCTGGGAAGCAGGACGGCGTGGAAGCTGACGTCCGGGACGTGCGCGGGGCGGTGGGCGTTGAGCGTGCCCGGTGCCAGGAAGGCGCGGTCGATCGCACCGGTGATCGCCACCGTGGCAGTGGTCGGCAGGGACGCGGGTGCACGCAGGATGGTGGCAACGTCGGAGCGAGTCAGGTCGGCGTCGATGAGTACGACACGATCCATCTTGCCCAGGGTCGCGGCCAGCTGTGCGGTACAGATGGCGAGGCTGGTGTTGCCCAAACCACCGGCGCCGCCGGCGAACAGCAGGACGGGCGCGAGACGGCCGGCGACGCGACGTCGCGGGTCGTGATCGGCGAACAGGTCATCGGACACGGCGGGTGGACTCCTTGGGTGGTGTGCGGTTCGGCGGTCACACGCGTTGGTTCGAGGCGAGTGATGTCACTTACTACTTACGCACCTACCCCGAGGTCAGGGTCGTGTTCCTGTGACTTCTCCCCCGCCTGAAGGCGGGGGCTTCTTCAAGCAGCCCGGGTGGGTTGCTCGGGGACCAGTCCAGTCCCCACACACAGAATCGTTTGTGCCGCGTTGATGTCGGCGTCGTCGTAGTGTCCGCAGCCGGTGCAGTAGAACACCTTGCCCGACCGGCTGGCCGGGTCCGTGCGTTGGCATTGGACACAGGTTTGTGACGTGTAGGCGGGGTTCACCACGATGACCTGACGACCGGCGCATGCTGCCTTGTCTTTCAGGATGGCAATGAACTGTCCCCAACCCGCGTCAAGGATGGATCGGTTGAGCCCGGCTTTGGCGCGAGCCCCGTTCGGTAGGAACGCCCCCGGAGCGTCGGGGTCAGGTTTGGCTTTCGCTCGCCGGGTCATGGACGCCACCGGCAATCCTTCGATGCAGATGATGTCGTAGCTGGCGACCAGTCGCGCGGCGACCTGGTGATGGTGGTCGTAGCGTTGCCGGGCGATTTTGGCGTGCGCCCGAGCCAACTGCCGGGTCAGGTCGCGGTAGGGCATCGAGCCACGCCTGGTCTTAGATCGTTGCTGCTGCAACCGGGTCAACCGTTGCGCAGCGTGCTTGTGCGGTTGCAGGTTGTCGATCCGGTCGCCGTGACTGGTGTAGGCCAGTCCGTTGTCGCCGGTGGCCATGTCGATCCCGATCACCCGGCTGGTGCGCGGCAGCACCTTCAGGGGGACGTTGTTGCAGGTGACGATGACGACCCAACGGGTATGGGCGCGGTGGTCACCCTGGCGCTTGACCCGGATGGTGGCTACCGTGCCCCTGATGGGTCGGTGGGTGCTGGTCTTGATGTGCCCGACGCCTTGCAGGTACACCCGGCGGGAGTCATCGCGGCCGGTCGGGACCGAGTCCCACCGGGCGCCGTCACCGTCACGGAACTCGACGGAGTCCCACCGTTTCTCGGGTTTGAAGCGCGGGTATCCGGGGGTCTGACCCTCCCGACACCGTCTGTAGAAGCCGGCGAAGGACTTGTTCAGTTTCCGCAGAGTCTGCTGCTGGCCGGTGGCTGACCACCGAGCCTGGTCGGGGTCACTGGCGCGGATGGCCGGCAACTGCGCGGACTGGATCGCGAACCCGATTTTGCCGAACTGGTCCTTAGGATCGGTGATGCCGCGCTTGGTACGGGTGTCCCAGGCATCCCGGCGTTCCTGCAGCGCGGCGTTGTACAGGTGACGGTGGTCGTTCAGCATCGCCCGCAACAGCACCTGTTGCTTGGCGGTAGGGCGCAGCCGGAACACGAACGCGCGCGTCGTGCTCACCATCCCTCACCACCTTCCACCATGGACCGAACCTGTCACTCCTCACGGTGCGACGGCGCGGACGCTCCACTGCACAGAGCCGCCCGAGACCCAGCGCGATTCACCTCCGCCCTGAAGGACGGAGCACCCTCGCGCGACAGGACGTGGCAATGGGTGGGCAGCACTCCAGCTGCGAGGGTGGTCCGGGTGTCCGGGTAGCTTCCGGGAAGGCGTCCACGATGTGAGACGTCGAGAGAGGACGACGCGATCGGTCTCCAGCCGCCTTTCCAGTGAACAACGAGCTGAACCTCAGAAAACACCGCCATTGCGCGGGTATCCGGGGATGCGTGCAGGCGCCTTGTTCATCGTGGTCACCGGTTGGGTCAAAGTTTCGCCCCACGTTTCCGCAGGTCAGCGGCGGTTTGATTGGTACAAGTTCGAGGATTTGTACTTTTGAACAGCGCGCACGTAGTGCTTATAGGGGTGATTCGTATATATCTACTTGCCGAAAACAACCATACATATAGGAGGTACCCCCTTATACCGTTACTAACCTCGTACAAAAGATCAAAAAGTAGTAGTAGTAGTAGGGTTTCCGGCTCTGACCTGCAGAAACGTGGGTGGAGATTTTGAACCAACCCGTGAACACAAGGGCTGCGGAGGGGTTCATTTTGGACGAAACAGCCCTGTTTTCGGCTCAAGATGGCCCAAAGTACCGAATGTGACGCAGGCCACACACTGCCGACTACCCCTACGCGCGCGCGGGCGCGCGCACACGATGGGAGAAGGGGTACCCCATGTCTTGACCATGCCGGTCGATAAGGTGCATAGGATGTCTAACTTTGTTCGGGCATGCCCGGTACCGCGTAGCGCGCGCGTTCTACAGGCAACATGGTGGAAAGTCAATGCTCGGAGCGAGCTTTCTTCAAAGGTCTTTCCGGCGCGGTCATACACGAGGCACACTGGAGAGATAACGAACCCATCCGTTGCAGTAGCTGCGGCGATCCACCCGGTCTGACCAACGGTGGATGTGAAACCATCTGACCCGGCCGTCCGCCTGGCGGTGGGGGACCGGATCGGTGAGGCAAGGACATGGAGGCAGAAACCATCGTGGTCGGAGAACCGGGCGCATACACCCCGCACGACATTGGCGTGCGATGGCTGTTCACTTTGACGGACCCACTCATCCCGTTGCGCTACCGGCAGCACCTCAATGACCAGATGGTCGCCCTCATCACGACCCGCCCGCGCTGGGGCGCGTTCTTCATCGGCGGTGTCCTGAGCGACCTCATCTCAACCCTCCCCGGCTCCGATCCGTGGCGGCACCTGTCCGCACGCTGGGGCGCATCGAGCTTCGGCCCGCACCCGCCGTTGGACAACGGAGCAGTCGGCGTCACAGGCAGAGTGTTCGGGACCTACACCGACGCACTCGACGTCGCCGGACAGGTCATGGCACACCCCGAGATCGACACAGGCCTGGCCGCCTTCGCGCAACCCCTGTCGCCCGGAGCCGCATACGCCGTCGCAGCAGGAGCCCTCGGACACAAACGCGCCCCGGATGCACTGGCTGCACTGGCCGGCGACACAGACGAAGGTGACCTCAGCGAACAGGAACAGGTCGCCGCCGTCATCCAGATCGGCAGTCGCCGCCGACTACCGCAGGGACAGGGCCGCCAACTTGCCGAGGACGGACTTGAAGCGATCCGATGGGTCGCCGCGCGCAGACGCAGCTGGCTCGGCACCACCGACGACAGCTACGTCGTCGAGGTCGTCTCACGCTGGTCCATCCTGGCGACGACGCTGGCCGACGGCGGCGACCTCGGCGCGCAGTGGGCCAGCATCGACGAACGCAATGCGGAGAACTCGATCATCGCTGAAGACGTCGACTTCTGACACGGTGCTCGACGCAGGCCCATGTCTTCGACTGGGCCAGCATCGACGAACGCAATGCGGACAACTCGATCATCGCTGAAGACGTCGACTTCTGACACGGTGCTCGACGCAGGCCCAGCTGACCGTCGGCAGTAACGCGTTCGTGCGAAGCGTCGCACCGTTGACGCCATGTCAGCAAACGCGTCCGCCGGGTGGACCCCGGAGAGTTACCCCGGCCTTGATCCCGTCGACGCAGCGAAGGTAGCCAGCTCCGCGATCGCCCCGCTCGTAGCAGCCTCCGCGGGGCTGTTCAGCATCACCGAGAAGAACCTCGACGACGGCGCGGCCGCGTTGCGCGTGGGCATGACAAAGCAGGACGCGTCGAAGCCTGACAAGCGACACGCCTCATGGAAGCAGCTCAAGGCGAGCTTGCCGGCGATGGCGATGCCCTGGTTCCGGATGGACGAGGTTGCGCATGCCGCCGCCCACGACAAGATCGGTGCCGGCGTCGAGCCGCAGCCCACCTTCGGACAGTGGCGTCCCCAGCGACCGACGGCCGGATTCGGCAAGTACATGATGGTCGGCGGTGGCGACACCGTGCTCGGTGTGCACCCCTCAACGCCGTCGTCCTACTTCCGCGACATGACCAGCATCATGATCTGCGAAGGTCAGCTCAAGGCACTGTCCGCGCTGACCGCGTGGCTGCTCGACCGCGGTGTGTCGTTCAAGGACCTGTCCGAGTACGACCCGTCCGGGTCCCGTACCCGCCTGCGGGACATCATGGACACCCTGACCGACAAGCTGCTCATCATCTCGGTGGTCGGCGTCGGCAACTGGCACGGCAAGCCCGAATGGGAGTCGCTGTCGTTCAAGAACAAGCCGGTCTACGTCGCTTTCGACGGAGACGTCGCCAGCAACTCCAACGTCTGGAAGCAGGCCGACCGCCTGCAGAGCTTCCTCGAATCCAAGAAGGCTCTGCGCGTCGCCTTCCTCGACCCGAGCCTGGATGATGTCGACAAGGCCGGAGTGGATGACTACTTCGCTGGTGGGAAGTCCTGGAACGACCTGATCGACACCGAACTCGCCGAGCTGCCCGACGCTCCGGACGCCGGTGAGGAGTTCCTGCCCGGCACTCTGCGGGTGAACGAGACGGACTGCGTGGTCGAGGAGTTCCACGTCGACGTCGACGGAGCCACCACGATCAAGAAGTGGGTGCCGAAGTACCCGATGTCCGGGCGCCTGGTCTCGATCGACACTCCGAAGTACGCCGCATGGGGTGACGATGAGCTTGCCACCGGAAGGCTCAACGAGGCGTACGTCGACACCTCGATCAAGGACGAGGTCGTTTACGAGATCTCGTGGAAGAACGCGGACGGGCAGAAGTCGACCGGTTCGGTCACCGGACCCTCGGACCTGCTCACCGAGCCGCCGGACCGCTGGCACATGCGCGGCGGGAAGGTTCCCGTGTCGGTTTCGCGCTGCCCGGACTGGACCGCGATGGACAAGAAGTGGCAGGCGGCGATCAAGCGCCACCGGTCACCGGACACGATCAACCGTTACGTGTGGAACCACATGGGTTGGGTCCCGACTACCAGTGGGCGACCAGTCTTCATCGCCGGCAACGACGTGCTCGGGGCTGAAGGTCCGCTGGGTGCGGAGTCGGACACCGTCGCCGGTGTCACCTCGGCGATGATCCCCGGAACTTCATCCTTCGGGCTCAACCTGGTCCCGGCGAGCAACGATGAGCACTATCAGCAGCTCGTGCGCGCCGCGATCGAGGAAGTCATCTCCGTCTACACCGGGGGAGTGTGGGGTAAGCAGGGCGTCGCCGCGCTGACGATCGCTGCCGCGATTCGTCCCGTGGTGCCGATCCGGCCGATCTCCTCGATCCTGCTCGCAGGTCCGCCGCGTGGCGGTAAGTCGTGGACGGCGAAGGCGATGATGGCGTTCTGGCAGCACGAGCCCGGTGCTTTCCAGTCCCAGTTGCCCGGTAGCGCCTCAGACACCAAGTACTCGATGGAGGACGTCGTTGCGCGGACTCCGATCTGGGTGGCCGATGACCAGGCACCCTCAGTGGATGCCCGCAAGGCTGAGCGCGAAGAGGCCGGCATCGGCGCGATCATCCGGTCCATCTTCAACGGCACCGGAACCCGGCGCATGTTCTCCGACGGCACCCGCCGCCAGCTGAACCAGCCGCGGTGCGTGTTCGTGGTGACGGCCGAGAACTCACTGGTGTCGCACTCCGAAATGGACCGTGTCGTCCACATCAACACCGGTGAACGCAACTTCCTCGGTGGCCGGGACAAGACCGGCGAGCTTGAGCGTCTCAACATGGACACCCTGGCGGCCAACCACATCGTCGCTGCGTGTGTGCAGATGCTCACCGTCGAAGCCAGTTACGACGGCTGGTCCGGCGTCATCAGGGCGTGGAAGCAGCGCCTCAAGCAGTGCCAGAACGATGCGGGTCGCTGGATGGCAGGCGAGTCCGACGACAAGGGCAAAGCGACGCGTCACTCGGAGATCGCCGCAGACCTCATGCTCGGGCTGGAGGTGCTGCGTGACCTCGCCGAGCAGGTGGAGGTGTCCATCGAGACGCTCGACAAGATCGAAGAGCTGTCCGGTGACCTGATCGACGTGGTGAACTCCAACTTCCAGGCGCAGACGCACTCGATCCCCGGACGCAAACTCATGGAGTCACTGCAGGACGGACTGTCGGCTGGTCATTTTCACATCCTCGGTGCGCAGGGCATGCCGCCGATGACCGAAGTCCCGCCGACCTCGGACTGGGCCGGCATGGCGGTGGACACCAACAGCCGTCTCGGGTGGCGGATGCGCAGCGACGACAAGACCCGCTGGGATCCGCAGGGGCCGACGATCGGCCGGTTGGTCTGGCGTAACGGCGAACCGCACATCTTCTTCAACCCCCAGGAGGCGTTCAACAACGCGGCCCGGTTCTACCGGACCAACATCCCGGCGGGTCAGAAGCACCACTCGAGTTGGAGTTCGTGCTGGTCGGAGGGGATGTGTTCGACGGAGTGGAGCCGCCAGAAGAACATCGACGGTTCGGAACGCATCACGGCGCGCTACAACGTTAGGGGCAACGCGATCAACGGTGTCCCGGTGCCGCTGCGGGTGCTGCTCGGCGGGTACGGCGAAGAAGATGGCGTCGCCGACACGGACGAGGCCGAGTGATTCGTGGAGTGATTCGGCGACCGGTCCACGTACGCTGAAACCGACGGAGCCCGCCGGGGGCAGAGCAACCACCCGGCGGGCTTCGTCGCACCGTCCAGGCATGTCGAACCGCCCCGCCGTTCCATCTGGCATGTCCACCGTTGACCCGTCCGGAGCTATCCACGACGCCAAGGGCCGTTTCGCCGGCCATGTGGCTGCCGAACCCTCACGCGGCCTGGAGCCGATCGGCCCTGTGGCAGCGCGAGCGGTTCGCGCGTTGCGGGATGCGGCGCACACCAAGCAGTCCGGCCAGATCACCGGCGACCACGTCGAGCCCGACACCTACGACCCCGACTTCGAGGTTGTGCGCGAGAACGGCAGGTCCGTTGCTGTTCGCCTGGATGACGGAACGACGCTGCAGCCGAACCGGCTCGGCGCGGTACGGATCCCACTGTCGAGCGGCGGAGCCCACGTCTACAACCTCGCCACCGGTGCAAGCCAGTGGCGCGATGCGACGGATCGACTGCACCGCGGCGACGGTGGCCCGGCGTGGCGTGACGATGAGGGCGCGTCCTGGTACCGCCACGGGGTCAGGCACCGCGACCTGTCCGAAGGCCCGGCGCAGGTTCACGAGAACGGCGAGGTCGTCTTCGCCCAGGACGGCCGCGACGTCTTCGACAGCAACACCGTCCGTTCCAGCGGAACCGACATGAACCACTTCGAGTACGACGCCAACCGAGGCTTCTCGCTCAGCGAGGAGTACCTCCTTGAGCGCGGCGACGCCGGATGGAGTCAGGACCGCTACGACGTCTCCGCCTACCTGCACAACACCGTCCCCGGATGGCAGGAGTGACCATGTCCGTCCAGAGCACGAACACCGACGTCGAGGCAGCGATCGACGCCGCCCGCGAACTCGCTCAGCAGTCCGTTTCCCAGATGGGCGCCGGGATGGAGCTGGCCCGTGCCAGCGCGATCCGGATGATGGTTCGCTCCGGTCTGAGCCGCCGTGACGCCCGTGAGCACTGGACGGCTGCGGTCGCGGACACCGTGCTGCTGAACGCAGCCACCGCGCGCGGCGACGAGCTCGGTGTGGCACGCATCCGTCGTCAGGCGCGCGAGGCGCGGATGACTGCACTACGCGAATCCCCGGACCCGGCGTAGGCGGCTGCGGGACGTCGCACCGTACGAACATGGCCGCATCACGTAAGAAGTCCGCCGGTCCCGACATGGGGGACTTCGTCCTGTGGATCCTCGTCCTGGCTGCACTGGTCAGCTACGGCGGGTCCAAGGTGGGTTCTGTTGTCGCTCAACCGAACCCGACACGCTCGACGGTCGCTCCGTCATGGTCTGTCAGCACGGCGCAGCGTGATGCTGCGCTCAAACAGCTGTCCGGTCTGAAGGTGCTCCCGGCGCGCCCGGACGTCCCCGGTTACGAGCGTGGCTGCGGCACCGGTCAGGGGTGCTCCTTCGGTCCGGCCTGGACTGACGACAACACGATCAGTGGGACCGGGCACAACGGTTGCGGAACCCGCGACGACGTGCTCAAGGCGCAGATGACGAAGGTGGTCATGCGCGACGGCAGCCGATGCGTCGTGCAGTCCGGAACTCTCAACCCGGACCCGTACACCGGGCGGGTCATCAACTGGACGAAGACCAATGCCAGTGCCGTGCAGGTCGACCACATCTACCCGCTGTCGAGGGCGTGGGACTTCGGTGCCGCGTACTGGCCGCTGGACAAGAAGATCAACTTCGCCAACGACACGACAGCCAACCTGCTCGCCGCCGACGGCCCTGCCAACTCATCCAAGGGCGACAAGGGCCCGGGGGAGTGGATGCCGGTGAACAAGGCCTACGCCTGCTCGTACGCGGTCAAGTACACCGCCGTCGCCGCCAAGTACGCGCTGCCGATCACCGGCGCTGACAAGACCTCGCTCAATACCGCGCTCGGAACCTGCTGAGTCCGTTCGGAAGGCGCGTCGCACCGTGCCGGCATGCGTTCTCGTCAGGCCAACCCGTCGTTCGTCCTTGCCGCACTGGAAGCCGCTTCGACCGGAGGCGAGTTCCGTGTCTGCGGCGCGCCATCCGTTGCTGCGGTACTCGACCTAGTGCGTCCGGTGGCCTGGGGAGCAACAGTCCTGGCGACCCGGAACAATGCGTTGCACGACAGGGCACGCAACATAATGTTCGGTACCCCGTTCAAGAATCCGACCTGGTCCGAGGTCGGTGAACGGGTGCTGGCCGAGCATCACCGTATCCGTCGGGACGCGCTTGAGGATTTCGTCGAGCAGGACTACTGCGACGAGTGCTACGACTCGATCACCACGGCCACCGCCATCCTTGATGACCTGGTGTACGGCGGCAGAGGACTGGTCTCACTCGTGCCGGCCGACGAGGCTGTCCGTGCACTCGTGCGGTTCATCATGGAGCTGGTCCCATTGCTGGCTGAGATGCTCGACCTGGAGATCAACGACCCCGAGGGTCGCGGCGAACTCGCCGCACTGATCGTCGAGCACTCCGGCGCAAAGATTCGGTTGCGCCGCCCGCCGCTGGAACAGGTGGCCGGCTGATGACCAGCGACCATGACGCCCTGGTGCAGTACGCCAGCGACCTGATCGACGGTCTGGTCGGCGGCACCGAACCGGTCACCGATGACCCCCGGCGCCGAACCCACGCGCTGCAGATGGCGTTGGGTGCAGCCGCCCTGGTGAACCGCTCCGTCCTTGCGTCTGAGACCCCGACGGTTTCCTCGACGCAGCGCGACGTACTGTTCGAGATCGTCCGGCACCACCACCTGATGCGCAGGACGGCATTGGCTCAGTCTGAGCTCGCCGGAGCCGACGTCAACGGCATCGACACCGCGGTGGCGGCGACCCTCATCCTGGATGACGCGATCCACGGCGGGACTGGCATGGTGGCCGAGATCCCCGACGACGAAGCGATCGACTCACTCGAGGTGTACGTCGGCTCGTGTCTCGATGAGGCGTTCAGTCTCCTGAAGTCATCCTCGGCCACCGTGGATGTTCGCATCACGGTTGCCGCGGCGATCCTGGCGCACGCCGACTGGATCGGACGGTAGACGCCCGGCACGCGCATCCCACCCGAGCTTCGCCGTCAGGCCGAACTCGCCCGACGGCACCAGCGCGAGTTCAAGCAGCTCGTCGATGAACTGGACGAAGGCTGAGTGCGCTTGGCGCGTCGCACCGTCCGCACATGTCCTGCGACCCACTGACCGGAATGGCGTGGACGCGGGCCCCCGACTTGAGCCGTGGGGTTAGTCCCGCCCTGTCGCAGGTAACGACCCCCGATTGTCAGCTCCGTCGCACCGTTGGAGCATGTCCATCCGGCAGCGCATGTACCCGTCCCCGGTTGAGGCCGAGGCGATGATGCTGCACTGTGCCCAGGCCCGATACGTGTGGAATCTGGCTTTGGAGCAATGGAACCTGTACCGGCCGGACAAGGCGTCCCGAGGCGTGCAGGTCCCGAACAACGCGGTCCGGATGAAGCAGCTCACCGAGGCCAGGTCCGAGTTCGGGTGGTTGCGGGCCGGGTCGAGCGTGGTGCACCAAGGAGCGTTGCGGGACTTCGACCGGGCCGTCCACGGGTTCTTCGGCGGGCACAAGCAGCGTCCGACCTGGCGTAAAGCCAGCGACTCCCGGCAGGGGTTCGTCATCCGAGACCTCACGATCCATCGGATCAGCCGGCGTAAAGCCACCGTGCTTGTGCCCAAGGTGGGTCCGGTCACCGTCATCACCACCCGACCCTGGCCCGAGGTTCAGGCGGCGACCAGCGCCCGAGTGACGTTCCACAACGGCCAATGGCACATCGCTCTGACCACCCCACCAGCACCACCGATCGTCACCGGCACCGGTGCCGTCGTCGGGATCGACCGTGGCGTGTCGAACACGATCGCCACCAGCGACGGGGGCTTCGAGCACATCCCCGGCTTCACCCGTGGCGAGCAGGCCCGGTTTGTGGCGTTGCAGCGACAACTGTCCCGGCAACACCCCGGCTCGAACCGGCGTCAGGTCACCAAGAACAAACTCGCCCGGATGCGGCAACGCCTGACCGACCGGCGCACGAACTGGGTCGAGACCACCACAACGCAGGTCGCGCGCGCCTACGACCTAGTCGTCCTGGAACGACTCAACACCGTCGGGATGACCAAACGCCCGTCACCCAAACCCGACCCGGACAACGACGGCTCGTTCCTGAGCAACGGTGCCCGCGCAAAGTCCGCACTCAACAAGGCGATCCTGGCGTCCTGCTGGGGGACGTTCGCCACCCGGTTGGGACACAAACTTCCCGAAGGCCACCTGGTCTTCGTGGACCCGCGTAACACCTCCCGCGCCTGCCCCTGTGGGCACGTCGCAGCACAAAGCCGCAAGAGCCAAGCGGTGTTCGTCTGCGTCGAATGCGGCTGGAGTGGTCACGCGGACACCAACGCCGCCGGCAACATCCTGGGCCGTGGCCTGGCTACGGTCGGGGTCGGCACCCAACCCGAGGACATTCGGGGGCTTGGACGCAACCGTGGTACGCCCACCACCGCGTCAACCGCCAGAGGCAGGCGGCGCAGTGTCGCTCCCTAGCCCCCTGGAATCCCCCGGCTTCAGCCGTGGGGAGGATGTCAACGCAGCCCTGATCCGTTCCGTCCGCTCCGGCGCTGCGCTGTCCGTTTTCCCGCTGCGCACCGAGATGGAGGAGATCACGGCTGCCGCGGTGCTGCTTTCTGCGCAGCGTCACCTGATGGATCAGCGCCGTGGTTCGCTCGGACCATCCGGTGCATCGTGGGATGACGCCGCTGCAACGGTGCTTCGGGACAACCCGGATCTGGCACCGATCTGGTCCGGTGGACGCATTTCGCTGTCGATCCGCGAGCTCGCCGAGCTGGCCCGTGCCGCGGTACGCGAAGTGGTCGCACTCGAGCGACTCAACCTGGACAACTTCGCGCACGAGACGTGGCTGACCGGAGCGCTCGAACGTGCTGCGGGCGTCGTCGCACTACGGTCGCGCCAGACGGTCTAGGGCACGTCGCACGGTTCCGGTACGACCACTCGGGTCAAGAGGGCGAAACGACGGAACTGGGCGCAAACAGCGGGGAGCGGTACCGAGTGCTCGAACCGCCGCACGGAACGCGGACTATCTTGGTCGCTTGGGCATGGAGAATGCGGACGACACCAGTGTCGCCACGCTGGCTGACACCTCTCTCTGTCCCGCTCCCGATCGGGAAACAGCATCAACGAGAGGCACGAAATGTCGGCACTAGGTGGTCTCATCTGGAACATTGCGGACCAGCTACGGGGCGTCTACAAACCAGCGCAGTACGGAACGGCGACGCTCCCGTTCCTGATCCTGCGCCGGATGGAGTGCGTCCTGGCTGACGAGCGCGAGGCGATCAACGAGCTCGTCGCGAAGACACCGAATGATGACGTGTTGGCGGCAATGCTGCGCAAGAAGTACGGGCTGCATTTCTGGAACCGCACCGATTACACGCTGCAGTCGCTACTCGGTGACCCGGAGAACCTCGCAGACAACCTGATCGACTACGTGACCGGGTTCTCGAGCAACGTCGCCGACATCTTCGACAAGTTCGAGTTCAGCAAGACGGTGAACAAGCTCGACGACAACGAGCGGCTCTACCTCATCGTCGACCAGTTCTCCGACATCGACCTGCGCCCCGAAACGGTGTCGAACGCCGACATGGGGGAGGTGTTCGAGCACCTCATCTTCAAGTTCTCCACCGCATCGAACGAAACCGCTGGTGAGCACTTCACGCCGCGCGACGCGATCCGGCTGATCGTCGACCTCGTCCTAGCGGCCGATGACGAACTGCTCGCCACACCCGGTGTGGTGCGCAGCATTTACGACCCGACCGCCGGGACAGGTGGGATGCTCTCGGTCGCTGAGGAAGCGATCCTGACGATGAACCCGAAGGCGAAGGTCACCCTTGCCGGTCAGGAGTTGAACGCGGAGTCGTATGCGGTCTGCAAGTCCGACATGATCGGCAAGGGCCAGGCCGTCGACTCGATCCGGCTCGGCGACACGCTGCGCAACGACCGGCACGATGAGACCCGGTTCGACTACTGCCTGTCCAACCCGCCCTACGGCGGTGACTGGAAGGCCGCCGAAGCCGTTGTCCGCAAGGAGCACGAGCTCGGGCAGGGCCGGTTCGATGCTGGCCTGCCGCGGATCAGCGACGGTCAGATGCTGTTCCTGCAGCACCTCGCCAGCAAGATGCGCCCCGCCACCTCAGGTGTCGAGAACTCCGGTGGCCGCGCCGGCATCGTCCTGAACGGGTCACCGTTGTTCACCGGCGGCGCGGGTTCGGGGGAGTCGGAGATTCGCCGGTGGATGATCGAGTCCGACCTGGTCGACTGCATCGTGGCGTTGCCGACCAACATGTTCTACAACACCGGTATCGCGACCTATGTGTGGATTCTGGACAACCACAAGCCGAAGGAGCGGCGCGGCAAGATCCAGCTGATCGACGGCACGGCCCGGTGGCAGAAGCTGCGCAAGAACCTCGGCAGCAAGAACCGTGAGATCGGTGAGGCTGACCGGGCAGCGATCGTGAAGCTGTACGACGATTTCGCCGAAACCGACGAGTCGAAGATCCTCCGGCCGGCCGACTTCGGGTACTGGGAGATCACCGTCGAGCAACCGCTGCGGCTCCGCTTCGAAGTCACGACCGAGAGCATGGACGCGGCCCTCGCGCTGAAGCCGGTGCTGAAGCTGGACGAGTCCGACCAGCACGCTGTCCGCACGGCACTGCTGTCCCTGACCGGCAAGGTGTGGACGAACCGGGACGAGTTCACAAAGGCGCTCCGCTTGGCGATCAAGGCCGCCGGCACCACCGTCGGGACACCGGTGATCAAGGCGCTGTGGCAGTCGATCGGTGAGCGGGACGAGGCAGCCGACATCTGCACTGACGCCAAGGGCGTCATCGAACCGGACACCGACCTTCGAGACACGGAGCTGGTGCCGTTCCGCGACGACATCCAGACGTACTTCGAGCGCGAGGTGAAGCCGCACGTCCCTGATGCGTGGATCGACGAGTCGAAGACGAAGATCGGCTACGAGATCCCGTTCACCCGCCTGTTCTACAAGTACGTGCCACCGCGGCCGCTCGAGGAGATCGACGCCGAACTGAACCAGCTCACCGCCGAGATCATCGAGCTGTTGCAGGCGGTCGAGTCGTGACCAAGCCTGTGTGGAAAGAGATTTCCCTGAGACATCTGTCTTCGATTCCAATCACAAACGGACTCGGCCTCTCGGGAGAGCACGATGAGCCAGAGTGGCCGCGTTACATCAGAACGACCGACATCGCTGGGCCACGGGAGCTCCGAACAGACACCTTTGCTTCGCAGCCGCCTGACGTCGCAGCCAAGGCAATGCTGATGGCAGGCGATCTCTTGATGACCGCAGCCGGTGCAACCATCGGGAAGAGCGTGACCTTCCCCGGGGGGCGAGCCTGCTACGCAGGGTTCCTAGTCAGATTTCGACCGAAGCCCGGCGTCTCTCGGCGTTTCATGGGCTACTGGATGCAGTCACAGCCGTATTGGGATCAGATTTCGGTAGGCGCCGTTCGGTCGACGATCGACAACTTCAGCGCTGGCCGGTACCGACGTCTTCGTGTCGCGCTTCCGACGCTCGTCGAGCAATGCGCCATCGCGGACTTCTTGGATCGGGGGACGGCGAAGATCGACGCGCTCATCGAGAAGCAAACCGAACTGATCACCCGCCTCCAAGAACGACGGGCGGCTATCACCCAACGGGCAGTGACGTACGGCCTGCACAATCGTGAAGGAACTGAGCTCCCGGATAACCCCGTTGGGTACGTTCCGGACGGCTGGACAGTGCAGCCACTCCGGAGGGCCATGACGTCACTCGACGGGCGTCGAATCCCTCTCAGCGCCGAAGAGCGGGGTGGACGCAGCGGTGAGTTTCCCTACTACGGCGCGTCCGGAGTCATTGACTACGTTGACGACTTCCTCTTCGATGAAGAACTACTGCTGGTGAGCGAGGACGGTGCCAACTTGATACTGCGCTCGTCACCGATCGCCTTCACTGCCTCTGGCCGCTACTGGGTGAACAATCACGCGCATGTGATGCGACCGAAGGTCGGTTCCCCGACGTTTTGGGCGGCCCGGGTGGAATCACTCGACGTCGCCCCCTTCGTCACAGGATCGGCCCAGCCAAAACTGACCCAGGACGCCCTCGGACGACTGCTCGTCTCATGGCCTACAGACGGCGAGGAACTGCAGGAAATCGTGGCGTACCTCGAGCGGGAGACGGCGAGGATTGGTGAGTTGATCGCGAAGACGGAGCGGATGATCGAGTTGTCGCGGGAGCGCCGGTCAGCGTTGATCACGGCTGCGGTGACGGGTCAGATTGACGTGGCGGGCCAGGGGGATGCGTTGTGAGCCAGGTGATCGAGAAGGCGTTCGAGGACGAACTGTGTGCGCACCTTGCCGCGCACGGGTGGTTGTACTCACCGAACGATGACGGGTACGACCGGCAGCGCGCGTTGTTCCCGGAGGACGTGTTCGCCTGGCTCGAGGACACGCAACCGGAGGAGCTCGCCAAGAAGGTCAAGCCGTCGATGTCTGCGCAGGCTCAGGAGAAGGCGCGTGACGGCATCTTGACCCGGCTCGCGACGCTGCTCGACAAGGGGCAGCCCGTCGGCGGGTCGCTGCAGGTGCTGCGGAGCGGCTTCAAGGACACGCCGGCGTCGTTCTCCCTGATGCAGAAGCGTCCGGAGCAGGCGATCAACCCGACGGTGAACGCCCGGTACGTGGCGAACCGGCTGCGGGTGATGCGGCAAGTGCACTACTCGACGAAGAACCAGAACAGCATCGACCTGGTGTTGTTCGTGAACGGCATCCCCGTCGCCACCCTGGAGTTGAAGACGGACTTCACCCAGAACGTGGGCGATGCGAAGACGCAGTACATGCAGGACCGCCCACCGGCGGGCGAACCGCTGCTGGGGTTCGGGACGCGTGCCCTGGTGCATTTCGCCGTGTCGAACGATGAAGTGTGGATGACCACGAAGCTCGCCGGCGACAAGACGGTGTTCCTGCCGTTCAACCGTGGCAACGACGGGCACAAAGGCAACGGCCCGGATGAGGATGGCGGGTCAGCGACCACGTACCTGTGGCGGGATGTGCTGCAGCGGGACCAGTGGCTCGACATCATCGGCAAGTTCATCCATTACGAGACCACCAAGAGCACTGATGAGAAGACGGGGCAGGTCAGCACCAAGCACATGCTGATCTTCCCGCGGTTCCACCAGCTCGACGCCGTCACCAAGATCGTGAACGACGCCCGTACCAACGGCGCCGGTCAGCGGTACCTGATCCAGCATTCGGCCGGGTCGGGCAAGACCCGTTCGATCGCGTGGTCGGCGCACCGCCTCGCGACACTGCACAACGACCAGAACGAGAAGGTCTTCGACACGGTCATCGTGGTGACCGACCGCAACGTGCTCGATGCGCAGTTGCAGGAGGCGATCAAGCAGATCGAATCCAAGGCCGGGGTGGTTGCCACGATCTCGAGCGCGGAGGCGTCCAAGAAGTCGTTTACCTCCAAGTCGGCCTACCTGACGCAGACCTTGTCCTCGGGCAAGTTGATCATCGTGGTGACGATCCAGACGTTCCCGTTCGTCCTGGAGGCGATCCAGGAGAACAAGGCGCTGGCGGGCCGCAAGTTCGCGGTGATCGCTGACGAGGCGCACTCATCGCAGACCGGTCAGACGGCCACCAAGCTGAAGCAGGTGCTGTCTGATCAGGAGGCCGCCGACTTGGAGGACGGGGGAGAGGTCGATGTCGAAGCGATCCTGGCTGCTGACGCGAAGGCGAAGGCGGACACGCACAACATCTCCTTCCTCGCGTTCACGGCGACTCCGAAGGCGAAGACGCTCGAGATGTTCGGGACGGAGGGTGACGACGGGCTGCCGCGACCATTCCACACGTACACGATGGCGCAGGCGATCGAGGAGAACTTCATCCACGACGTGCTGCGCAACTACACCACCTACTCGACCGCGTTCGAGTTGGCGAAGAAGGTCCAGGGTGGGCAGATGCAGCCGGTCCAGCGGATCGAAAGCAACGGCGAACTCGTGGACGAGTCTGCTGCGACGAAGGGGCTGATGCGGTGGGTGAAGCTACACCCGACGAACATCGCGCAGAAGGTTCAGGTGATCATCGAGCACTTCGAGGCGAACGTGAAGCCGCTCCTCGGCGGACGCGCGAAGGCGATGGTCGTCACCGATTCCCGCAAGGCTGCGGTGCGGTACAAGACCGCGATGGACGCCTACATCCAGAAGATGGGTTACACCGACTACACGAGCCTGGTGGCGTTCTCCGGCGAAGTCGTGGACCCGAAGACCGGTCCTGGACCGTTCACTGAGCACACGATGAACCCCGGGGTGAAAGACCTACGGGGTGCGTTCAACACGGACGAGTACCGCGTGATGATCGTCGCCAACAAGTTCCAGACCGGGTTCGATCAGCCTCTGCTGTGCGCGATGTACGTCGACCGGCAACTGTCCGGCGTGACCGCCGTGCAGACCCTGTCGCGGCTCAACCGGTTCGTGCCCGGCAAGAAGACGATGATCCTGGACTTCGTGAACAACGAAGAGGAGATCCTGGCCGCGTTCAAGCCGTATTACGAAGAGGCGCGGATCGTCGCCACGACCGACCCGAACCAGATTCATGACCTGCAGACCAAGCTCGACACGGCGGGCATCTACTCGACCGAGGAGCTCGACGCGGTCGTGGAGGCGTTCGTGCTGAAGAAGGGCAACAACGCTCTGGCCGGCGCGATCCAGCCGATCAAGCAGCGGTTCGTGGCGCGGTACAACACGGCGGTCGCGACAAAGGACAAGTGCACGGTCGATGAGCTGAGTACCTTCCGCAAGGACATCGGCACCTACGTCCGGCTGTATGACTTCCTGTCCCAGATCCTTGACTTCGAAGACACCGACGTCGAGAAGCACGCGGTGTTCTGCCGGCTGCTCGTCCCGCACCTTCGCGTCTCGGACACCTCGGAACGGGTAGACCTGTCCGACGTCGAGCTGGTGCAGATCATGCAGAAGGAGACCGGCAAGCACTCGATCGACCTGGGCGAAGGAGAGGTCGTCCCGCTGCGCACAACGACGGCCGCCGGGTCGAAGAAGTCTCGCGACCCCCGGATGGTGCTGCTCGACGAAGTCATCGAGCGAATCAACGAGGTCAGTGGCGCCGCGGACATCCCGAACCACCAGAAAATGTCGTGGATCGACTCGGTCATCGCAGCGATGGAATCCGACGAGGATCTGCGTGAGCAGGCAGTGGCCAACAACGAGGATCAGTTCCTTATCTCACCCACCCTGCGTGACGCTCTCACCCTGGCGGTCGTAGAGACGAACATCTCGCAGACCCGCATGACGCAACTGTTCAACGAGAAGGGTGCCATTGAGAAGCTCCTGCTCGAAGCACTGGGCAAGACCGTCTACCTTGACCTGCAACGCCGATACGGGCAGGGGACGACGGACGGTCTGTGATTCGCCGGCGGGCGATCTTCCCGTCCGTCCGTCGTAGCGTCCCAAAGATTCCGTACCGACGTACTCGCGATGACCGAACCAGCCTGCTCAGGCGACTGATGGATCATCCCCGCGTGCGCGGGGCAGACACTTCGTGACCTCGCCGATACCCACCGACAGCTCGTTTCAGCTTCGCTTTCGATCGACTCGACCACCGGTCGCGCTGGTGATCGCAGGTCTCCGCCAGGATCCATCCGACGGCTATGGGGTCATGTCAACGAACAGGTGCCGCATTCGGGCATGACCCCACGGTGCGACGGGGCAGACGATCCGCGCGTCGCACCGTCAGGGCATAACGACTTCCGTCTTCGCTGACACCACCTCGCGCGACGCCCGGTTTCGCCGGCAGCTGGACTGGCCCGAGATGGCCGGTCTCTACTGCGCCCACGGCGAGCCGTACGAGGGGTGCCCATTGACGGTTCGCGACTGGATCAGAAGCGCCGCGGGTCTTCCTGCGCCAGTCGCCGGAGTGAGTTGCGGGACATCACGAGACCCGGGTAGGACGAGTCGATCTTCGACAGGAGTGACAGCGAACTGTTGAGGTGCCCGATGGTGTTGACCCCCAGCAGATTGTCGTGGTGCGCGATTCGGTTACGCAGCAAGCGAAGGGACTCTAACTGCCGTCCCGCAGTTTCACGTCCCGAATCGGTGGAGAGCCCTTGGGGGAAAGCTGAGCACAGACCCTGACTCCACAGCTTCTTCTGGCGAACATGGGGGTCGGGGTGGGGGAGCATCAACAAACGGGACCACGCTCCAAACATCAGCTGTGCAACGACGTCGTCGTGTGTGGGGTGGTGTCCGTAACGCGGATGGCCGGTCGGGCGCCGCGCCGCCTCCTTCCCGGCGCTCTTCCGTGCGTCGGCGATCGCACTGCCTATGATCTTGTGCAGTAGTGACCCGGCTTTGCCTGGTGCCGTCCATTCCGGCCCGCCTCCATGCTGTCCGTTCCACTGCTTCAGCTGGACGTCAATCGCGTTGCGTACAGCGACCTCGACATAACTGATGTGTGAGTGCCAGGCGCCGGCCAACTCCACACCCCACGCGTACAGGACAGCGGCCAACTTCGGGTCGCCGTGGGTCGCCATGAGGTACGGCGCGCTTCTCGCCGGACCGATGAGGTCTTGGAGGGTGGTGGCCTGAGTCATGGGGTGCAGGCTATACTGAATGCATTGAGCACCGGGCTTGGACCGGTGCACCTACCTCGGCGGCCTCACACACTGTGTGGGGCCGCTTGTTATTGGTCCGTCGCACCGTTCGCGCATGAGCAAGATCTACCTGGTCGTCACCGAGCACCTTCCGCGTCGGACGACCCGAGATGACCTGATCCGGACGCCGGGATATGTCGTCCTTGCGGGCGACCCGTCCAGGCCTTCCGTCCACTTCTTCGAGGCGCTGGAGCCCGCGTTCATCTACGGTCGCGCGGCTCGGATGAGCTACCAGTGCTCTGGTTACTCGATCCACCAGGCGACGCACGAGCTCGTGTTCAACCGCGCCACCCATCGTGATCAGGAAAGGATCTACTACAACAACCAGCGCGACTTCGCGGAGGCGGACGCCGCCACCGAGGCGAAGCTTGTCCGGCGATTCGCGGACCGTCTCGATCACACATCGTCGCATTGGCCCGGCTGACAGGCGTGTCGCACCGTCAGGACATGACGACTTCCGCTCTTGCTGACATCACCTCGCGTGCGACACCCGTTGCTCCGCCGGCACTTGAGGTGCTCGACCTGCTCGACACCGCATTGAGCGTCCCGTACGGGTGGCTGCGGACGCCGGCCGACAGCTTTGCGCACATCGGGGCCGTGCACGAGCTGCGCGATGTGATCCTCCCGTCGTGGCGTGCGGGTCAGACCGTCGACCTGTTCGTCCAGCACGGTACGACGATCGCCGCGGTGCTGTCGCTGTACGAAACCCGCCGCCTGGACAAGCACCGTGGCTCCCGTCCGGTGCAGCGACAGAAGCTGACCGAGGCCGACCCGTTGGTGCTGAAATCGATCACCGCCGCGCGCCGATGGCTGGGCGGCCTCGTGTTCCTGATGATGAACGGTCGGCCGTTCACCAGCTAAACGTTTGCTCAAGTCAACGCTGCGACGCACCCTGCAACGCACAACCCCTGAGGATGCCCGGCTGGCCCCTCAGGGGTTGTGCGTGCTCCAGCACGTCTGGCTACGCCTGTCCACAGGAAACGTTGCAACACAGCTAGGTGTACTGATCGGGGACGTTGGTAGAGCGACTCTCTCTGGGAGCATTGACCTTGACACTGTGTGATGCGGTCTGGTGGGGGTCGACATGTTGAGTATCGGAGAGATCGCGCATAGCACTGGTGTCTCGCGGCGCATGCTGCGGCACTGGGAAGGCGAGGGGTTGCTGACCCCAGCTACTACCGACCCTGTAACCGGCTATCGGCGCTACCAGGACAGCCAGCTTGGGCGCGTGCGTGCCATTGCGGAACTGCGCGCGCTGGGGTTCGGCTTGGCCGAGATCGGGCAGCTGCTCGATCCGCATCTTGAGCAGTCCACTCTGGAAGTGCTTCTCACTCACCAGGTAGACGCCCTGCAGCGGCAGATCACCGAGGCTTCAACACGTCTGGTCCACGTTCAGCACCGGCTGGACATCATCCAGAGCAAGTCCATGGAGATCATCATGAATCTGTCCATCACCGCGCTGCCCAGCCTCAATATTTGGGGGCTGAGCACCACCGTCCTTGACGAGACCGAGATCGGTCACGCCGTCAAACAGTTGCACCGGGACCTCCCTCACACCGATGAAGAGATCGTGCTTCTGTATGACGGTACGGACGACGACCAGATCACCGTCTCAGCCGGGATTACGACGCGCCCCGAATCTGAGGCGGTCAGCAGGATCGTCGTGCCGGAGGCCTCGGAAGGCGTAACGGTCACCTTCGATGGACCGCCAGAGAGCATCGGGGATGCCTGGGTCCTGATCGATGCCGAGCTAGAGAAGCGACACCTGACCAGTTTCGGCATCTATCGGCAGGTCAACAGCGTGACGGGACACGTCACCCTGCAGGCCCCTGTTCGCGAGCGACACTGATTTGCGGACCACAGCAAGGGAGGCCAGCGGCGACGTCGAGCCCCCGCCTGGAGGTGTGTCTCAATGAGCCATGCGAATGCGGCTCTCACCCCGCGCCACAGACTGAAAGTTGCCCGGCTGGTTGTCGACCAGGGGTGGCGGATCAGTGAAGTGGCGGCCCGCTTTCAAGTGTCCTGGCCGACAGTTAAGCGCTGGGTCGATCGATACCTCGCCGGCGAATCGATGCAGGATCGCTCCTCGCGGCCACGGAGGTCTCCTGGCAAGACGTCCAAGACCGTGACTAAGAGGTGCGTCAGCCTACGAATGCGTCTGCGGGAAGGTGCGGTCCAGCTCGCTGCGAGACTCAACATCGCGCCGTCGACGGTTCATCGAATCTTGCGATCAGCCCGCTTGAACCGACTCTCTCATGTCGACCGCGAAACAGGTGAGCCCGTCCGCCGCTACGAGCACGATCATCCGGGATCAATGGTGCACGTAGACGTGAAGAAGCTCGGCAACATCCCCGACGGTGGCGGCTGGCGTTACGTTGGTCGCCACCAAGGCGAGAAGAACCGCGCCGCGACGCAGGACAAGTCACGCAACGTCTATGGCAATCCGAAGCTCGGATATGCATTCGTGCATACCGTCATCGATGACCATTCCAGAGTCGCCTACACCGAGGTCCACGACGACGAGACCGCCTTCACCGCTGTCGCTGTCCTGCGTCGGGCCGTTGATTGGTTCGCCGACCGCGGCGTCGCGATCGAGCGAGTGCTTTCAGACAACGGTGGTGCGTACCGATCGCACCTCTGGCGCGACACCTGCGAAGCACTGTCGATCACCCCGAAGCGGACTCGTCCGTACCGGCCGCAGACCAACGGGAAGGTCGAGAGGTTCCACCGCACCATGGCCGACGGGTGGGCCTACGCCCGCTGCTACATCAGCGAGCAGGAACGCCGCGACTCTCTCGAAGCCTGGCTCCACCAATACAACCAGCATCGTCCCCACACGGCCTGCGGCAACCAGCCGCCCTTCTCACGATTGATCAACGTTCCCGATCAGTACAGCTAGGGGTGTCTGCGGCGTCGCACCGTTCAAGCATGACCACCACGGCCCCTGCCAAGACCCCTCGACTGACCGTGGGGTTGACCCCGTCTGGTGGACATCGGTTATGCGGCTTCAGCAGCCGCGGTGGTGAGTTGGTCTTCGAACGCTGTCGGGCTGATCTGACCGAGGGCGCTGTGCCGCCTGCGACGGTTGTAGACCGTGTCGATCCAGGTACTGACTCCGGTGATGGCTTCGGCCCGGGTCGTGAACGAATACCTATGGTAGTACTCGGTTTTCAGGGTTGACCAGAAAGATTCCTGTTGCGCGTTGTCCCAACAGACCCCGGTGCGCCCGACCGACAATCGAACATCGAGCTCTTCTGCGGCCTCGGCGAGTTGGGCCGAGGTGTACTGACAGCCACGGTCGGCATGGAAGATCACCTCGCGGGTATCACCTTCCCGGAACATGACCGCGCGTCGCAGCGCCTGCTCCACGACGTCGGTGTGCAGGCTCTCGGCGAACGCATACCCGATCACCCGACGGGAGCACCCGTCACGGACCGCGCACAGGTACAACCAGCCCTCGCCGGTGGCCAAGTAGGTGATGTCAGACGTCCACACCTGATTCAGCGCACCACGATCGAACCGGCGGCACACCAGATCGGGAATCGCGTGCGGGCTCGGGGCCACACCCTCATCCGTGATCGTGGTGACCGGCCGCCACGGACGTGGACTGATCCCACGAAGATCGCTGTGCCGCATAATTTTCGCGACGGTCTTGACCGACACAATCTCACCCGTTGCGCGCAGGTCGGCGGTGATCCTTGGTGCCCCGTTCACCCCGTCCGAGGCGTCGTGCGCAACCTTGATCTTCACCAGCAAGTCCGCGCGGCGTGCCGCCTGCGGGTCGAGCTCGCCACGGGCCGCGTCGGCTTGGCGGGCCACCCAGGCGTAGTAGCCCGATCGGGACACGCCCAGCAGGTCGACCATTCGGGTCACCGGTGGCATGTTCGGGGTGGCCTTCTCCGCATCGATCACTGCGAACGCCTGCTCGTGTTCGAGTTCTCGGTGGCGAAGAAGGCCGCTGCTTTTTTCAGGAACTCCCGATCCATCCGCAGCTCGGCGACCTCACGACGTAGCCGGTCTAGTTCGGCCCGCTCGTCGGCGTCCAACGCCGCCGGCGGGTCATCAATCCGAGACCGTTCGATCGCGACCCACCGGCCCAGCAACTGCTCCCCGACTCCGATCTCCCGCGCGACCTCGACGATCGTTCGCCCGGTGTCGATCACCAGGTGAGCAGCCTCCTGCCGGTACTTCGGGGTGTAACTCTTCCTCTTCGCACCCATGAATGCATCCTTCCCTGCCAGGCCTAAACCTGACGATCAGGATGTCCACCAAACGGGGTCAACCTCAACCGACCGGAACATGCAGTGCGCCGGATGCGGTAACTACTTCTCCGGCCTCTCCAACTTCGACCGCCATCGTGCCTGGCACGCCGATGACGCTGCGGACGCCACCAACCGCCGCCGTATCTGCCGGGAGCCCTCGGAGGTCGGTCTGCACTTGCGCGACGACGGACTGTGGGGTGGTGAGCCGATGACCGACGAGCAGAAGGCCGCCGCTGGCTGGGGACGCGAACGCTGACGCTGCGCCGCGACGTTCGTCGCACCGTGGGAGCAGTACCACCACCAACTTCATAGTCGGACGTCAACACCGGAAAATGCGCGCAGGATGGTATTTCACAACCGGTGAAGGACGACTGGGGTTCCACAACAGGCTGCGCGCGGCCTCCTTTCTCTGGCCCTGTAGCGGCGTACCTGCGACCGACTTCCCCTGCGAACCCGCCGTGTCCGGACACGGCGGGTTTCGCCTTCTTCGGACGTTGTCCCACCGTGTGTCGGTGCGGTCGGCGAGGATCGGGGCAGTCGGACACGAGGAAGGGGACTCGGTGGAACCCAAGAGCACTACCTCCTGTCCGGTCTGCGAAGGCCAAGACGATCCGGACCTCGCCCCGTCCTTCCTGGGACGGATCATGGCCTTGGGGTTGTTCACCGGTCTTGCTGCCGTCGTTGCAGCCAGTCCTGTCACCGGTGCCGCCATCGCCGGGACGCTCATTCTGCTGACGATCTCGGTGGCTGTGCACGAGCTCGGTCATCTGCGGTCGGCGCTGCGCCACGGTGTCACGGTGTCCGAGTTCTCCGTCGGGTTCGGTCCGGTGTTGGCGGTCGGCCGGCGTTGGCAGGTCCCGGTCACGTTGCGACTGGTGCTGCTCGGTGGCTTCACGCGCATCATCGGCGGTGACTCAGGCGACCGGCTGTGCGCGCAGCACACCGGGTCGGTGTCGCTGATGAGCGAGTCCTCAAGTCGGGTGCAGTCCCGCATCATGCTCGGCGGGATCGCCTACAACATGGTGCTGGCTTGGGTTGGTATCACCGCGGCGATGTACTTCCTGGCACCGATGAAGCCGGCGACGGCCATCCTGGCTCCGATCGCTACTGCGGCTGCCGTGGTGGTGATGACTGCGGTCGGTGCTGCTGTGTTCCTGGTGGCGCTGATCTTCGGGGCGAGTGCGCTGACGAGCGAGGGCGGCTCGATTCTGTCGGCTCCGGGCCAGCTTGAGACGGTCGTCGGATCGCACGGCTCTGCGGTCGGCGCGGTGCTGCTGTTCTTCGGCACGATCAACCTGATGCTGGCCGCTTTCAACGTGCTGCCATTGGCGCCGCTGGACGGTAACCACATTGCGTTGCTGGCGTGGGACAAGGTCCAGCGCCGGCGTACGGGCAGGCCGGTATCGCTGAAGGCGATCGGACGGTTTCGGATGGCCGGGGCAGCGGTCGTCGGTCTGGCGATGATCCGGTTCCTGGTGGAAGACCTCATCCGCTTCCTGAGTTGACCGGCAGGCTCAGTAGATGATCAGAAAGGTCGTCGCACCGTGCGTTCGTGCGACGACTCCCTGCCCTGGCTGGTGGTGTTCTTCTCCTGATTTCCGGATGCACCTCCGGTGGCGCCGCGGAACCTTCGGTGCCGGCGGTCCCGATCGGTTCGTCGGCGCCCACCTTGGCCGTCGAACGCCACCTGCCGCACGACACCTCGCGCTTCACGCAAGGCCTGGTGCGCGTCCGTGACGAGCTGGTGGAGACGACCGGACTGGTCGGTGAGTCCACGCTGATCGTGATGGACCTGCAGGGCCGTACGAAACGGTCGGTGAAGCTACCGGCGCAGGTCTTCGGGGAGGGCGTTGCGGTTGACCCCGCGCTCGACGGCGGAACGGTGTGGGTGCTGACCTGGAAGGACAAGCGAATCCTGCGCTACACCTGGCCCGGGCTGTCCGCCAAGGCCGACCTGCCACTGGACACCCAGGGCTGGGGTGCGTGCCTGCATGACGGGATGTTGTGGACCAGCGACGGCACCTCGACGATCTCGGCGCGCGACCCGAAGACGGGCGCCGTCCATCACCGGATTCAGGTCACCACCCGAGCCGGCGTCCCGGTCACGATGCTCAACGAGCTTGAGTGCAACCCGGACGGCACCATCTGGTCGAACGTCTGGATGACGAACCAGATCGTGAGGATCTCCACCGTCAGCGGCCAGGTGTCCGCCGTGGTGGACGCTGCGGCCCTCACCGCGGAGGCTTCCAAGCACCGCCGCCTCGGCCCTGATGACGTGCTGAATGGGATCGCGACGATGCCGGACGGTTCGCTCCTGCTGACCGGCAAGCGCTGGCCGCTCATGTTCGTGGCGCGCGTCTCCGGCTGACGACCCAGCCACGTCGCACCGTTCGGTCATGCAAATAGCGTTCGCCGCACCCGGCATCGACGAGGTCGTGTTCGATGCCCGTCGCCGGTTCAATGGTCCGTCCCGTCTCGTGGTCTCCGACCACGTCGTGTGGATGATCGGCACGACCGTCCTGCACGGATTCGAATCGACCGACGACCTCGGACGTATCGACGGCTGGCAAGCCAGTGCCAGCTACGGCGACGGTGCCGTCACCGTGCGGCGACTGTTCGACGTCATATGAACGACTGAGGCTAGTGCCTCACTGCTAGTGAAAACGGAAGTCGATGAGGCGGAAGTAGCCGGGCCTTGGCCTCGTAGGTGCGACGTCGCATGTCGCCCAAGCACCCTTGGGCCGGCATGTGGGATCAGTGCACGCGATCATCATGGTGCGCATCGAGAGGGCCTTCCGCCTGACAGTTGGCACTCCACCCCTCATCTGCCGATGAGCGAGGAGGGGGCCCGGTTCGCCGGTTCGGCCATGGCCTCGCAGCCTGAGGAGGGCTACGGTTGATCGAGTTGCCGCAGCCAGCCGCGAAGAATTCGTTCGAGCATGACCTTGTCGTCGTCCGAGATCATCTCCAGCAGACGATGCTCGTTGGTCATGTGTTCGGTGAACGCCGCGTCGATCCGCCGCCGCCCGTCGTCGGTGAGCCGAATCCGTACGGCTCTGCCATCGCCGGCAGCGACCTTCTCCCTCTCTACCAACCCGGCCGATTCCAGTCGGTCAAGTCGCTTGCTGATTCCCCCCGTCGTGATCATGGAGGCTCGTGCGAGGTCGACCGGGCGACGCGCGAACGGCGATCCTGCTCGGCGGAGAGTACACAGGATGTCGAAATCGATCTCGGCGAAGCCGTGGGAGTCGTAGACGGTCTCCAGTTCGGCGGTCAGAGCGTTCGCGAGGCGGTGGAGCCGCCCGATCACACCTTGAGGGCCGACATCGACGTCGGGTCGCTCCCGCCGCCATTCTGACTGGATGACATCAACGTGGTCCTCATTCATTCCCACAGCCTAGTCGCTTCCATGGAAGTGTATAGTCACTTCCATGGAAGCGACATCTAATTGGGTTCGGTTGACTGCGCTGGGTGCAATAGCGCCAGTCGTGTGGGGGACAACCTACGTGGTGACCACCGAACTGCTCCCACCGGGAAGGCCGATGACTGCTTCCGTCCTGAGGGCGGTTCCCGCAGGTCTTCTCCTCATAGCCTGGACGCGGTCATGGCCCCAGCAATGGGGAAAGCTGGCCCTGTTGGCCTTGCTGAACATTGGTGCGTTCTTCCCCCTCCTCTTCGTCGCTGCGTACCGCCTCCCTGGCGGTCTCGCGGCAGTCGTTGGCGCTGCCCAGCCATTCGTAGTCGCGGTCGCGGCTTGGTTCATGCATGGGCGCCAAACCCCCTTGCGCCAGCTTGCGTGGACCCTAGTCGCGGTCGTCGGAGTGGGCATGACCCTTGGAGGAGGGGTAACCGGTATCGACCCAGTCGGTGCAGTGGCGGCGTGTGCAGGCACCGTCAGTATGGCGCTGGGTATCACGTTGACCCGGGCCTGGGGGCCGACTGCTGGACTGAGCGGACTCGCGTCGACAGGATGGCAGCTGCTACTCGGAGGAATCATGATCACCCCGTTGGTGCCGCTCCTCGACCAGCAGTCATGGGTGCTCACTGCCAAGGGAGTCGCGGGATACCTGTGGCTCAGCGTCGTCGGTGGCGCTCTTGCCTACGCGGTGTGGTTCCGCACAGCACGAAGTCTTCCGCCGACGTCGACGTCGCTTCTCGGCCCACTGAGTCCAATCACTGCTGCGGCACTCGGATGGTTGATCTTGGGCCAGGAGTTGACCGTCGCCCAGTCCGCGGGTTTTGCGCTCGCGCTGGCAGCATCCATTCTTGGGCAAATTCGTGGTCCAAGGGTTTCTGCCGTCCGGCCTGGCGGACGTCGGCCATGGCGGCCGGGCCCCGCCAGGAGCCTGAGCGCGGGGCATCGAACCCGGTGGTATTAGCGGAGGCGAATCCGGCCGACGGCCGTCTCAGGGCTTAAGGTCCGCTGGTTCCCCGCACCGGCTGCCCCACCCGGCCGGAGTTGGGAGTGTCAGAATTTCGGTGTTTCTGGTCCTGTTGATTAGTACTGTTCTGCGGTGGGCCAGCGGCCCTCGAAGACGGATGTGCACTGGGGTTTCGTGAATATTTGCTATGACACCCACGTGTATCCACGAGGGCATCATTGCTAGCGCGTTGCGGGGGTGGCTACGCTCGCGGCGAGTGGCCGCAGGGTCGAAGGCTCGAGCGCCTCCCCCACCACGCCACCCATCTCCACCCCCCTCCGCCCTTGTCGAATCTCATTGGAGATGCCCCCGCTGCGAACAGCGGCAGATGCGGAGTTCTGCCTCGGCCTGGCCTTGCAGCCAGACAGGCGAAATCGGTGCGGCCTCCAACCCATCCCGAAGAGGGGGTACTGGTGGCTTTGCCTCAAGCGATCCACAACCTCCGCGCCGCTTCGACCTGCGCCTCGCGGGACAAGCCGGCCACCGGAAGCTCGTGATCCACCTTCAAGGACGCCGCCTGCTGGTGGTGAAGTTCATCGAATTCGACGTCCGTCAGGAACACCGGACGCTGCGTGGCACGACGGCCGGCTTCTTCCAGACCCAGGGCTAGGCGGATGACCCTGAGGCTGGGCAGGAGTTCGCGATAGAGCGCCAGCGTTGTCGAATTGACCACGTCAGCGATGGTCACGTTGATCCCTGCAGCGAGGAAGTTCGTCGCGAGGTTTGCGGCGTTCCGGACCCCGAGCTGTTGTTGGGCCGTCCCCTCGGGACCGTCCCATGGTGCGGCGCCGCCGTTCTTGACCAGCTGGCGGATGTCGTCCACGTTGATGAACGCGGTACGTACGGTCGTTGCGGCCAGCGCGAGCGCAGTGCTGCTCTTGCCAGCGGCGGGACCTCCGGTGAGAAGCAACGGTGCGAGAGTCATGGGAAGCAAGCTACTCGCGACCGAATATCCGACCAAGCTTCCGGCGCCTTGTCCTCAGTGGTGCGGCCGGTGGGGTCATGCGCTGAGGATGCAGAACTCGTTTCCCTCGGGGTCGGCTATGACGGCCCAGCCGAGGTCCTCGCGCCGGTCGTCGACGAGGGTTGCTCCGAGGTCCAGTGCGCGTTCGACCTGTTCGTCTCGCGTGGAGTCCTCGGGGGCGAGGTCCATGTGTGCGCGGTTCTTGACGGTCTTGGCGTCGGGCACGCGGTAGAAGAGGACTGTGTACCCGTGCGGACTGGTCAGGTAGCACTCGTCTGATCCGGGCTTGTAGGTGTCGGCCTCCGTGATGCTCCAGTCCAGCAGTTGACGCCAGAACTCCGCGATGGCGTACGGGTCGAGGGCATCCCAGGTGGTATGTGACAGGCGCAGTGACATGACGTTCTCCTTGTTCGTTGCGGGGCTGTGGTCAGGTCGAGGGGAGTGTGGGGGTTCGGATGGATCGGGTGAGCATGGGCGTGACGGACAGGCACATCAGGAGAGCGCCGATAATCGCGGCTGGACGGGCACCGAAGGCTTCCCCCAGGACGCAGCTGATTGAGCTTCCCCTGTGGCGAACCGACGCCAGCACCCGGGCCAAGAAGGCTGCATGATCGACATCGCCGTCGCTGCGCTGGTTCGGGCTGAAGCGTTCTGCCGTTTCATCGCCCTGTCGATCGTGAGTGCTTGCCGGACTATTCGGATTCGCTTGGGGGCATGTCAGCCATCGCTGCGAGGCTCACGGGCTTGACGTTTCCGCCAACGTATCTGCTTGTTTCGATTCCCGCAGATGTCCATGGAGCACCAATGGCCGCTTCTGGAGCGTGAGTGGTCATAGAAGGCCCATTGGCAGGTGTCGTCGCCGCAAGCCTTCATCCGAGACCATGAGCCATCGGTGAGCGCCTGGGCCACCGTCCGGACGAGGAGTCCCGCCACATAGCTGGCACCATCCCCAGCTGGCTGGAGGTCGAGGCCCTTCGAGGTGGCGACAGGGCAGGCCTCACTCCATGCGAGCGCGGCATTCAAGGCATCCAGCATGGGGGTGGGCGGTGCGGCACGGTCGTGATTCGCCAGCATGCCCACCCTCAGCGCCTCACGCAATCCCTGAAGACGCTCCCGATCGTCACGAGCGCTTCCGGTGGGGAGCTCTTGCGACTGGCACCACGCGTCCCAATCGCTGGATTCGAGCAACTCATCGGTGCCCTTTTCCAAGTCACGGGTGTTGACGAACTTTCGGACCAGTTCAAGGTGCCCCGGAGCAAAGGGGGCTTGTGACGAGACCATGCTCCAGCATAACCGTCCAGCCCAGTTTGGCGGTTGCCCTCCCGGCGCCAGTCTCATAACCTTCGTTGCTATGACGAAAGTTACAGCATGGAGCAGCCGCGACTTCAGGCGCATCTGGGGGGCCACGACCGCTTCGGCCTTGGGGAACGAGGTGGGAGAGCTAGCCCTCCCGGTGCTCGCGCTGGTGTGGCTGGGTGCTTCGGCGGAAGAGCTGTCGTGGGTCCGTGTCGCCACGTTCTTGCCCTATCTGGCCTTGACACTGTGGATCGGGGTGCTCGTGGATCGTCATCCACGCAGGCCCCTGCTCATCGGAGCCGAGGCGGTGAGTGCCTGTGTCCTCTTGACGATGGCCGGACTCGCGCTGGTGGGGAGCCTGACCATTCCCATGCTGATCGCCGCAGCGGCCGTGTTGGGCTCGATGGCGGTGCTTCACATGCTGGCCGACTTCTCATTTGTGCCACTGGTCGTCTCCCGGGAGCAGCTAGCTGACGCCAATGCCCGCATCACGGCCACTCAGTCTGCAATCGGGATCGGCGGATCCGGGGTCGGCGGGGCCCTAGTCCAATGGCTGTCGGCGCCCTTCGCCGTAGTCCTGAACGGGATCGGGCGGTTCGTGGCAGTGGCTCTCATCTGCCGGGTTCGCACGCCAGAACCGACTCCGGAACCGTCGACTGACTCCACCCTGCGCCAGGCCAGTGAAGGACTGGCCGCTTTGGCTCGACACCGTGTCGTGCGATCTCTCGCAGCGGAGGCCACCGCGTGGAATCTCGGCAACGAGGTCCTCATGCTCGCCCTGACCGTCGCAGTGGTTCAGGGGCACCCCAGTGGGCCTCTGGCGCTGGGTGTGATCCTCATGGCAGGCGGCATCGGCGCCTTCCTGGGGGCCAGTCTGAGTGCTCAGCTGACGGCCACGTTCGGCTACGGACGTTCCTTGATCGCAGCCATGGCCCTGGGAAACACGGCTCCACTCCTGGGCGTCCTTCTCGCGTCGGACACCTCGACGCGTTCACTGGTCGTCCTGGGCGTCGCCTTGCTCGCCTCGGGCGTCGGTGTTGGGGTCGCGAACTCCCAAGCCGTCACGGTTCGTCAGCTCACAGTCCCAGAACCTCTCCGGGGCCGGGTTAATGCCGCATACCGGATGCTATCCTGGGGGGCTCTGGCCATCGGAGCCCTTCTTGCGGGTTCACTGGTCACCACATGGTCCTGGTGGCCGGCAGCGATTGTCGGTGCAACGTTGATGGCAGCCTCCACCCTTCCCGTCGCCCTGTCGCCCGTACGAGGTATGCGAGACCTGGCCGACCCTTCTTGATGCACTGGCCCGACACACTTCAGCACAGGTGACCCGCAACGGACGTGAGCGGTAGACCCCGCCATTGTCCAACGGGACTTGCTCTGGAAATGCCGGTAGCCCGTCGCCGGATCCGCAGTCGCTGGGGCCAACAGCCCTCGAGTCCCTAGTGAAACAGCATCCGGTCGGAGACGCCGGTGCGGTTCAGTACGTGATGACAACGGCGCTCAGAATGTTGATCCCCACACCATCCCATCACCCAGTGTCGAGGTAAATCTCATGCAGTGGCTCTTCGATTAACGTCCCCGGTCAGTACATCTAGCTGGTCACACCATCGACGTCCAGCTTGACCAGGGGTTGCACCGGCACCTGTCCTGCAGCAACGGCGGGTCGTGGCACCAGCGCTTCGACGTCGTCAGTTACCCCGGTCATCTGGTCTTCTCCGGTGACATGGGTAGCTTCATCTTCCGCCGCGAAACCGACATGTTCGCCTGGTTCCACTCAGCCACCATCGAACGGCTGTCAGCCGATTACGTCGGACAGAAGGTCCAGGCCGGTCAGGGCAAGGAGTTCTCGCCGGGGGTGTTCCGTGATCTCGTGAACACGATCCGTGACGACTGGGCTGAGTGCGGCTACGACGACCAGTACCCCGAGGAGT
Organism: Yimella lutea; assembly: GCF_006715095.1. Lineage (NCBI taxonomy): Bacteria > Bacillati > Actinomycetota > Actinomycetes > Micrococcales > Dermacoccaceae > Yimella > Yimella lutea. Next base: position 2,044,075 of record NZ_VFMO01000001.1, read on the forward strand.
TCGCTGAGGCGTTCGACGAGGACGGGTACGCGCACATCACGTTCAAGGAGGAGGCGCACGAGTTCCTGCGCGGCCTCAGCGTCGGCCCGCACGAGAAGACCGAGTGGTACGAGTACAACCTCGACGGCTACAGCTTCCAGTTCATCTGGGCTTTGCGAGCGATGCGCTGGGCGATCTCGACGTACTACGAAATGCGTGAGCCGTTGGGGGTCGCCGAATGACGCTCGGCTGCATCTGGACCGACGGCACGCATCACTGATGCCGACCGTCCGGGTCCGCTGGGTCGGATTCGTCGCCCTCCTGGTGGTGCTTCTTGTCGTGGGTGCGTTCATCGGAACGCTTCTCGACCCGGACGGCAGCACCTGGGGGTTCGCGGTGGTCTTCGCCGGCACCTATCTGCTGCTCGTGCTCGTGCACGAGGTCGGGCATGTGCTTCCTGGGTGGTTCTTTGGGATGCGCTGGGCGAACCTGACCTTCCAGTTCGGCGCGTCTGTCCGGTCCGAGCATCGGGACGGTCGGGACCGCACGCCCTCCGAGCAGTTGTGGATCAGCCTTGCAGGGCCGGGTCTGCACATCGCTGCGGCCAGCCTCGGTCTCACCGTGTTCGACCGGAACGGACTCAGCTTCGCCGCCTGGGTCGGTTGCCTGTTCGCGCTGTTCGACGGTGTCGCCAACTTGCTGCCGTCCGGCCGACGTTCCGACGGATGGAAGGCGGTCGCAGCACTGGCGGACATCGCCCGTCGCACCGTCCGGACATGACGATGTATAGGCGCGCCGTCTGCGCCACCTGTCGACGGATGGGAAGTCGTTGCGAGCACCCGAAGGTTGTCGTCGGAACGAAGTGGCGTGCGCCGCGGCGCTCGAACGATGCCGCGTGGCAACGGATCGCTGCCGGTGAAGTGCTCTGGGACCGGAAGGCGATCGACGCCAAGTCCTCCTCCGAGGTTGCCCGGCGTGACCGCATCCGCGAGGCACGACGCACCCACCTTGATCCGTCGACGATCCGCGAGATCCGACGCTTCGTCAAGTGCTGCGGGGGTTCCCTGCATCACCCGGCTCGACTCAAGGTGACGCTCACCGTGCCTGGCGCCGACCACCTGGCCGACACGGACCTTGCCCGCCTAGTCGATCTGCTCGTGCGCCTCGGTGACGACGTCCCGTTCGTGGTCCGGGTGAAGGGCGAGGGCGCCGAACGTTTGCTGAACGTCTTGCCGGCGGAGCGAGCTGTCCGCTGGGCGACCCAACCGGTCGTCACGATCAAGCCGCGTCCTAACGGAAGGGTTCGTCATGGATGAGAAGGACGTCGTCTTAGAGACCGCTTCGATCCGCGACACGATTGCCCGCGCGATCTGCTGGACGGTCGGGCATGACGACCGCCCCGGAACCGAGGAGTGGAACGCCGAAGATCCTGACGGACAGACGCTGGTGATCACCCGCCGTGTCATCCTCTGCGCCCGCTGCTTCAAGACGCTGCACAACCTGTCCGATCTCGACTAACAAGCGCGTCGCACCGTACCGACATGGAACCCGTCATCAGCATCGTCATGTGCGCCGAGCGCCCGGAGTGGTTCGTCAACGCTCGGCCCGAGTTCATGCTCGCCGCATCCTGCACCTGCGGGTGGAGGAGCATCGAGTTCAGTGAGCGCGAAGCCCAGCGCACAGCTGAGGTTTACCGTGACCGGTTCTGCGTGGATCGCCCCCGTCCTGCGCTGCGTACGCCGACGAAGACGACGACCGACCGCTGAACGAGTCCTCTGCGCTCTGCCCGGAGCGGTTCCGGGACTGAATCGAGGAGGAACACCCATGAGCTGCCTGTCCGACTACTACGCCGCCAAGGACGCCGAGCAGAGCGACGGGTCGGTGGACTGGAGCCAGGTCCCGGCCCGCAACGGTGGGCGCAAGATCACCGACCACCCGCAGGACTGCGCCTGGTGGAAGGACGAGGATGACCCCCAGGTCGCCCACCGCAACGCCAAGTTCGGCGGAGGGGACTGACGTGCCGCCGATGGTCTTCTCCGTCAAGCACGACTGATGGCGACCGACCGTCGGACGAGCCCGCTGCGGTACCCCGGCGCTATTGCCCGAAGCACGCTCGGCCCAGGGGCGGCGATAAGCCCGTCACGCCGCCGTGGTCGGTGGTCCATGCTCACAGGCTGAGTTCGTCCTCATCCTTCTCGGCCTGCGGTACGGACGCCAGCAGGGCTGCAAGCCTCCTTTTTCTGCGCCGTTCGAGCTCAACTCCGATCTTGCGGTCGAGATCGACGCTCGACAGTGATGCTTGGTCCTTGAACTCGTTCCTCAGCAGCCATTTCCGGGCTTGCTCGTGGGATATGTCGAGCTTTTTCGCGACCCGCTCCACGGCCTTCTCGAACTGGATCGTCCCGATGTTATGCATAGTGATCATCCTCGAATGGTTTTGTGCGGCAGCGATATTCGCTGTCCGATGCTCCGAGTGTGGACGCACTGAACGGAGCAGAGCAAGTCTTCGCAGGCGTCGGGGAAGACCAATCTCGCGTTTCGACTCGTTTATGAGCCGAAACGCGAATCTCACCATTCGAACGGTCTGTAGCTACCCGTGAAGCGACATCCGGCCCGTCGCACCGTAGCTGTATGACCATCACGATCAGTATTACGTGCGACGACTGCGGCGAGTCCGCTGAGACCTCGAGTGACATTACGGCCGGCGTCAACGAAATCGAGTCGGCGATCGACCCTGGCTGGGTTCATTCGACCGAGTACGACTACTGCCCGGACTGTGTTCCGTCGCACGAGGATGAATAATCGCTGGACCAGCCCGCTGCGCTACCCCGGCGGGAAGGTCCGCATGGCTCCGTTCCTCGCCGGCGCCTTTGCGGCGCAGTGGTCCGTTATGGACATCGAGATCTTCCTCGAGCCGTTCGCCGGCGGACTCGGTGCCGGACTGAAGTTGCTAGAGCAGGATGCTGTCGACGAGCTGTGGTTCGCCGAGAAGCACCCGGCGTTGGCCGCGTTCTGGCAGGCCGTCATCGAGCAACCCGATGAGCTGATCGCCGCGATCCGGTCGACGACACCGACGCTTGAAACGTTCTACGCCGCCCGTGAACTTGTGGGATCGCCCATCGGCGCCGACCGCCTGGATCTGGCGCGATCCGCGCTCGTGCTCAACCGATGTTCACGCTCGGGCATCATCGCCTCGAATGTCGGACCGATCGGCGGGAAGACCCAGAAGGGCCGGTGGACGGTCGCCTCCCGATGGAACGCCGACGGACTGGTCGACCGCATCACCCGGATCGCCGCGGTGAGCGACCGGATGCGGTACCTGGGCACGGACGCCATCGGCTGCATCGCAGATCTGAATGGATCGGGTATCGAGGATGAGGTGTTCCTGTTCGTCGACCCGCCGTATGTCCGCGAAGGCAACCGGCTCTACGCCAACGGGTTCGCTGCGGACGACCATCAGGCGCTGGCTGACGCGCTCAACGACTGCCCGGCGCACTGGATGCTGACCTACGACGACGAGCCGCTGGTCGCTGACAGCCTGTACCCGGACCGCCGCATTGTCGAGTTCGAGATCCCGCACACGGCCAACCGGGCACGCATCGACACGGAGTACCTGGTGCTGTCCGACGGCGTGATGGTGCCGGAGTCGTTCGAGCCGGTGCCTGGTAGCCGGGTGCGCTGGCTGGGCGCGGCCTGACCGGCAGGAGCGCCGATCCGCCGCCGCACGGCAGCAATCCGTGCGACAACCGCCGCTTCCGGAGCGATCGTGCCGGTCCACGCGCGTCGCACCGTGTCGAGCACGAACAGTTCCATCGACGCGGTCGCTGGTCGCGTCCAAACGAAGGCACACCTTTGGTGACAACTCAGACGAAGTCCCCGGCCCCTGTCAGCACCCAGACCACGCAGGTCGTCGACCTCGTCCGTGACGCCTACCTCGCCCACGAGGGCACCTCACACATCGCCTTCGCCGACTACCTCGACGGCCCGAACGTCGTCTGGACGATCGGCGAGTATCGCCTGACCGCCAGCGACGAACTCGATGAGGACACCGGGCGGCGGTGCGGCTACACCTGGTACATCGACGTGCGCGACGGCGACATCTGGGACGAGATTCTCGAGGGCGGGTCGGACAACGAGGACGACACCCGCGCTCTCATCACGGCCTTCGTCGCGGTGACCGAGTCCGACGACGTCAACATTGAGGTCCTTCTGCCGTGACGACCTCTGTCTCGAAGGTGGCCGCCCCCGACGTTCGATGCGGCATCCGGCTGCTGGGGTGACGGAGTCTCCTACGCCTGGGTCGCGGTTGGCCCGCCGAAGTCCTCGGGTGCGGTGCACGAGTTCTCGATTCAGCCGAAGCCGACCAAGGCATTCAGCTTCCGCCAGTTCGCGCACGCCCAAGAACTCGCGGCGCTGCTGCAGGACAGCCCCGACTGGAGGCCGGACTGGAACCCGGAGGTCGTGAACAGCCGCGGCTCAATCATCGGCTCGGCCGTTCACGCGGGGTGAACCTGCGGGCTGTGCCACCCTGGATGCATGGTTGCCACTGTCCGTCCGGTCACCAGCGGGATTGAACCGCTGTCGGTCGCGGGCGATCTGTCAGCGATGGCCGTCGCGCTGCGTGCCCTGGGGCACCCTCATCGCCTGCGTGCCGTGCAGGTGCTCATGCAGCATCCGGAGGGGCTGAGCTTCGGAGAGTTGTGCGGGCATCTCGGCTTGGAGCGTTTCGAGCACCATCTCGAGTCGTTGATACGCACCGGCATCGTCGCGCGTGTGCCGGGCAGACGTCTGCAGTTGGTGCCGGGTGTCCTTGAGATGATCGGCGACGCCCTGGCGAGCTGACGGTGGAAACAGCGCCAATCGTTACTATCGGTGCTCAAACGGCAATGAACATGGCGTCTAGTCCGTGGTGTCGGTCGACTCGAAGCGCAGCAGCTCGACGTTCTCATCGAGGCCGCCCACGATCGGCCGGTCCAACATGAAGCGGTAGCTCCCCGGGATCGGAAGGCCATCCGGAGTTCGTCCAGTGACGGCCGAGAGCATCCTCGGGTAGCAGACGTACTGGGCGATCCCCAGTGCTTCCCAGTCAGGGTGGCCTGGCGCCAGTCCCTGCTTCATCAGTTCGACTTGAGCCGCCGGCGCCACCTCGTTGCGGGTCACCAGCAGGCTGCGCCGGGATCCGCCGTCCAGGTGGTTGAGCAGCATGACGGCGTGGCCGGTGGTTCCGGATCCGGCGAAAAAATCGACGACCAGGGCGTCCGGCTTGTGCCCGATGAACGGCCTCAGCGTGTCGGCGACCAGATAAAGCGACTTGGGGTGGTCGAAGGACCGGCCCGGCAGCATCGAGCTCAACAGCGCGGTACCGAACTTGTCGCCGGAGTGACTCAGGTGGTTCCAGACCGTCTTGGACTGCACGGGTTTCGCACCGGCCTGCTTGACGATGACGGCGCCGGCTTCGGTGCGCCCGATGACGACCAGGGTGCCCGCCTTGATCTGTGCGCGCTGACCAGCGGTCAGGTAGTCCACGGAGATCCCGCCGACGGCTTGCCGGGTGCGGAACTGGCTGCGCAGGTAACCCTGTGACCACAGTGACCGTGCTCTGTCGACACTGAGCGTCCACCGTGCCTCGACGCCGTCGGGGTTGAACGGCCACAACGGGATCGAGCCTGCGGGCCCGGCCGGGGCATCGTCCCGGTGCATCTCGAGCGGGATGGCGTCACCGATGTCTCGGATTGCAGCGGTGTCCGGGTCGACGTGGATCGGGTAGAAAGCGGTCGGGGTTTCCGTACGCCGCCAGCCGAGCCCGCGGTGCCGAAGACCCGCCCATCGCACCGTGAGACGGTTCGCGGTGTCGACCTTGACCTGCTCCAGCAGTTCGACGTAGCCCGGCGCGGGCCGGGCGCCACCGAGCATGACGAAGAAGGCGTAGTCGGCGACCTGGGTGAACGCGTTGCGTGAATGAACTCCGCGCCGGGAAGTGACGACGGTGACCAGCTGGATGCGGGCGTCGGGGAAGACCTCGTGTAACAGCTGGCCGAGGGTGAGCATCTCGTCGTGCCCGATGAGGACGACCATTACCGAGTCGTCCGGGTTCAGCAGCCGGCGCGCGGCCTGCAGGCGGGGGCGCATGAAGGCGGACCAGTCGCGAAACTGATCGGCGTAACTGCGGCGCGCCACGCCGGTGTTGTACGGCGGGTCGATCCAGACGGCGTCCGTGACCCCGGCGAGCTCGGAATCCAGCAGCTCCAACACAGCCAGGTTGTCACCGGAGATGACCCGGTGCGGTTGCTTCCCCGCGACGCCGATGTGCTCTTCGAGGCGAAGGAGACGCCCGTGCTGTCCGGGGTTCGGGGAAGGGAGTTTGGGCAGCACGAGCGTCACCGTATCGACGGTGCGACACCGGTGACGTTTGCCTCAGTCGTTCGGCGCGTCGCGCCGTTCTGTGTCGCTTTCCGCTTTGCCAGCACGCTGAAAAGCCAGCGGAAGGATCGACAAACCGAACATGACCCAGACCAGGACGACGGGAGACAAGTTCAGAACGCTCGCCCACAGACCCAGCGCGATGACGACGAACGACCACAAGGCATTCCAGAACACTGTCGGGCGGGATCTGAACATGCGCGGGACGAAGTAATCGACCAGAGGGAGGGGGGTTCGATTCGACCACGCGCAGAGACCGAGGAACGCAGCACTCAGGATCGCAACGCACGAGGCGACGAACGCGGTCGGCCACAGTGCCGGAGTCACGATCAGGGAGCAGTGACCCTCCGTCAATCGCGCCGCTGCGTCGCTGAGCTCAACTAAGTACACCGTTCCGAAAACGAGAAGAAGGGTGCCGTACATCCATCGAATGATCGGGTATTGCGGCTTGAGGAGGCGGGACGACCCGCTCATGGACTTCGTGAACGACAGCTCCCCACTTGCCCAAAGCACCAGCGCCACAATCAGGAGGGCCACCGATCCGAGCACAAGAATCGGCTGCACGATCGACTGCTCAACGGCAGCCGACGGTATTCCGCACGGTAAATCGTTGGGCATGGCCGACACGTTAGAGGTTGCATGCCGCGACTCGGATCATCCAGGCCGAGTCATCCGCACCGGGCGTCGCACCGTTGCGGCATGGCACTTCACCGAGCACGAGCCACCCGCGTTGTCGGATCCATCGTCGGCGTCACCCACAGCTTCCAGTCCGAGCGTGAGGAGATCGACGAGCAGTTCGCCATCGACACGATCGACCGGGACTTCGTCTGCCGCAAGGAGCACCGGATGACGCTGACGTTCGCAGCGGACGCGGAAGTACCGAACACCTGGGACTGCCGCACTTGCGGGTCCGTGGCGCAGATCTGCGGCGAGGGCGGAACCGAGCGTCAACTGAGTCACCGCGACCTACTGAACGCCCGGCACGAGCCGGCGTACGAAGGGTCGTGGGTGACGCAGGCGCACATCGACGCGGTGCATGCCCGGCGCACGGACGCCGAACTTGAAGCGATGCTCGCCGAGCGCCTGGACGTCCTGCGCAACGGACCGTCGCGCATCGTCGCCTGACCGATCAAGAGAAAGAGCCCGTCCCGGTGTCCGGTACGGGCTTTTTCTGTGCCGGCGACTACGGGGCGACCGACGGCGTGGCGCTGGACGGCGAGATCGAGTCGGTGACGAAGTCCGGCACCAGCCAGCCCTGCGGGTCGAGGGTTCCGGTGGCGAGCGCGACGGCGCAGTAGGCCGCGAGGACCAGGCCGCCGAGCAGCGGAATCGACAGCAGCGCGGAGGCGACCAGGAACCCGAGACTGGACAGGATCGGGTTGGTCGGCTTGTCGGCGGGCAGCAAAGACATCGGGTCCGTCCGTTCGGTCGGCGGTGTGATACGAACGAACGGTGCGACGGAGCTGATCGTCAGACCAGCGTGAGGGTGAGTCCGTAGGTGTCGTCTCCGGACTCGTCGACCTCGCCGATGACGTTGTCGTTCTCGACCACTTTCCGTCGGGTGGTCACCCGGAGCACAGCCTGAGCGGCGTCCCGGGCGCACTGGTGGGTTGCGGTCCGATGAGCTGCAACGGTGCTGTTACGCGGGCAGACCAAAGGGATCGGCGCGTGCTAGGTCCGGCGGACAGCGGCTCACCGGCCGACAATCTGTCCGCACTCGCGCAGGTGTCGTCGTCGCCGACCCTGGGCGAACCGAGCCGCTGTCATGCCAGCCCCAGGGCATGCCCGGCGCGTTCAACGGCGTCCCAAGCCGCCCGCGTCCCGCTGGGCCGGTCGGGGTGGGTGGAGCGGCGCGCCCGGCGGTACAGCTCCGCCGGCGGGTAGTCGCTGGTGAACCGCCCGGGGAATCCGGCAGCGGTCCACAGCGCCTGTAGAGCTTCCGGCTGCGTCATCGGGCGCGCGGCTTCGATCTGCCGGAAGCCGGTGTACTGCTCACCGGACGCGGTGGCACCGTACCGGGCGACGGCGCGCAGCGACTGCAAGGTGAGCGCGATGGCACGCAGATTGTGGTGCCAGGACTCACCCTGTGAGTAGTAGTTCGTGTAGTACCGGTCGCAGCGGAACATGAGCGGTCCGTGCGCGGACTCGAACGACACCGCGACGGCTCCGGTGCGGGTCTGCGCCTTGGCACGGATGCCGCCGTCGAGGCGCAAGTCGGCCCGGTCAAGGTCTAGCTGCAGCACCGGGTCGCCGAGCGTGCCGCGCGCAGTGATGGCGTCGATCTCGGAGCGCAACAAGGTCAGCGTGTCGGTCAGTTTCGCGCTGAACTGGGTCGGTGTGCGGCCACGCTGCCCAATCCACGATTGGTCCTGCATCGGCTCGACGCTGTACCAGGTCTGGCGGCTCACGTGTTCTCCTCGATGAGATCGGCGATGGCGCGCAGCGTCGCGGGACGAAGACCGGCTTCGCAGAAAGGCGCCGGCAGGAAGCCCAGGCCGGGAAACAAGCGCCCCACCTCGTAGTTGCGCATATCGTCCGGCGCGTCCGGATGATCCACAACGACGACGGTTGTTGCCTCTGTTCCGGTGCGTGTCTCGAGGCGAACGTTGGTTCCGTTGTCTAGATGCTTGATGCGACTCATGGGCAGTCTCCTTCGGTTGGCTGGGCCGTTTCCGCGCGAATCCGGGCGAACGCTTGAGTGATGGTTTCGAGCGCGTCATCGAACCGATCACAGTGGCCGGTGGGAGATCCGCTGATCACGCCTTCCGCACCAGGGCTGCCTTCACACGCGCCGATGAGGCTGACGGCAGCCATGTATGTCCGGTCGCAGTCGGCTGTCGACATCAACGGTCTCCGGCGTCGCGCGTGAGTTCGGCCTTGAGGACACCGCTGCTGTGTTGCGTTGTTCATGCCGTGACGGTGCGACGGAGCATCACCGCGATGCTCTGCACTGCTCATCGGAACCAGTGAGGTTGTCGTCGAGAGGCACCCAAGAGCCGCGGACCCGAATCGTGGGGTCGGCGCTCGTCGACCAGAGTCGGCGGACCACGACATCCCGGGGTTCAACGGGCTCCGGATAGATCGACGACACGGAAAGGAGCAAGCCGGTCTCGTCGTAGTGCTCGAACAGGGCCATCCGCTCGGTGCTGGTGGGCTCCCAGGAAATCTTCATGCCGATACGGTGCGACGGCCGATGCTCAGCCGAAACCACCTCGCCTCGTCGCGGGCGATCGACTCGATGATGGACAGGGGATGCCTGCTTCCGCGCTTCGCGCACCGGCTCAATGCTTCTGACATGTGCGCCTTAGTCGCCCGTGCCGTTGAGAATCTTCAGGATGCGCGAGTATCCACTGCAGCAGGGGCACTTGCGATCGGCTTCGGCCGCGTGCCGGATCGCCGATTCGCGTGCCCGGACCGCCGCAATCGAATCAGCGAGCACAGCCGGAGCGATCCACGCTGACCATTGGTCGCAGAACCGTCCGTCGACACTGGTGACCTCGCTTCGGACGTGGGTGGCGCACAGGAGGTTGCCGGGGTCGGACTGATCCTCCACCCACTGGCAGAGCTTCGCCTCGATCTGGTCGAGACCGGTCAGCGAACGGTCCTCCCCTCGAGTCTGTGACTTCGCCGCGAGGCGTCGGGAAGTCTCGACCTCACCGAGGAGCGCCAAGAGCTCGCGCGGACCAATCGGCACGGAGACGTTGTCGGATCGGGAGGCTTCTGCTTCTGCGGTCAATGCGTCGAGATCGGCGAGGCGCAGGCGGTGGTTTTTGGACATGCCGATACGGTGCGACGGCCACGAGCGCCCAGCCGTTCTGGACTGACCAGCTCTGAAACCGGATCTTGTCAGCCCGAGGAGTCAATCGCGTTAGCCAATGAGGGGCTGCGAAAGCCAGGCATCGTCAGCGTTGAGCCCGCATCGCTCAGCAAAGTGCCGAGCGATAAGAAGGGCGCCGACACGTCGGGCATTCTTCATCGCAAGGGCTGCGAGGCGATCTCACAGAGCGATCGCTGTCGCCTGATCCGCGTCGACGGTCCCGGTCTGGCACTCGCGCACTTGAGCGTTGACCTGCAGCTCGCTCTATCTACCTCAGGGCCAGCTCGCCCGTCAGTAAGACTTCCCGTGCAACTGCTCGCGGCTGGCGTTGTACGCCATCTTCTGACGGACAACGGAGTCGATATCGACGTCGAGAGAGTTCAGCATGTCGAGGCACCGAATGAGGCAGTCGGCGATCTCCACAGCGACACCTTCGGGCTTCATCGTCTCGTGCCATTGCTCGTCGCCGTAGAGCGCACGACCGTCGGCCATCACGGTGACCTCGTCGACGGATCGGTCGTCGCCAGCCTCAGTGCTGGCGTACCAGACCGCCGGCCGTCCGGCGCGGTGTTCTTCGAGTGCTTCGGCCAGTTCGGAAACGGCGAGCATGAGCATCTCGCCCATGTTGCGGTCGCTGTCCCAGAAGCCCTTGTCGGCGGCGTTCGCGTGAATCTTCTCGGCGTACTCGTTGAGGTTCATGGCTCTACGGTGCGACGGCCGTATCGCCGCGTTCACGTGCGGACAGCACCGCCTGGCGGTAGGCAACCCCAGAGTCCAGGTCGATGTTGTGCGCGGCCGCAATCCGGTGCAGCGCAATCGCCGCGTCACAAAGCCCAGCAAGGTCGTCCTTACCCTGGAACTGGTGTTTCGCGATCCGGCCGACGGCATCCATGAGATCGAGAACGACGTCTCGAACATCGTCCGGCGGATCGACCTCGAGCCTACGGTCGTGATGACCAGTCAGGTGCCGCGCGAGTTCCCCTTCGGCTTCTGCGCGACTGTGCCGGACCCCGGTCGTCCAGTACGACGTGAGAGTGCACGTACACAGTGCCCGGTGTCCGAACTCGTCGGAATCGAAGCGGGGCGGATACACCGGCTCAGGCACGTCGACCTTCTTCTTCCAGCGGCCACTGAAGGAGCGGGACGTCACGGCGGACGTACAGCGGGTGCCGCGGATGTCCGTCCTTAGTGGTGCCGAGCGCGTGGAGTGCAGCGCCAGCGCTCTTCACGACGACGATTCGATCAGCTCGTCCGTGAACACCCCATGCCGCGACACGCAGTCCGGGGGAGTCGATCGCCCGGCGGAGGTACTCGTCGTTCTCCGAGCCGACCGGGTCGGCGACAGTGCGAAGTACGGCGGGAGTGGTTGCGCGGTACGCGAACAGGTTGACGACCTGGAGCGCTTGGCAGCCCTCGCGCTTGGCGAAACCGACGCATCGGCGGATCGTCGGGTCGTCGAGGTCGGCGTCAGCTGTCGAGGGATTGAGCATGATGAACGTGGCGACGTTCTCGCCGTCGCCCCAACGACGGGTCAGGCGGTAGCGGTATAGACCATCGTCCGAAAGGTCTGCGGTGCCCGATCCGAACCGAATCCGCTCAGTCATCGGCGCTGCCCAGCGCCTCGGCCAGCAGTTCGGAGATCTCCTCGATACGCAACTGTTCGACGGCACGACGGCCACCACCGAATCCTCCGGCAGCGTCGTAGGCGGCGCGTTCCCGGTCGGCGATGTCTGGGTCGATCTGCCGGAAGTCGAGTGTGCTCGCCAGTCCGCGACAGGCGATCTGTAGGACGGCCTCGGCCAGAGCACGCGCATCCGAAGTCGAAGTGACGGTTCCTGTGGCCTCGTCGCGGATGATCAGTTCGTGGTCGGATGTGCAGTAGTCGCCGACGGAGAGGACGCGCAGGTGGTCACCGGTGGCGCAACTGCCGAGGACGTCGAGCCGCAGTCCGAGCGCGGCACGGAACTGATCGCCGATCTCGTCTCGCGCGTACAGCGCACGCAGCTCGGCGGAGGCCAGCACGTCAAGCAGGGGAGAGGTGTTCATGTAGCGACGGTGCGACGGCAGTCGAACGACAGCGGTGAGTCGTCGCAACTATGCGCCGCGGTGAGGTGTGGACCGCCCGTGTTGTGGTTCGGGCAGACGACCGGGATCAGGGCTGGTTTCGTCGTTTGGACAGCGACCCAGCGATGGACGGGGTCGCCGGCCAACGCGGACGCAACGGGACTCGTCGCCGAGCTGCGCGTAACTATCCGTCATCCGTTTTTCTCTTCTCGTGCGCGGCCTAGCTGTACTGACCGGACAACTAGAGGGTGGCGAGCAAGAAGCGCCACGCGATGAGCTGACCGACTTCGGTGGATCGCCACGTCCCCGTCCCCTACGGTCCGGTCTGTGCGAGCCAAGCGGCCCTGACGGAGGCGGTGCGTGCTACCGCCAGTCACCGCCATCCAAGAATGACGTACCCGCGCGGCAAGATGGAAGCCATGAACCTCACCCGCCCCGAAACCACGCACGACGTCGTCATTATCGGCGCTGGCAACGCCGGCATCGCGCTGGCCGCTCGGCTACGTCGTGACGATCCCGATCTGGACATCGCCATCGTCAGCCCCGAAGGGCTGCACACCTATCGCCCGCTGCTTTCCTACGTTGGTGCAGGGCTTGCGACGCTGCGCAGGGCGCAACGGCCTCAAAGCAAGCAGATCCCTGCGGGATGCACTTGGTATCGCGAATCGGTCGTCGAGTTGACCCCCGCTCCAGTCTCAGGCGAGGTGGACGCGACAAGCGCGCATCAGGTGCATACAGATGCCGGACGGCGTATCAGCGCCACCGATGTCGTCGTGTGCCCCGGCACCCACATTGACTGGGACGCCACCCCCGGACTGCGTCAGGCATGCGCTTCACCTCACGCCTCGACGAACTACGAGCCGACCATGGCCAGCGCAACATGGGACATGCTCAAGAACCTGCGCCAGGGCAACGCGGTGTTCACCATCTCGAGCCACAACGCACCCTGCCCGTCCGTTGGCCTCAAGCCACTGTTTCTCGCCGCGGACCACTGGCGCCGCGAAGGGCGCCTCGAGAACATCACGATGACCGTGCTCAACGAGAACAGCGACTTCACCGGCCTACCCCGCGCGAACAACGAGATCGACTCCCGCCTGCGACGCCTCGGTGTCCACGTGCGTTCCGGTATCACCATCGAATCCATTGACGCAGACTCGCGCCACGTCATCACGCGCGACGTCGACGGCAACGCTACTCATTGGCCCTACGACGCATTGCACGTCGTACCAGCCCACCGTGGCCACGACTGGGTCGCCGACGCAGGTATCGCTCGACCCGAGACAGGCCTGATTGACATCGACGAAAACACCCTGCATCACCGGCGAAACGACGGGATCTGGTCACTAGGGGACGCCGCGCAACTCGGTACCGCCTCCTCTGGTGGCGGTCTACGACGCCAGGTCCCCGTCCTCAGTGACAACCTCATCGCACGCCGCAACGGCCAACCCCTCGCGGCCCGCTATGACGGGTACAGCGTCGCACCAATCCCGATCGATCGGCGCCACCTCATCTTGGCAGAGTGGGACCGTCAGGGCCACGAGGAAAAGACCCTGTCATTCATCTCTCTGGCGCGGCCCAGAATGGCCACTTTCGCCTTCGACCTCTTCGCCCAACCGCTGATCTACTGGCATCGCCTCCTGAAGGGGAAATGATCCAGGCAAGAGCGGGTCAAGCGCCTCGGTCGAGACCATCAGCGAGTAGGTCCCGAGCTTGCCTGGTCGCAATCGGCAGCGCGGCAGTCAGAGCCACAGCGGGAACCGACACGGCATTGGCCTGCTGCTTATAGAACCCGCAAGCTGCATATCGCGCCCCGCCGATAGCTGATCGGCAGGGGTCGTTCTTGCAACCTCCTGCCCGAGGTTCGCTGGAGAGGCGAGGATCGACCTTTAGATGTACTGATCGGGGACGTTGATCAATCGTGAGAAGGGCGGCTGGTTCCCGCAGGCTGTATGGGGACGGTGCTGGTTGTAGTAATGGAGCCATCCGGCGAGTTCGCCTCAGCGCTCAGCCTCCGAGGTGTAACACCGGGCGTAGGCCCAGCCGTCGGCCATGGTGCGATGGAAGCGTTCGATCTTGCCGTTGGTCTGCGGCCGATAGGGCGTGGTGCGTTTGTGCTTGCTCCTCAGCTCAGCGCAGGTGTCGCGCCACAGATGTGAGCGGTGCCGGACCGCTGCGGCGTGACGGTCGCCTTCCGCACCAACCGACCCGTCTCGACGTAGCACTCCACCTTCGCCGTCTTCGTGGTCGAGGACACCACGACCAGCGGATCTCCGCCGATGCGGCGCGTCATGGCGACAACCTCGTAGGTCACGCCCTCAAACCAGGTGCTGCTGTCTACGAGCTTCACCGCAGCGGCGCGAGCCTCAGCCTGGGAGGCGTACGACGACGTTTCAGGGCTGGGAAAGCGCCCGGTCGCCACGACGTAGTAGCGCGTCTGGGTCTTACCCTTCGGCGCGACCGCCTTCGTGGTGCGGCTGCTCGCGACGCACGAGCCACGACGGAAGGAGACGACTTCGGACTCCTTGACGCCGAGCTCCTTCAGCGCCAGCCGGCGCAGGTGCTCCACGTCGCCCGCCTTCGCGGCCGCAACCTCCAGCGTGACGCTGCGCTGCTTGACGTCCTTCCACCGCGCGGGCGTCTCGGTCATCAGCGGGATCGCCTCGCAGTCATCCCACTTGCTGAGGTTGTCAATGCGCGACTGCGATAGTTCGCGGGCGTCGGCCAGCGGCATCGGTTCGTGCTGGACCAAGTGGACACTGGACGTGGTGGAGATGGTGCCGTTGTAAGCGTCGTAACCGAACTCGGACGTGGCGTCCGCGACCATCTGGAGGTACGCGGCCTGCACATCAGCGGTTCCGGTATAGACGGCCTCGAAGGTGCACGAACCCATTGTTCTCATCCGTTCTGGTCATGTGCCGGTGTGTCCGGCGGGTATGTCAGAACGGTGCGACACAGCTCGGCCGCCTCAGGCGATGAACTGCCCCCTGGTCGCGTCGATCGCCGGCTGGACACGAAGAATGAACCCCGGCCCCATGACCTGCTGGTACCGGCTCATCACCGCGACAAAGTTCCCCGAGGCGTACAGCTGAACTGTGCGGCGGTCGTCGTCCATGCCGCACTCCATCGCGAGTCGCGCACCAGCAGCCAACGCTTCGGCTTCGGTCCGGTACAGCCACACATCGAGTCGACGGTTGCCGCTGTACCCGAGGTGAGCCAACGTCCAGAACTGCGCGGTGATGCCGGTCCCAGCGGGACGGTTCTGATCAGACATCAGTTGGCTCGATTCCGTGCGGCGTGGTCCGTCTTCGGCTCGTTGTCCGGCGACCAGAGCTGGACCGTCCGGTAAGCAACGCCGGCGGAGGTGGCGACGCGGTTGCGGTTGGCGCCCTGGCGCAGCGCGGTGAGCACGGCCTTCTTACGCACCACGGTTGCCTGGGTGATGACCGACGCGAGCACCGAGCACATCGTCAAAGGGAAGCTGATCCCGTGACGCCCGGCGCTGGACGCCGACCACTCGTCGATCGCGTCGGCGGCCTGACGCAACCGGGCCGAGAAGTCAACCAGGTCACGATGCAGCGCGGTAGGGGAGAGGTCTGTCGCCGCAGAAGCGGGGTTGATGTTGGACATGGCGTGACGGTGCGACGGTGTTGATGCTTGACGGTGCGACCCGGCCCAGCCATTCTGACGCCACCAGTGATCGGACTGGCACAACATCTCGAGGGGACCACCATGACGCGCCCGACGCGCAGGACCATCACGAAGCTGACCGCCGCATTGAGCGCACCGCTGCTGACCGGACTGCTCGTCGGATGCTCAGGCGACAGTGGCGGCGACTACGACACCGCGGTTCTGTCCAGCGTCACCGATCAGAAGTCCGCCGACCAGTTCTGCGTCAACGCGATGCACGCTGGCAACGCGGACGACATCCGATCGGTCTACGCGAAGCTGCGCGGCCAAGACCTGGAGGGCGAACCGAAGCTGGCTGCCGAGAGTGGGTTCAGCCAGGACAGTGTCGAGTGCGACATCACCGGTAGCGAAAAGCACTTCCTCGTGTCGTTCTCTTCGGGCCGCGATGCCGGACCCGCAGATGGCGCCACGGCCACGAAGAACGGCGTCACCGTCTCGGCCGACATGAACTCGATGGGCCCGGACGTGCAGTCCGCCCTCGACGACTTCGCCAAGAACGTCCGCGCCCAATGACGCGCGGCAGCCGCGTGACCGACCGGCGCTAGCCGGAGCCTGGCCGATAGGCGGTAGCCGAAACCAACGGAGCAACCAACCGACCGACCGAAGCCAACAGCCGAGCCAGCCGGAACCGGACCAACCAACAGAAGCCAGTAGTGAGCCCTTCGGGCCTTCGGCCCTCGGGCGTTCTTCTTGTCGTGGTTCTGTTCGGTGCCCGGTTCGTCTGTTCGTCGTCGTTGTTCTGTGCTGCCTTGTTCCTGTTCTGTCCGGTGTCCTTGTTGTTGTTCTTCCTGGTGTTCGTCTTCTCGTCGTTCTGTTGTCCTGTTCGCTTGTTGCTGAGACTTCTCGCCTGGTGCCCTGTTCGCTTTCCGGTGCTCTGATCGTTGTTCGTTTCGGTGTTCGTCTGCTCGTTTGTTCCCCTGCCGCTGTCGCTTGTCTGCTCGCCTTGATCTCGTCGGTTGTCTGAAATCTCCGCCTGTTCTGTTCGTTGCCGCTGCCCTCGTTGTCCTGCGTTGCTGCTGTCGCCGTTCCCCGCTGGTGCTGCCCGTTGGTCCTTCCGGTGCCCTGTTCGCGTCTGTGCTCTTGTCGTCTGTGTCGTTGCCTGTTCCTGGTGGTTTCGTCTTTCAGTCTTTCCCGCTGCGCTGTTCGTCTGTGCCTGGTTCACCTGGTCGCTTCGCTGTCATCCGTTCCCCTCGTTCCTCTGGTCTGTTCGTCGTGCCGTCGCGTTGTTCGTCTCGGGTCTGTTGTCCACCACCCCTCCTTCCACCCATCCCTGCGTCCGTTCCTTCACCTCTCGCGCACATCACGTCCGGCCTCCACCATCACTCCACCCACTCACCCATCTCCGCTGCACACCACCACCTGCACCTCATCCATTCACCAGTCCTTGCCGTTCTCCTGCTTCTCCGCTCACTCCGTCACCACCTGATCCACCTCCACCAACTCATCTCACGCAGCCGCCGTCATTCCATTCACCATCCCCGTTTCACCGTCACACCTCGCCACCACATCACCTCCGCCAACCCCCGCCATTGCGCCACTCTCTGTCCACATCACCTCATCCCGAATCGGCTGCGCCACCCCCGTTTCACCGTCACACCTCACCCCTCCACCAATCCCGTCTCACCCTCACCATCACTGTTGCGACACACCTCCTCAACTACCTGACCTCTCACCGTCACCACATCCCCGTTTCACCGTCACTCACCGAGCTACTCATCCACCCTCCATCCCCTGTCCGATCCACCGCGGCGCAGCCCGCCCCGACCCACCTTCTATGCATCCACCATTCATCCGCTTGCATACTCATACTGACGTTTTCCCCCCAACAAAACCCCTACATCCCCTCAAACACTCATCAACACACATTCCGTCACCCACCCCAACTCCGTTGGCCGGAGGCCGGCATCGGCGGACCTGCCCGCCCGGTTCTACCTGCGAATGTCCGAAAATCGGACGGGGCACTTCGATGTGCTGACCTCGACGCACTCCGGCGCGAAAATCGCACCCTGGCGAACCTCCAGTTGCCCATGAATCAGGTATGCGCGCCACTGCCGACACCATCGCCTTCTCCCTGCGTCCCACCGGATCAACCGACCTGGACCCCGCAGGTTTCACCCACCGCGCCAAGTCGTTCGGCTCCGTGCTGCGCCAGCTTCCGTGGGCGGCGATCATCGCCCAGGTTCGCCAGGACGGGTCTGTCGCAACGCATCTGATCGCGCCTCCCGGCAGGGGTGGACGCGCTGCTGGCACCGTGAAGAACTTGGCGACCAACCTGGCCGCCACCTTGAACTGCGCACTCGAACCTGCAGACGTTCCGCAGCTCCCGGTCGATGGCCCGATCGTCACCGCGCGCGTCCGGCACGAGGCCATCGCCAGCCGCGACAACGCCGCCGGTGCCGACCCGACCGAACTGGCGAAGGTGGTTGCGCGCAACGGTGCTCCGGGCAGCTGGGTCGCCGTCGTCATGCGCGGCCCGTCACGCCGCGAAGAGGTCTCACTGCGCCGGTGGATCTCGGGCCGCGGCGGAACCGACAGCCACTACAGCCGCGGCGGCGAACTGATCGCCACCTCGGTCTACTGCTGCGGTCCGGACATGGGGTCGGCGCGTGACCTGCTCGTGCAGTTGGTCGCGGCGATGCCCGGTCTGGACGTGAACTGCGACGCGGTCCCGGTCGGCTCCGGATCGCTGCCCTGGGCGTTCGGTGCTGCGTCCGCTGCCGCCTACGCGGTCAGCCTGACCGTCGACTTCTCCTCCACACTGCCGCAGGTTCAGCCGTGGATGATGCTCGGTGGTTCGTCGGCTGCCGCCGTGCTGGCGCATGGTGCACTCGGGCGGACCCCGCGCAGCAAACTCATCTCATCCGTGGAGTCCGGCACCTGGCCCAAGCCGCGTCACCGCGCCGTCAACCCGCCGCGCCCGCCGAAGGCCCGACCCGACGGGACGGTGCCGACGCCGAAGGATCCGCCCTACCCGTTGCATCCGAACACGCTGCTGCTGGCTCCGCACATGGTGGTGGGTCTGGCTGCCCCAGTCGGGGGCGCGCTGTCCGGTGAACGGACGGTTACCAACCGGCCCACACCGCCCGCAATGCGTGAACCAATCGGTCCGCTGCTCGGCTACGACCTGGACGGCAAGCCGTGCCACCTGAGCGCCGATGACCTGTTCGCCGGCATCGCCGCTTTTGGTCAGCCGGGGTACGGCAAGTCGTTCTTCACACACATTCTGCTCGCCTTCGCCTGCGCCGAGCGTGTGTCGCCGTCCGGTCGTGCAGGCTTCCCCGGTCGCCAGTCCGGCATCGTCTCGTTCGAAGCGAAGGGCGATGGAGCGATGGAGTCGATCCGTGCTGCTCGCGCGATGGGCGATGACCCGTTGCTCATCGACCTGGCCGACCCCTCGACGCCGATGATCGACCTGTTCTCCTTCCCCGGCACGCTGGATGAGAAGGCGACCCGGTGGATCGAAATGGCGCGGTACGCGTTCGGTTCGGACTCGATGCAGTACCAGTCGTTCGAGACGCTGCAGTCGGTCATCCCGGCCGCGATCTACCTGTCGCACCAGCCGGATGTGAACCAGCACCCGCTCGTGCTGATCTACCAGCTGTTGTGCGGTGGGGGCAACGACGAGCGTGGCGTCGAACTGGCCGCGCGCGTCAAGCGGGCCGCCGCCCTGTCCGCCTCGACGAACTCCGACCCGGACGCCATCGCCGCCGCGCAAGGACTGGACATCCTGTACGGGGCTTCGATCAACCCGTCTGCCCGTCGTCAGCGCTGCGATGCTCCGCGCAACAAGCTTGACGCGCTCGTCAAGATTGCCGGTGCCTGGGAGCCGGGCCGCGCGATCGTGTCCTGGGACGACATCGTCAGCCACCACGACGCCGTCGTCATCAACCTTGGTGTCGGGGTGAACGGTGTGCAGGTCTCCGCCGAGCAGACCCGCCTGACGAGCTCGATGCTGCTGTTCGGGTTGCGCGAAACGATCGCCCGTCTGTGCTCCGGCTGGCAGCATCAGGGCCGCTCGACGACGATCATCGCCGACGAGTTGTCCGACCTGGCCGGCACCAGCCCCGAGGTCGTGTCCTGGTTGCGGGAGAAGGGACGTAGCTACGGTGTGCGCCCGGTCTTCGCTACCCAGTTCCTGTCTCAACTGCCGGAGGTTGTCCGACAGTCCGTCGTCGGGTTCGGCAACGTCGCCTGGTTCACCCCGGCCACGCTGCCCGGCGCCCGCGACGCCGTCGACGACATGGTGATGTCTGACTCGACCTGGGACATCCCGACCATCGCCGCGCTGCCTAAGTACCACGCCGCGATCCGTGCCACTGTGGACGGCCGACGTCAGACGCCGGCGATCATTCGTGTCGGTGACTGGGAGCGGCACGACTGGGAAGGCTTCCGTGCCGCGCAGGGTCTGGCGCACGGTGAACAGATCAGCACCGACCGTCCGTGGATCCGGGTTCCGAAAACCGCCGGTGCCGTGGACTCCGGCGATGCCGCGACCATCGAAACCGCCACCGTCGACCTGTCCAAGACCTCCGGCCATGCCGAACCGGAAACCGGGCCGGAAAACGGGACGACCCGGTTCGACCCGACCCGGTTCGGGGCACCGTTCAAGCCGACGTCTGCCGACAACCCGGCCGACAACAACGACTGGTGACCGGAGCACCCAACCGATGGCTCTGACCGCCGACGGCATCTACGCACCGCGTGACGACGACCGCACCGTCACGCGACTCGCACCCATGCCCGCGACTCTCGACCATCCGACCCCGCAGGGTCACTTCGGACCGTACGTCCCGTTCGCCGACCTACCCAGCCGTGCGCCCGACCAGTACCGCGCCGGAACTCGGATCGACCCGATGTGGTCGCACCTGTGGGACGGGCCGCAGACCGCGAACTGGACCAGCCGCGCCGACGTGGCTCGCGCGATCCGTGGCGGCCACCTGCGCCCGCGCCGAAAGCATGAGGAGATGGTCACCGCGATCGACCCGAGCACGCTGTGGTTCGGTCAGGGGCACCGCAACCGCAAACGGATGCTCGCCTCCGCGCTCATGTGGCGCACCGCCACGACCGATCAAATGGCAGCCCTGGCACAAGTGCCCGCACTGTGCGGGCTGACCGGCTCAGAACTGAACGGGACGATCACGCAGATGGTCGGCTCGGACCTGCTCAACGTCGGCACGCTCAGCCACACCCTGTACGACGTCCCGCCGCTGCTACGCCCGACAGTCATGCCGAAATGGAAGAGTCAGTCCCGTCAGCTCAGCTACGCCGACTGGCTCGCGATCACCGCCGGACGTCGCGTCGTGCTCGGCAGCCAGTTCGCCCGGCACAACCTGCTCACCACCGAGCTGTCCCTGCGCGCGGCCGAGTTCACCAACCTGTTCGCAGTGCTCGGTGAACTGTGCGGACGGGTCGAAGAACTCCTGCCCGTCCAGAGCCGGCAGATGGCCGACTCCGTGTGGATCCGACCCGACGGCTTCAAGATCGCCGTCGAGATGACCAGCTTCGCCAACGCCGACCTCGAAGCCAAGATCGAAGCGTGGGCGAACACGCTCGCCAAGGACGAGACGCGCAGCATCGCCGTGGTGTTCGTCGCCGCTCGCCGACCCGCCACCCACCGGCAGATCGTGCCGCGGCTGTCGAAGGCGATTGCCCGGTCCGCACTGGCGAACGTCGAACGGATCACTGCCCGCGTCGCTCAGCGCATGTTCTGGGTGGACTGGACCGACTGGTTCGGTGAGGGCGGCCTCGTCAGCACCCACTTCCCGACGCTGCCGGTCTACGGACTGAAGAAGGACGTCGTCAACCCGGAGATCACCGACCCGTGGCGCATCCTGCATATCGGCGACCCGTCCCGCACCCCGTGGAAACCACCGTCGCAGGAATACGCCGAACTCACCGCCCAGCAGATGCTCGGCACACAGATGCTGCTCGGCCAACCGTTCTGGATGCGCGACCCCACCACCGAAGCTGAACTACGCAAACGCCTCGAAGTCTGGATGATCCGCAAGGTCGGGGGACTCCAGCAGCCGATCCTGCAGGGTGACGGGCACCCCGACGACGCGAAAGCGATCGCCGCGTGGCGTCCGGAGCCTCTGAAACTCCCCGTCACGCGGTGGCCTCCGGTCGACTCCTGACGCCGCTTGTGTCAGCGGAAGTCGCGCAGCGCCGCGGACTTAGCTCCGGCACGCGTCCGGCGCCGGCGGGTCGCCTTGTTGGCATGCGTCCCAGCAGCGTTCGACCGTGCGATCTCACGCATGGCGGCGGCCAGGACCGGGTTCGCCGTAGCGGCGGTGTTGCGATGGTGGCTGCGGGCCATGAGCGTCTCCTTCCGGGTGGGTTTCGATGCGTACGGTGCGACGGTTGGCGGTCGCCGCAGATGGAACGGCGGCCAGGACCGGAAGGCTCGTCGCACCGTGCCGGTATGCCTACCCCCGACCCGTGGCAGCACCGCAACGGACGCTTGACGACCGAACCGGTTGCCGACTACCGCACCGACCTGCTCCTGCAGCTCTCGCCGATCGGAGTGGCCGTCTCGATGCTGCTCTTTGGCCTGCTCGCCGGAACCTCGCTTGCGCTGTACGTCTTCGGGGCGATGATGTTCGTCACCTCGTGCTCCATCAGCCTGGACGCCACCGAGAACCTGAACAACATCGACGGGACGATCCGGTGGGACGGACCCGCACCGGCTGGACTAACGGAGTTGAATGCTCGCCTCGAAGCCGGCGACCCGGTGGCGCTGCAGTTCAACAGGTCGATGCTCGATGGGCAACTGACCGACGGGATGGAGCGCGCACTCATCAGTGGCACGCTCCGCGATAGCGTTCCGGCATGA
Organism: Yimella lutea; assembly: GCF_006715095.1. NCBI lineage: Bacteria > Bacillati > Actinomycetota > Actinomycetes > Micrococcales > Dermacoccaceae > Yimella > Yimella lutea. The sequence goes on from NZ_VFMO01000001.1 coordinate 2,066,874, forward strand.
TCGGCAAGCCCGTTCAGCAGTGGCGGGTCGGCCGCGCCACCATCCGAGGTTTCGAGCACCGGCAACGGTGGTTCGACCGTTCACTCGCGCAGTACCCGATTCTTGCTGTCCTCAGCCTGTTGGTGGCCGTCTGCGTCAGCGCACTCACCGACAGTGGGGCGACGGCGGGTTTCGTCATCTCCATCATCTCGTCCGCATGCCTCGGTCTTGTCGGTGTGCTCTTTCTGCGCCGGTCCCGCGGCTATAGCTGGTTGCGCCGGGCGAGCGGACCCGCGGCGAACTTCGGCATCACCCAGGTCGACCTGGATCGGCTCAACACGGGACTGGCTGCCGGTGACACCGAAGCGACCGAGTTGTCGAATGATCTGATCAGCGCCTTGAACGCTGATCCGGAATCGGCCGACGAAGCCGAACTGGGCCGGGCCACCGCCGTCATTGCTCGGGTACGTGGGCAGAGCGGACTGCAGGGCTGACGAACCGTCGGTGTCGTCGCACCGTGGCTGTATGTCTGTGATCCACTCCGATAGCCAGCTCCTCGACGGCGTGCCCGCGCACCAGTTGTGCGGCGAGCACCTCGGCCTGGAAGCATTCGTCCCGCGCACCGACGACCACCCGACGATGATGTTCGGTTGGCAGCTCATTACCCAGATCACACACCGTCAGGGCGGCAAGGTGTCGCTGTGCGTGGCCGACAGCGGCGACGTCCTGCACCTGCTCGAACCGGGTGACCGAATCCGCATCCGGGTGCCGTTGCCCAAGGCGGCGTAATCGTGGCCGCTGAAAGGACCGTTGACGCTTTCACCGCTGCGGCGCTGCGAGAGTCCCGCGCTCCCGCAGCCGGTGTGCTGCTCGCCATTGACCCAGGCACCGATGAGTCCGGATGGGCCCTCATCGACATCGCGACCCGCCGGCCGATCAGCTTCGGTAAGACCGAGAACAACGAGTTTCGCCGGATACTGCAGAACGACGAGCAGTTCCGCAGGTTGCGCGTCGTCGCGATCGAGATGATCGCCGCCTACGGGATGGCTGTCGGGCAGGAGGTCTTCGAGACCTGCGTCTGGATCGGCCGTTTCATGGAGGTGCTGAACGCCGTCGAACCGGGTCGAGCCATCCAGCGCATCAAGCGCAAGCCGGTCGTCACCTACCACTGCCGCTCACCGAAGGCGAAAGACGGCAACGTCGCCCGCGCCCTGGTGGAGAGGTTCGCGCCCGGCGCCAAGAACTACGGCAAGGGCACCAAAGCGGCACCCGGTTGGTTCTACGGGTTCAAGAAGGACGTCTGGCAGGCGTACGCCCTGGCGGTCTTCACCGCCGACATGATCGACTGGGAAGGCGCACAATCCGCTTGAACGACAATAGGATTCACGAACCAACGAGCATGACCCGTGCGGCCAAGCGTGAACAGCGTGGCGGTTCGGTGCTTCGCGCGCTGGTCGACAACAAGCCGCTCGGTGTCATGGCACTGCTGGGCGTCGCGCTGCTGACCGTCGGTATCGGTATCGGTGGGTACGTCAGCTGGATGATGTTCGGAACGGATGTCGTCGCGGCCAAGAAGCAGACGCAGTCCGTGCATGATCTGCAGGAGCAGTGGAAGAAGTCCCCGACACCGGCGACACCGACGATTCCTGGCGACGGTTCCGGTGAGCGCGAAGTCAGTCCCGGCAGCCAGGGCACACCGTTCGCCATCATGCGCATGCCGGGCCTGGGCAAGAAATGGATTCAGCCGGTTGTTCAAGGAGCCGACGTCGAACAGTTGCGCAGCGGCGTCGGTCACGTCGCTGGTTCCGCCATGCCCGGTCAGGTCGGCAATGTGGCGATCGCTGGGCACCGGGTGACCTACGGCAAGCCGTTCTACGAGATCGACCGTCTCGGCAAGGGCGACGTCATCAACATCGAGACGGCCACCGCGAACTACGTCTACACGATCACCGGAACGGAGATCGTCAGGCCGACCGATGTCCGGGTCTTCCTGCCCGTTCCGAACAAGCCGAAGGCGACCCCGTCCAAGGCGTACCTGACGCTGTCGAGCTGCCACCCGCGCTGGGACAACAAGCAGCGCTACATCGTCTACGCCGAACTCACCTCGGCGACTGGGAAGACGGGGTCGTCATGACCGGAGCTGCTTCAACCTCGGCGGTGTCGACCGGCTCGGCATCATCGGTGACACCCACGCCAACCCGCGATGGTTGAATCCTCCCCACGGCTTGAGCCGGAGGCCTCCCACCCCAGGACCCCCGGTCGTGAGGATCGTCGCACCGTGACGAGCATGGAAACCCCTACCTACGCGATCGGCCAGCCGGCCACCATCGACTACATGAACCGCGACCACCGGATGTACGCCGACCTGCTCGTGCGCCGGGTGTCCGGCGGGTGGAGCACCAGCAACGGTGTCGTCATCGGCCAGCCGCGCGTGCTGGTCCCGGCGCTGTGAGTGCTTCAGCACTGGAACTGGCAGCAGGACTCATCGGTTGCCGTCGCTCGATCGACCGGTGCGAAGTGCACGGTCAGTCGTGGACCGACACGATGCCCTGCAGCACGCTCGTCGAGGCAGCAACCCGCATCCAGTCCTACGGTGACCGCCGAGCTCTCATCGGCCCCGATGACACCAACACGCTGCTCTCGGTGACGTCGCTGCTCATGGTCGGCTCCACGCTGGCCGCCGAGCAGGGAGCGAGCTGGCCCGAGCACTACGCACCGGCTACCCGCGCCGCCATCCGCCAAGTGCGCGAACTGCTCGTGCTCGACGAGTCTCATGCGGAAGCGATGCACACCTTCACCCAGCTCCTCGAGGAAGAGACCCGGCATGCCCGAACGACCTGACCACGACTACACCGACAACGAGAGGATCGGCGACTTCCTCGCCGGACGCGGCGGCATGGTCGCGGGCGCCGTGGTCATCATCCTGGTGCTGTTCCTCATTTGGGAGCTGATCTCCAGCCTGTTCTGAGGCGTGCCCGCTGTCCGGACGTCTTTACCGATGGCGGCCGAACGCTGTCGGATCTGTCCGCTACCGTCATCTGTTCCGACTTATGTGGGGAACACCCCGGTGTTGGAGTGACAGGGTGCCGTGCGAGACCTGCCCGCTCACTGTGGAGGTCAGGCAAGGGCGCGTGGGAGCCGGGCGGTGGTGGGGTGTTGCTGCGTGGCGGAAACGTCGGCGGGAAAGGTAGCCCCAACGGCGACTACCTAGTGTGCTTACTCGTCGGTGCTGCTCGCTGCGGCTCCGTCCAATACGGCGGCGAGTACGTCAAGTGGTGTGCCGACCGGGGCGCTGGCCATGCGGACGACTTCAAAGTCGAACTGTGTGAATGGTTCGGCCTGCTCGCCAAACACGGCTGGCTTGATTGGGAGTAGTCCCCGTTCGTAGGGCATGCGAATGACGTAGATGAGGGCAAGCACGCCGACGGCGGCTTGGATTACGAGGTCACACCCTGCGTGGTAGCGGTGGTCAATGTCGAACCCTTCGGCTGCTGCCCGTTCGTTATCGTCTGCGTGAACAAGATCGGCGTAGAGCCAGGCATATCCGAGTTCCTTCGTGGTTCGTGCGTCGTCGAACCGCCGTCGTCGTTCCCGGCCTGCCCGGCTACGAGCCTGATCCTCGCGAGAGGGCTCCCTGATGGTTGAGGCGTTCCAGGTGTCTCAAGTTGCCAAGTTGCTCGAGGAAGTCTGGGTAGCGGTCGACATTCTTGAGCGGCTCTGTCGAGAGTTTGAAGTCTCGGCGGATGCGCGCCGTTCCAGCTTGAACGATGTCGCCCGCAGTCGTGTCGTCCACGGCCGCGTCAATGCGCTTAAGCGTGGTCGCGGCGCGATCCCGAGTGCAGCCACTCGGGTAGTCGCTGCTAAACGTGTCGATGATCCGTTCCAGGCGTTGGTCCCGACGATCATCAGACTCGCACTCGCGGGCTAGGTTCAGCGTGTCGGCAAGGTGCTGAATCAGCGACGCAAAGTTCTTGTCCAGCGCGGGCACCCCCGGCGGTCGGCTCGCGCCACCTTCAGACTCGGCCAGGTACGCGAGGAGTTCCTTGGCGAACCCGGCCTTACCAATCCGGGTGTCGAACGCTGCCTCGAATGACTCATCGAGTGCGTCCCACATGCTCCCGTCCTTGTCGGCGAGCCGACTCGTCACGCTGTCTTCGGTCAGTTTCTTGGCGGTCTCCTCGTCGTGGCCGAGGAAGGCGCGCGCGTATCGCCTGGCGGCAGCGACGGCGACGGCGACTTGGATGAGGTCTTCGGGTTCGCGGACGGTGACCCCGGTTGTGACCTCGGGGTTGGCGGAGGCTGCCCACTCGGAGACGACCACGATCAGATCATCGCCAACTGTTGGCTTACCATGGGCTCCCCCTTTCCTGATCTGCTTACGCGCGGTCTCACCAGCGGTGTCACCGTCCACCAGTACCGCGCAGGCGGGCTTGACCTGATCGCGACCGCGGGCGAGATAAAGCATGTAGGGGATGTTTGAACCTCCGGGGACAATGGTCACTTGGTTGAGGTCCAGGCACTGGCTGGGTGGAGTCCCCGCGCGGAGCAGCCTCATGTTCATGCCAGCCAAGAGAACTTGGTCTGCGATGCCCTCAACGAACAGGTTGTCGCCGCCGATGAATGCGGTCTCAGCCACGAAGGCACCGAGCGATGTGCGCAAAGGCTCGTAGTGGTTCCGAGTTACGTCCTTGACGTGCCGTGTGCCCTCGTCTCGTGTTCCCTTGTCGACGACTCTGACGCGGTGGCCCGCGTTGCGGTTGATGAGAAAGGGCGAATGGGTCACGTAGACGACCTGATCTTCACGGTCTGCGTCGTCGGGGCGCGCATGATATTCAAGAACCCGGAGAAGGTCTTGCTGACCCGACGCCGATAGATAGGCATCTGGCTCATCCATCAGCAGAACCTCCGGCTTTGAGTCCGGACGGTCGTGGGAGAGAAGTTGCACGTAGTAGCTCAGGAAGTACCGCAAACCTCGGCTTCGCTCGGTGAAGGAATAGTCGGTGCCCGTCCGGTCACGGATGGTGAACACGAGTTCGTGTTCCCGAGGTGAGACTCGGAGTTGGAACTCGGGGTCCTGACTCCACCATCGTGAGACGTTCAGGTGGCGTGCGATGGAGTTGTTCATCTCTTGGATGAGGCCGTTGACCAGACCCTCGCGCTCCTCCGCTATCGCGCTCTGTAGTTCCTTGAAACTCGACTCTTCGATCCGGGCGATCTTCATCAGGAGGTCGGTGCCAAGTTGCTGTTCCTTCGATTGCTGTGCCTCGTCGTCCGTGACCAGCGCAACAAGGTCGGCGGCACTCTTCGTTACCTCATCGGCAGTTGTGACCGAACCCAGCAAGGTCCAGAGGGCCGATCGCTTCTTGCGTCCGGCGAGCGGCCCGCCGTTGTTGGCAAGCCGTGCGATCGAAACGGAGTCGGGAAGAGCGATGTCGGTGTTCAACTCATGGACGTGCGGCATGAGGGCTTGGACCGCATCTGCTTGCTCGTCGGTAAGAGTGACACGCTCATGGTCTCCATTCACTGCCACGACGACATCAGGCTCGGGCCGGAGCAGTAGCAGGTCGCCGTTCTTGAGAAGTGGGATTCCCTGCTCGTCAAGAACATTGGTCTCGTCGGCGCCGAGGCCGAACGTCGCGCCTACTTCCGGGAATAGTCGGGAGCCGTGTTCGACGGAGAACAGTGAAGATGAGCGACAGAAGTCACGCTGAAGCAGGCCCTTGCCGGTGAGCACGATCTTGATCGCGTCTAGCAGGTGAGTCTTACCGGACTCGTTCGCACCGACGACCGCTGTGATGTCCGGTTCGATCGGGATGCAGACGTGCGGCATCCACCCGTCGTCTGTCTGCTGCCACGGCAGCGGCGTCGCTCGCGGCGTTGCCTTCAGTTCATAGTCGAAGTTGAACGACTTGTAGAAACGAATCCAGACCTTGCGGACGCGCACATTTGCTCCTCGCTGATCGCCACGGCGGGTCGGAGAACCGTGCCTACAGTCCAGTGTATGGATCGCCTTCGACACAAACTGGTCGTAGCCCGACGTACCTACAGGCTCGCCCCAGAATGTGCGGGAGCAGCAGGTCGCTGCTCCTGGCGCAGCTCCTCGGTGGACAGCTCTCGTGTCTTGTTGAGTGCGGTCGTGGCGCGGACGGACCGCACCCGCTGCGCAACCTCATCCGGTGCGCCGTCGGCGTCGACGACGCGGTAACGATCCGGGGTGCGAGCCGCCCGGCGCAGGAACGTCTCCCGGATGCTCTGGCGCCACTGGGCGCCCTCGGCCTCGATGCGGTCAGCGCTCGAGCGTGCCGAACGACGGGCGTCGGCAACCGCCACGTCCAGGTCGAGCACGATGGTCAGGTCGGGCAGCAGGTCCCCGCTGGCCCACGCCGACAGGTCCTCGATGTCGTACTCGGCCAAACCCCGCCCGCCGGACTGGTAAGCGACCGATGAGTCGATGTACCGGTCGCACACCACGATCGCCCCACACTCCAGCGCCGGACGAATGTCGGTGGCGACATGGTGGGCCCGGTCAGCGGCGAACAGCAGCGCCTCCGCGCGCGGGTCGACATGACCGCCGTGCAGCAGCAGTTCGCGGATCTGCGAGCCGAGCTGTGTGCCGCCCGGTTCGCGGGTCAACATGACCTCGCCGTCGAACTGCGACAACCACCGGGCCGCCCGTTCGACCTGGGTCGTCTTACCGCAGCCGTCGCCGCCCTCGAACACGATGAAGAGCCCATTCACCCCGGCACGGTGCGACGCCCCGGATGAAGAACACGTCGCACCGTGCTGGCATGCCGACGACATCCGTAGAACCCGGTCACCCGTTGGACGTCCGACCGGACTCCGATACCCCGGTCGCCGACCGCTTCATCACCAAGTACGCCACGGTCGAGGAGCAGCCGTGGATCGGACCGCAGTTCGCCGAAGCTTTGGCGAACCGCTACCTGCCACGCACCCGCGGATTCTGCGGTGTGGCCCGGTTCCGGACCGCCTATGCGGTGTTCGCGCACGCGTCAGGATTCGGCGGCAGCGACTTCGTCGCGATCGAGCGCCGGTACGCCGTCCTCGCCGCCATCTCGAAGCGATAGTGATGCGCCGCATCACCGTCACCACGATCTGCGATCGCTGCGCCGAGCAGACCGAGGACTCCTCTTCCGCATCCAGGCGCACAGCACGCAGTGCGGCGATCGCTGCAGGTTGGACCTTCCCGCGCGGACTGTCGATCTGCCCGTTGTGCAACTGGCGCAACCGCGGCCGTAAGGCTGCCTGAGCACCGAAACGTCAGGTCCGTCGCACCGTCGCCGGTATGCAACCGACGTGTGTGTACGGCGTTCCCGGCGGCTCCCTCAACACCGGCTGGAAGGGTGCCAAGGTCACCTCCCAGCACGGCCGGATGGCGGCAGCCAAGGCGGAGCGGGACACTGCCGCCCTGCTCGACCCTGCGACCTCACCGACCGGCGCCGTCGTACTGCATGATCTGCGGTTGCCGAACGGTGGTGGCGCGAACATCGACCACATCTTCATCGTCGGTAACACCGTGCATCTCATCGACAGCAAGGCCTGGCGTCCAGGCTTCCTGTGGACCGTCGGCGGTACCACCCGACGCGGCATGGAGCGCACCGAAGGCATCGACAAGGACTTGAGCATGGGCCGAGACCGGCTGATGGCTCACTTCGCCACGCGCGGCATCACCGGGATCTGCGTCGACACCACCGTTGTCGTGTGGCCCTCGAACTCGAGCAAGAAGTTGTCGCTGTGGGCGGCCACCAACAAGACCGCGCTGCTGGTGCACCACCGCAACCTGCCCGGTCTGGTCAACCGGTGGGTTAAGAACGCGCAACCGGCGAACCGCGAGGTTGTTGAGGCACTCATCCCGCTGCTCATCACGCCGCCGCGCCCGTCGGGGTACGTCGCGGCTGGATTGGATTTCTGAGGGTATGGCTTCGACGCGACAGACCAAGAACAACCAACCGCCGGGATCGACCGCCGCTCTCATCGTGGTGGTCGCTGCCACGCTCGCGGCGTTCGCCTCGTTCTTCAAGCTGCCCTCGATCGCTCTGCTCTGGTTCGGTGTCAGCCTGGCTGCTTGGCTTGAGCCGTCAGTCCTGCTCACCGGGCCGCGCGACACTGCGACCAAGCGCCCGACCGCAGCGAGCGACTACGAGCAGCGCCGGTACAGCCAGTCCGCGTTCTGGCGGTCGCTGCGCGCCAAAGTCATCATCCCGAGAGAACTGTTCGTGCCCGGTAAGAAGATCCGTATGACCTTCCTTGCCGGATGGGGAGCGTTCGTGCTCGGCGCGTGTCTTCCGGTCAGTTGGCCGGTGCAGCTCAAGCCTCCGACGAACCCGGCAACGATCCCGCAGTTGCAACTGTTCGGTCACGTCAGCAACGCGATCTGCTCGGCACTGCTGGTCGTCGGCCTCTCGATGGCGATGCGTGAGAAGGTCGGTCCGGGCTGTCCGTCGACCACGCTGGCACACGTCCGCGCGCTGGTGAAGTCCGGCCGCAGCCACGTGCTGTTCGCTCTTGCTGTAGCGGTGGTCACCGCGGCGGGCTTGGTCGCCGCCCGGATGTTCCGTCTGCCGATCATCGGTGAGCTCAGCCCTGCCGCGACCCTGTTCGCGCCGCTGTTCGCTGCCGGCGCCTACCTCGGCATCACCGCGATGGGGGAGGCGCGCCGGTTGTGGCAGCTGCGTCAGGACACCCAAGCCGAATGGAGCCCGCGCTGGGAGGCGCTCAAGATCGTTCCCGCACCGGGATTGGTCGACGTCGAACTGCTGAACAAGGACCAGTGGACCCTCATGACGTGGGTCGCACCGCCCGGCAAATCATCCGCCGACATGCTTCGGATGGCCGACAAGATCGTCGCCACCGTCGGTTCGGATCCGCAGTGCCTCATCTTTCATGCTCCCTCGATCAGCGCCGGCGGTGAGCCTGTTCCCGCTTCGATCGACGTGACCCGTTTCCGGGTGCTGCTCGCCTCGGCCGGAACGCTGCGGGTGGACGACCCCGAGATGGATGCGGGTCTCGTGGCGTTGGCACATGAGGCGGCAATGACCGTGGTGCGCCGCGCGAACGCGATGGAGCCCGTAGCGATGATCGGTGTGGAGAACGTGGCGCCGGACAAGCTCGGCGTTCCGATCTGGCGCAGCCAATGGAATGAAAACCTGCTCGGAGTCAAGGGCAGCTCTGTGCCATTCGGACTGTACGGAACGCTCGGCTCCGATGTGCTCGTTTACCACCGGACCGGGGGAGTGCACGAAGCCAAGACCGGCATCTACACCGGCGAACTCGAGCACCCTGCACTTGTGGACCTGGCGCCGGAGCTGGCAACGATGTTCGACAACATGCGTCTGGAACTGCAGTGGGAGTCGCGGTGGGCCGCCGGTGGTCCGAGCCGGTTGAAGTTGTCCCCGCCGGTCGCCCAGCACCCGCTGCGAGCAACGGCGAACCTGCGGGTCGGTATGTCGACCACCCCGATCACCCGGCAGCCGTTCATGGTCCGCCAGGGCATCGACCCGCGCGACTACTTCGGTTCCGAGTCCGCGATGCGTGCCGCGATGGATGGTTCCTCGTTCGTGGCGATCACCGGATGGCCGGCGCCGGGGGACCGTCCTGGTAACCGGCACCCGATGGCGCTGAACATCTACTTCTCTCCACCGAACGCCAAGATCCCGACCTCGATCTCCTCGGTGCAGACCGACAAGCCGGGCCGTCCGTTGTCTCCGCAGCAGGAGAACGCCGAAGCGTGGTTGTTGGCGGGCATGATCAACACCGCCTTCGACAACGCCAAGCTCAAGCGACCCGAACTGATCACCGCCACCTGCCTGACCCGCAACGCGGGCACCGACACGGTGTGGCAGCTGTCGATCCGGTTGCACGACGGCGTCACGTTCGCCGACGTCCGGTCCAAGGCCTCCGTGCTGCGCGAATCGTTCGGCGTCCCGTGGCTGCGGATGGAGCCCGAATCCGACGGTGTCAGCATCTACGCCGGTGGGCGTCCGGCCTCGGCCAAGCTGGTGCGCCCCGAGCGCGACGCGCTGCGGTTGGCGAACCTGGACTGGTCGCAAGCGTTCGTGGACGCGAAGGTGGTCAACGCGGAGGGCTCGACGCCGACCGTGGTGTCGGTGTCAACGCTAGAGAACAACGACTCGGTGACCCAGTTGGAGATCACCGTTCCCTCCGGTCTGTCGATCGACCGGATCAAGGGTGCTCGCTCCAAGCTGTCCCCGGCGACCGGTAACGGCTTCATCGAGGTCCGTCCGTCCGAGCAGTCGGCCGATCAGGTAATGATGCTGGTTGCCAGACAGCACCCGTTGCCCTTCCCGGCACCGTTCGACTTCGAGTTGGCAGCCAAGGGCCCGGTGACAACCGCGACCTTCATGACTGGCATCGAGGGCACGCCGATCGAGATGGACTTCCTCGACGCGCCGCACGTTCTGTTCGCCGGAACGTCCGGATCGGGTAAGTCGGCAGCCGCGCAGGCGATGCTCTGGCCGTTGCGGGTCAAGGGCATGCAGATCGCGATTATCGACATCCAGAAGGAAGCGGCAGATTTTCAGTTCCTGCGTGATCACAGTCTCGGATTTGCGACGACTCCGGAAGACGCTGCGGCGATGATCGAAGCGATCTACCTTGAGGGTCGCCGGCGGATGAAGCTGAACGCCGATCACAAGGTCGGCCACGTCGACGAACTGCCGAGCGCAGTTCGTCCGCCCCACTGGATGCTGTTCATGGATGAGTTCACCTCGGCGATGGGTAAGGACTCCGTTCCGGGCAAGTCGAGCGACCCCGAGATCCAGCGTGAGATCTCCGAGATCGAAGCGCGCAACGCGGCGCGCGCGCAGATCGGCCGGTTCATCGGCAAGATCGCCCGCGAGTTGCGGTCGGCCGGCATCCACCTCGTACTGGGTACGCAGAAGCTCGACCGCCAGAGCCTTGAGAAGATCCCTGGCGGGTCTGACCTGAAGACCAACCTCGCTCGCCTGCTGCTCGGCAACACTGGGCAGGGGGAGAAGATGTCGGCTCTGCGCTCTCCGGACAACGCTCCCGACCTGGGCGGCAACATCCCCAAGGGCCGAGGACTGTGGGAGCCGCTGTCATTGCCACGGTCGATGGCCGTTCAGTGCTGGTACGCAGGACAGGGCGCCACGGACGACTCCTACAAACCGGGCACCTACAAGTACGAGCTCGATCAGCGCGTCGCTGCGAACACGGACGACGACAGGATCGACTTCGAGAAGTTCAAGCCGAAGAAGACGACCGCGCCAGGCATCATCGGCGAACTTCCGCCGAGCCTGCGCGGGGGTGCGCCCGTGATCGAGACCGTCGTGTCCGATGAGACGTTCGAGCTCGACGACTTCGACCTGGACCTGGCAGACGTCGCCGAAGCCGAGATCGTCTCGGAGGAGACCGTTGACCTGGACGATCTCGACCTGGACTTCGACTTCGACGATGAACCGGACGAGGCCGAGACGATTCACGACGACATCTCCGTTGCCGTGGCAGACGAGGAGGGCGACCCGTTCGATCTGACCGGGATTGCTGACGGCGACTCGGCATTCGGTCAGGAATCCGACTCCGGCGATCCGTACGACATCCCGGACGACGATGACGACGCTCCCGTCCTGCCCGACGACCCGTTCGACGGCGACCTGTACGACCTGCCCGACGACCCGTTCGACGGCGACCTGTACGACCTGCCCGACGAGGGTGTGGACGAACCGGCCGAGCCCGAAGTCCGGAGTCCCGCAGCGGACCTGGACGAGCTGATGGCGCAGATCGTCCGCTCCGCTGACACCGCGCATGAGCCGGTCGACGACATGCCGGTCGACATCGACGAAACGACCGACGTACCCAGTGACGGTGACAAGTCGGCCGAGCCGGTCGGCGTTCCTTCGATCGAGGAGAAGAACGCGGCGCCGTCCTTCCCGTTCTGGAAGCCGGCGGGCAAAGTCACCGACGACGACTGGTAGTCGTGCCTACGGGGCTGGACGCCGCCCAGCAGAAGCTCACCCAGATGCGGCGCACCGCCATCAACCTCGGCTTGCCCACCACGCGCGTCCGGGCGGTAGCAACAAACGGCCCATCCGTCTCGCCTCGCCTTAGCGATCGGCGGGGCTGTCGGGAGTCTTGACCCGACCCGACAACGGGTCGCGTGCACGCCATCGTCGGTAGGTATCGGGCAGATCGCCTTGTGGCGGGAGGCTCTCCGCGAGCCCGGCGGCGCTCGGAATCGTCTGAAGGACCGCCCCGAGTAGGTCCACCGTCTCCATTAGGTGCATCCCAAGGTCGGCCACGAAGATGCTCGGGTCAACCTTGCCCGTGTGATTGGGAAGCAGCCAACGCGCGGATGGGTTCGGATGACCTCCCCACGAGCAGTGCTGCTTGTACTCGCTAAGTCTGAACCTGCCTGCCTTACGCATCTGGCCCGGTCGGAACGACTTCTCGATGCGGTTGGTCGACGCGCTCAGCCACCGACCCCGCTGGGAGGCGTCGTCGCGGAACACGGCCATCAGGTAGTGGACCTCGACGATCTGCCGCGTGAGGGCGGTTGCCGCATACCAGCGTTGACGGTCAAACGCGCCGGCTGCTTCCTGACCGAGCTGCCCGACCATCTGCGTCACCAGCGCAACGGCTTCGACGTCGTCGTCCTGCGTGACCCATGCGCTGACCCACAGGCTGTCGCCCGCATCGGCAAGCCAGTCAGCAGAAAGGTGACACATCTGAGAGCGCAGCGCGCTGAGGTCGTCGTCAATCACGGCCACGATCCGGTGTGGGCAAGGTCTGAGACAGGTCATCCTCCACGTCAGAACCGAACGATGCCGCTGCGATGCCGCTGACGCCGTTGACCCGGTGCACGATCTCCTGGAACTTCATGAGCCGATGCTGTCACGGGGGAAAGCCAATCGCTGCGCTTCGCCGTGATGTCGCAGCGGCTGCGTTCGTTCGCCGTCCGTGCCCGTTGATTGATCGCTGCGGGCCGCGAAGCCCAGAGGTCGTGCAGGCCACCCGGGAGCGGGGCGGGTGCGCAAGACGGCGGGGCCGATCCTGGACGCGCTGCTCCACGGCGCAGATCGGCGGCGGTGGCCTGCTGCGAACATCGGTGTGACGACGGGCTCGGTGTCCGGGGTCGAGGTCGTCGACGGGGACCGCAGGGCGGCCGGGTCGGGTTTCATGGCGTTCGAGCGTGCCCGTCGGGCCCTGCGCCCGAAGCCGACCGGTGCGCGGTCGTTCTCGAGCGGTCCTCATGCGGGACGTCGCGCGCGTCGCACCGTCTCGCCTATGAAGCCCCTAGCACTCACCAGCGACACCCAGGAGGAAAGTCGCGTCACTCTGGTCATGGTCGACGGCGGCTGGTTCTTGCGCCAAGCCACCCTCGCTGTGACCGGTCGCTGCGACATTCCGCGCGAGCGGATCAAGGCCGACATCGACGCGCTGGTCCGCCTGCTCATCCAGCAGTCTCAAGAGATCACCGGACTGCCCGTGCCGGCCATCTACTGGTACGACGCCGCGCGCGATGACCGTCCGCCGACCCCGGAGCATGAAGCACTGGCAGCTCACCCGCTCGTCGAGTTGCGTTTGGGCAAGCTGCGTCACCAGGGCGGCTCGTGGGTTCAGAAGCGCGTCGACACCCTCATCGCCCGCGACATGATGGTCGCTGCGATGTCCGGTGTCGTCGGCCAGATCGCTCTGGTGTCCGGCGACGAGGACCTGGTGGTTCCGACCGAGACGGTGCAGGCCGACGGCGTCACCGTGCGCATGCTCGTCCCGGAGTACCCCGAGGTGGAAAGTCAGGGCGTGTTCCTGTCCGGTGCCGTGTCCGACGTGCACGCACTGCCCGCCGGTCCGCTGTCGAAGGCAATCTCTGTGCCCGGTGTCGCGACGTCACTCATCGCCCGCCGCGGTGTCGCCCGTGTGCTCGCTGCCACCGCCTGACTCAGCGCAACCGAGCCAAGCGCGTCGCACCGTACCTTCATGAAGAGATCATCGACTCGCACTGCCCCCGTCCCTGCGTTCGCCGTTGCTATCACCGCTTTGCTCGACGGCACCCTGCCATCCGCGGTGCTGTGCGGGCCGTGTGATGAGAAGGCACTGCGCGAACGAGCCAACGCCTGACGTGCCGATCGTCGACTCCGATGCACTGCTGACCGCCGGACTCATCGCCTCGGCGATGGCGCTGACGTTCGGCATCCGCGCAGCCGTGCGCGGGCACCTGGCCCTCGAGGACGCCCGAGACATCCGCCTCTGGGTGAGCCCAGCCTGGCTGTGGTCCGGCGTCGTCGCTGTCGCCTGGACCCTGGCGCGAGCAGTGCTCGGCGGCACGACGTTGGCCGGCCTGCTGGCCCCGGTGGTGCTGGTGCCAGGGATGCGTTTCCCGCTGCTCGCCCTGGTGGCATGCGGTGTCATCGGGCCGATCATCGTCTACCTCGGGATGATCGTCTCCGCGTTGGACTACGCCCGGGTCCGGGCTCAGTCTGCGGACGTGTCTTAGACCTGGCGGTTGTTCAAGCTGCGATGCGCGCGGCGAGACCGACTGCGGCGAACACCAGTGCTCCGGTGCCGGAGGCCACGAGGCCGCCGAGCATGAACCGGGTGCCAGGGATCTCTCGTCCCTTGGTGGCCGACAGGGTGAGCGAAGAGACGACGCCGAGCGAGCACACGGCCCATCCGGCGGCGAGGACGGTGGCGATCGCGAGGCAGTAGGACGTGTATGCAGCGCTGGTCATGACTGGACGGTGCGACGCGGCTCGCCGGGTCAGCCTTCGAGCACCCGGACCGGGATCCCTGCCTGTTGCGCCAGACGTAGGCAGCCGCGGGTTCCGCGTGAAGCGCCCTTCGGGAAGGCCAGGCACAGGTCGGCGCCGGCGTTCACCATTGCGGCGTTGCGTACCGGGCCAGCAGCGCGCCGGCGTTCACCATTGCGGCGTTGCGTACCGGGCCAGCAGCGCGCCCGTGCCTGACCCAGTCGGCCGGGTGCGCCTCGACTGGCAGGCCGAGCTGCGACCAGTACGCGGCAGCGATCGCGTCTGCTCCGGTCGGGCACGCACCGTGGACCAGTGTCACTATGTCGGCCGGACCGGTGACCAGCTCGGACAGCGCAGCATCCAGCGCGGCATGGATGAGGTCGGCCCGACTCCAGTCGCGGGAGCCAGTGATCAGCAACCGCATCATCCGCACTCCGCCGTCGGTGCGACCGCAGACATGGTCCACGCACGCTGCTTGTCGAGGTAGTCCACGGCGGCGCCGAAGTCCGGCACGCAGGTCGTCGCGGTGCGGGCAAAGATGTTCTCCGGCTCACCGACGGTGACGACCGGGATGCCGCGACCGAGGGCGTAACCGACCTCGACGTGACGGCCACCGGAGCCGGGGTCGCCGCCGTCCAGCACTGCAGGCGTCAAATGGATGACGTACTGCGCGCGGTCGACGTCCGCCAGGTCGGCCAGGGAGAACTGCTGCACCTGCTCATCGGACAGACCTGGGGCGGCGCCCGTGACCGCGGGGGTGATCTCGCAGTCCTCGTCCAACCAGGAAGCGGTACTGACGTACGCGCCGCCGGCTTCGAGTTCGGTGCGCAGTTCCCGGATGAGGTCGCGGCAACGGTACGGACCCGCGAGGTAGACCCGAGTGGGGACGTACGTCATCGCGCAGCCGCCGTCGGTGCAGTCATGGCGAATCCGACGAGCTGGGCGAACCGCTCGTTGTACTGCCGGGTGAGGTCGTCACGGTCGGCGCGAGCGGCTTGAACGTCACGCTCGCCGTCCCACATGAGGACCTTGGGGCTGGTGCGGAAATCGAAGTCGTCGTCGAGTTCGACGACGGTCTTGCAGCGGAAGAAAACGTTGAGTGAAGAAGGCATGACTGGACGGTGCGACGCCTCGCGCGCGTGTCGGAGATCTACGCAAGGGCGGGACTTTTCGCCTACCGGAAGACGTTGACCATTCCATAACCACTGACCTTCAAGGGGAGAACTATGCCCGCTTCGAACAGCGACGAGCAGCGCGATGCTGTCGTCATCCCGTTGCGTCGCCGGACCCGCACCACGAGCCCGGTCGTCCAACAGACCACCCGCATGCTGCTCGCCGGCCGCACCTACCGACCGATCCGTCGGATCACGACGCAGGACGCCTCCGCGCTCAGCGGATTCGCACAGACCCGCCGCGGTTCGGCTCGCGCGCAGGACGATTGGTGAAGGTCCATCCCTAAACCGCTGCGACTTCAGGGATTAGCCTGGTCGTGGGTGTAGGTACTGGTGGGAAGACGAAGCCCGCCTCGAGGGGTCGAGGCGGGCTTCGTCGCGTTCTCAGGGGTTCAACGGGTCAGACATCCGTTCACCGGAGCCACTGCGCTAACTCGCATTAGCGCCGGTTGCGTCACCCGGTGTGGAAAGCACACGGGCCGGGCACCGAGGAGAGCTTCCCCGAGGTCCCGGCCCGTGCCCTGGAAGGGTCAGACGATGTCCCGACGGTTGATGTCGTCGTGACGCTCGACCACCTCGTGATGGCTGGTGTTGGCGCGCTGACGCGTCTGCGCGAACGAGACGATCAGAGCAACGACACCGATCGCCGCACAGATCCAGCCGACCATCGACAGATCCACACCGCTGATCCGGTCCTGCACGGCGAGTGCGAGGATCAGGCCGACGGCGAGGAATCCGAGACCGAGACCGGGTCCGGTCATGGGTTCTTCCTTCCTCCGGACGGCCGGGATGGCCGCCAAGTACCGACACGGTGCGACGAGCCTGACGAATCGGCTCAATCCGGCCTAGCATTGGCTCAGCCGCCAGGTGAGGGTCTCCGGGTCGCGGGGTGCCTTTCCTGGCGGCTGGTATTCATACGGTGCGACGCGGCTCGCCGGGTCAGGCGGACCGCTGCTCGTCCGGCTGTTGCCCGACGCTGCGCTCGTACAAGGCCAGCTGATGCTCGTACTCCTTGCGAGCCTCCCGTGCTGCCTGCGCCAGTTCCTGCGTCTGCGACCGGGCGCCGATACGGGACCACGAGGTGTCCTGAGCGTCCTGGTACTTCGCATCAGCGATCTGGTACCGCTGCAGCGCCTCGGTGTACGGCTTGCGCTCATCCGGAGCGTTCGCCGCCTCGAACGTCTGCTTGGAGACCGGGTAGGCGTTCTCGTCGACGTACAGGTAGTGCTTGATGCTGGAACCGTCGACCATGCTGCCCTTGCCGGTGAAACCCTGCTCACCGATCTCGCGCAACGTCCGCACCTCGCCCGAGTGTGCACGCCAACGTTTATCCAGGTCGCTGGTAGCCCGCTTGGACGCCGCCACCTTCGACTCATCGAACCCGGCAACCCGCGGCTTGACCGGCTCGACGGGCTTCGGTTCGGTGACATCCACGCCGCCGGCCAGACTCACCGGCGGGTACCACGGACGGTAGGCACCCCACGTCGGCGTACCAACGAACGCAGCAGCCTTGGCCGCCTCCTCGTCCGGGATCCGGTAGGTGCGCACGCCGGCGCCGGGGACCTTCACCCGCGCGGTGCTGTACCCGGGGTGGTCCGGGTCCGGGGTCGAGGGGCTCATGATCTCCCCGAGACCGTTGCCGGACAGGTGCTCGTTCCACGTCTGCTCGTCACGGCCACGGGACTCGCCATGCTTGATCGTCTGACCGGTCGCCTTCTCGAACTCGTCAGGAAACCAATCACGCACGTCGCGCGCGCCGCTCTGGCGCCACTGCTCGACGTTCTTGTAGCGGCTCGTCTCGTTCGGGAAGGTCATCGTCACGATCGCCGCTTCGCAGTCCTCCTCATACCAGCCGCTGCGGCGGCGCAGCGCAGCCGGAACTTGCGCGTTGCGCTCCGGCGATAGCTTGTATCCGCCGTGACCTGCGGTGTGCACGCCGACGATGCCGGGGGACTCCTGGTACGCCTGCTGGACCGCTCCCCACGGGGACTTGGTCGGCAGCTCAGCCGGTGGGAACATCGAACGCTCACGATCACGCAACACCCTCGCGTGATCGTCCAACTCGAGCGCGTCAGCCGTCTGGCCATCCGGACTGTTCGCGTACGCCTCACCCCACTGTCGCAGCGCGTCACGGTCTGCTTCGAGCTGCTTGAACTCCGGCGTGCCGACCGCGAACTCGATCGGTGCCGGCTCCGGTTCGGCTGCAGGCTCCGGCGGGGCCTGCTCCTGTTCGCGACCCTCGCCGAGGTAAGCCAGCAGCGCGTCCAGGTCGTCCAGGTCACCGGTGGACTGCTCGGCCGGCGCTTCGAGCGCGACGGACGACTCGCCGGCGACATGGCCCGCGAACCGGCCCTTGGCATCGTGGATGGCACCGCTGGGGTCGATGGTCGACATGGGTTCAAGTCCTTCGGTTCGTCGGTCTGATACCCGATGGAATGGCGGCGGACACGAATGCCCCGGCCGCTGTGGCCGGGGCATTCGATGACGTTCGATGGTTGTCAGCTGGTCGTCAGGCGACGACGTATGCCAGCCCGATGTACCGCTGCGTGGCGGGACCGACGATGCCGTCCTGGACGAGCCCGCGAGAGCGCTGGAACGAGATCACGGCGCTGCGGGTGGCCGATCCGAAGGAACCATCGACCGCGACGTAGCTGTAGCCGTGGGCGCGCAGACGCTTCTGCAAGTTCATGACCGAACCGGACAGCGCCCGAACCTCACACCCGGCGCCGTTGATCTGGATGTCCAACGCCGTCTGCGCGTACGGACGCTGACCAATGTAGAGGGAGGGGTAGGTGATGTACGGCATGGTCGGCATGCACGAGGACCACGCGGTCTGGACCGGCGCCGACTGCACAGGCGCGGCCTGTGCGCCCGACATGCCGAGACCGGTGAAGGACAGCGCCGCCACAGCGGCACCGGTGAGGATGCGACGTCGAATCATGGGGATTCCCTTTCGGACCAGGGTGCAGCCGCCCACCGTCCGGGCTCGGAGCGCACACCCTGTCTGAAGGAGTGGCGGGAGCACCACAGCACCAACACGAATGCCCCGGCCACAGCGGCCGGGGCATTCGATCAGGCAGTGGCTCGCGCCGGCTCGCGGGACGGACGAAACAGCTCATCCGTCGGTCGTCCGTGAGACAGCAGCGTTCCACCCCAGACACCGTCCGCCTTCAGCGCGAGTCCACGCTGAGCGCACACGGCGCGTGCCGGACAGCCAGCGCAGACCGCGCGGGCCTGATCCAGCTGCTCGACCGTGGTCGGGAACCACAGGTCCGGCGTGGTCGAGCCGGAGCACGACCAGTCCGGAACGTCGTCGGTGTGCGGCGCCGGTGGACCATCCAGCGCGTACGCGGACAGCACCGGGTCGCTGCCCCGAACAGCGGTCAGGGGCTTGCTCGCCGACCGGGTGAACGGACGACGGTTCGTGATGGACATGATGGGTCGCCTCCTTCGGCGGTCAGCGCCGGCGGGATGCCTGACGCGGGAACAGGTCGGCCGGGGTCGGCTCGAACGGGTGCCACTGCAGCTTCATCCCGGCCTGGCGGGGCGTACGGCCCTTCTTGGCGCCGTTGCACTTGGAGCACGCCGCGACGACGTTCAACCAGGTCGATTGACCGCCCTGACAGCGCGGGGTGACATGGTCGATCGTGACGGCGGCGCGGCCGCAGTACGCGCACGAGTGCTTGTCGCGCCGCAGCACTCCGCTGCGGCTGTACGGCACACGTCCCGTGGTGTCGTACAGCCACTTGGTAAAGACGTACTTCACCAGTTCGAGCGCCTTCGGCCGCGGGTGCGGTCCGAAGGTGTCTTCGTGGGCGTCGACGATGAATGCCACCTTGCGGTCGAGCATCCTGATGGCGTGTTTGAGCGGTACTTCGTGCAGGACTTCCTTCGTGCCTGCGTTGTAGACGATGACGTTGGTCATAATCGTCAGCTACTGCGTGTCGAATCCACCGGGAGGTGGGTCGATGTGCAGATCACCGGCCACCTCCCTTCTATGTCGTGGGGCCGGACAGTTGAGAGACGCTGGTCGGAATCGAACCGACGTCACCGGTATTGCAGACCGGTCCCTGACCACTCGGGCACAGCGCCATGAACGGTGAAGCAGACTTCGCCTGAGGGCTTGGTCTCAGCTCACGAGTTTCAGGTAGTCGGCCACCAGCCGGGCGTACTCGCGCTGGTAACGGCGGGATAGTTCGTCCTTGGCCCGGCGTTCAGCGTTGCGCCGGATGCGAGCTTCAGAGTTGCGGGTGGCCTTCCATTCGCGCATGTATGCGTTCCAAGCCAATCGGCAGGGGTCGCAGACGGGTTCTGCGAGGCGGCGGTGCCGCTGGCTCCCGGCGCGGGTGCCGCATCGAATCTCGGTTTCAGCCATGCTGCAACGGTGCGACGGGGAGCCGCTACGGCTTCTCGCCGTTCTCGGTCAGCCCGTGGTCGGCATTCCAGCGCTCGTAGGAGTCTCGGTCGCCAGGCCAGTTGCGCCAGTTGTAGTCGCTGTCCCTGCGCTCGGCGGCCGTCAGGCGCTCGACCCGCTCCGACTGACGCTGAGCCAGATCGCTCAACGAAGCGATGGTGTTGGCCGCCTCGAACCACGCCATGTCGTGCCGGTACTGCGCATCGTCGAACGCTGCGGTCCGCGATCGGTCTGCGTACTTCGCCAACGACTCCCGCTCCTTGCGGATGACGTCGGCTGCGGCCGGCGGTAGCGACGCCATCGCCAACGTGGCGTCGAGCTCTGCCTTCTTCCGCTCGTGCTCGGCGAGATCCGCTGCGGCCTGGTCGAGCTCCTTCTTGGCAATCGAGAACCTCGGCACCCTGATCGGCTGCCGGGTACGCAGCGTCTGGCCGCGGGAACCGATCTTCGGTCTGGTGCGCACCGTGGGCCGGACAGCCGGAGGGGTTGCGGTCGCGAACGCCTGCTGCTCGGCCTGGAGCTGCTCCAGGACGGAGTCGCGTTCCTTCGTGGCGCGCTGCAGATCGGAGGGCTGGCTGAAACCGGGCCACCACCTTTGCTTCGGGTCTCGATCGGTGCGCCGCGCCAGAAAGTGCCACGGCCGAAGCGCCCCGGTCTGGACCAGCTCGCGGGCTCGCTTCAGTTCGTCTAGTTGCAGGCGCTGCGCGGTGTCTGTCGGGTAGTCACCGTCCGGCGGCAGCGTGGGCAACTCGAAGAAGTTGTTCGCGTATGTGTAGTCGCCGTCGTCATCCTCGTCGTCGACGTAGCCCGGATAGCCGGGGATCTGGTAAGTCTGCACGCAACCGGTGCAGTCGCAGGCCGGACCCGGTTCGGTGTCCTCGCCGTAGTGCTCCCGGTTGCCGGAACCGTTACGGGTGTGTACGACCAGGAAGGGCCCCGTCTCCTCCTCGGTCCAGTCATCCTGACGTAACTCGACGCTGATGCCGCGCATGCGCCCGAAGTTGCGGCCCGCCAGACCGGCGTGCTCCATGAGACGTTCGGCGGTGACCCGTTCAGCCGGCGCGTACTCACCGTGCTCCGATTCGAAGTCATCCAACGGCTTGAAGTGCTCCGCGAACACCTCAGCAAACGGTCGTCCGTTCACGTCAGGGACACCGTCGGTGTTGTCGGCGTGCCAACCGACCGGAGTCGGTGCTTGCTCGAGAACCGCGGACGACTCGGAGGACGACGAGGGGGCGAATCGCCCATCGCCGGAGCGCGGGTGATCGGATTCTTGAAACGTGGTCATGCAGACACGGTGCGACGGCCTGAGCGGACCGCTCGCACTTCGTCGAGCAGCCGGCGCGTGTCGAGGGACGGGTCAAAGGTGCATCGGTCTGGTAACCCGTGCGTCATCCCGTGGGACTCGATCTGGTGCTGCGCCAGCACCCGTGCCTCAGCCTCAATCACCTCGACCAGGGCGGCGGTGACGGCAGCACGGGCGTTGCTGCGATACCAGCCATGCCTGCACATCGGGTCATCCCACTCCGCGACTGCGTGCCCGGACTTGATTTCGTCAGCGCATATCGCCTTCGTTGATTGTCATACCTGCACGGTGCGACGGTCCCCGTCGTCGTTCCGTCTACGCCAAACTCCCCGCGCGCGAGACGTTCGAGCCGTCAAGGGATTCGACAACACGCTCGCCAATCCAGCGAGCCACCTGCACGGGGACTGCGTTCCCGATCTGGCGCACCTGCTCGGCCTGAGTGCCGGTGATCTCGTAACAGTCGGGGAACCCCTGTGCCCTTGCCAGCTCGCGCGGGGTGAATCGGCGGTACCAATCGCCGGTCCCGGTGCGTTCGGCGAGGTAGTGGTGCACTCCGCCCGCGGTGACGGTCGCGACCGGGTGCAGGTCAGCTCGGCGAGGCTGGGCGTTTCGGCGCATCATCACGAGATGCGGGGTGTCGCGTTCGGTGATCTGGTGGACCTGCGGCGTGATGTACAGGTGCCGGTCCATTCGCTTCATGGGCAGGTCTTCCAGGATGGTGCTCGCGGTGACGGCCGGCATCGTGGGGAGGTCCAACGTGAGCGGCCGCTGCGTGAAGATGATGAAGATCCGCTTTCGATGCTGTGGCGTGCCGAGGGCCGCGGCGTTGATGATGTACTCCTGGTGGTGATAGCCGAGGGCGTTCATCATCGCCAGCCATTGCGGGTAGAGCACCCATCCCTGAAATTCAGGGACGTTCTCGACGATCACCGCCTTGTACTGGTGGACCTCGGATGCCGCAATAACGGCGAACGCGGTTGCCCGGTCGATCGCGCCCGCCGAAGCACGAGCCTTCTCAACGTCGGCGGGGAGCGGCCGGCGTCCACCGGCGCGTGCGTGCCACACGCAGGATGGTGACGCCCAAGCGATGGTGGTGCTCGGGAACGTGGTCCAGTCCGTTTCGGATAGGTCGGCGATCCGGTGCTCGGTTTTGGGGTGGTTGCGCTGGTGAGTAGCCACTGCGCGCACGCTGTGGTTGGCGGCGATCTTGACGGTGATGCCTGCCTGTCGTAGCCCTTCGGATGAGCCACCTGCGCCGGCGAACAGGTCGGTAGCGGTGTGGTGGACGAAGGACCGCGCCATCACTTCTTCGTCGATTGCCATACCTGCACGGTGCGACGGGCTCCGCCGGCAGGATTCGAACCTGCGTCCGCCAGATTCAAAGTCTGGCCGCGCAACCAGCAGCGCACAGCGGAAGGTGCGGAGGATGCGAGAGTCGAACTCGCACGCCCTTTCGGGCAGTCCGTTTTCAAGACGGGTGCCGCCACCACATCGGCTGGATCCTCCAAGGCTCGTGCATGAGCCAGCTCCCCGACCTGGATTCGAACCAGGAACCTGCCGATTAACAATCGGACGCTCTGCCGTTGAGCCACCGGGGACCGGGAAGTTCTCCACGTCTCGACGGCCGGGCGTCCCCGGTGTACCCCGTCGGCCGAGGACTCGAACCTCGGACCTCCGAGCGGGCCTTCCCAGGCGATTCTCAAACAAGCGTCCGGCGCTGAAATCGTTGATTCGCCGTGTTCTCAGGGGGTCTGAGGGGCATGGGCCTCGGAATCGAACCCCGGAAAGGCACGATACACGAGGTGTGGTCGCGAAAAATTCGGTCAAGTCTCAAACACGATTGACCGCTGAGCGACATGCCGAACTCGTCGCCGATTACGAGGCTGGGATACCCGTTCGCTCGATAGCTGCGAAGTACGGAGTTCACCGTGGCACGATCCCGAAGTTCGTGCTCAGGTCTGGTGGCGCTCTGCGGACTCCTGGCCTCAGCGACGCTGGCCGTGTCCGCGCAGCGACTCTCTATGCGGATGGGCTCACCCTGAAGGAGGTCGCCGAGAGGCTTGGTGTTGACGACAAGACGGTTCGCAATGCCGTGGTTCGCGAAGGTGGCAGGCTGCGTCCGCAAGGTCGCCGACGGCTCACGCGAACATGAATTAGGACGGCGGATGTGGCGTGAGGGGCGAGTGAAGCAAATCAAGCCATGCCGGGAGGGAGGCGAGGGTAAAACTGAGCGCGAGGATTGCCAGGATGGGGAATCCAGTTGGCCGGCTCTGAGCGGTCTGCGGCGAACAATGCGCGACCGAGTCAGAAGACCAGTGCGCTCGCAACAACGACCGCCAGAGTCGACAGGACACTCTCCGACGGCGCGGCGCACGGACGGTCACCTATGGCCACTCGGTAGGATAGATCAGGGATGTCGACTGAACAAACACAGAGGAGAGTGAAGCATGGCACGCGGAGACCTGCTTTTGGCTCTCGTTCAATCTGGCGCCGGAGGTGACGACCTCGCGTTCCGGCGCGCAGCCGAGGCTCTCATCGCCGAGGAAGAAAACAAGAAGCACAATGTGCTTGCCTCGCAGCTGACGGACGCGTTGCACACTCGGCGATCCACCCCGGCGGCCAACGTCACATCACTCGCGCGGAATGACGCAGTTCGCGGGTTGTTCTACGAGCAGGAACCCGAACGGCGACTGTCGGAGTTGGTTCTTCCCGTCGAGGCCCGTCAATCAGTCAGTCAACTCATTGAAGAGCATCACCGCCGTGATCTTCTGCGCAGTCACGGTGTCGAGCCTCGTCATCGCCTCCTGTTCGTCGGGCCGCCCGGCGGCGGTAAGACTTCACTGGCCGAGGCGGTCGCGACTGAGCTGGCCGTTCCATTGCTGAGTGTTCGCTATGAAGGTCTGATCGGCAGTTTCCTCGGTGAGACCGCATCCCGCATGGAGGCATTGTTCGATGCGGTGAGGGTCAGGCCGTGCGTG
Organism: Yimella lutea; assembly: GCF_006715095.1. Lineage (NCBI taxonomy): Bacteria > Bacillati > Actinomycetota > Actinomycetes > Micrococcales > Dermacoccaceae > Yimella > Yimella lutea. The sequence continues at coordinate 2,091,467 of NZ_VFMO01000001.1, forward strand.
CTCTTCTTCGATGAGTTCGACGTTGTCGCGAAAGAACGTGGTGACACTCATGAGACCGGCGAGATCAAGCGGGTTGTGAGTTCATTGCTGCTGCAAGTGGACAGGCTTCCGAGTCACGTCATCGTCATTGCAGCCACTAATCATGCCGAGCTCCTGGATCGCGCGGTCTGGCGGCGCATGCAACTTCGGCTCGACCTGCCGAACCCCACACGAGCCGGAAAGATCGAGTGGCTGCAAGCATGGTCGGCTCGGAGCGGAGTGAACCTTGGGCTCTCTCCTCGGACGATTGCTGACCGTCTCGGCCGGGTCAGCTTCGCTGAGCTCGAAGAGTTCGCTTTGGACGTCCAAAGGCGCTCCATCCTCTCGGGGCCGGAGCCCGACTCGACGTTGGTCGTGCAGCAGTTACTCAAGCAGTGGTCGAGTCGCGCCCACGTTAGCGAGGCGTAATGCCTCCGGAGGACCGGGCCTCAACAGAGCGGCCCGTCATTCTGGGGCGAGTTACATCGCCGCGCACGATTCCAGGGCGGCGTGGCGGTGGTGAACGAGCTCGGTTCACCGATCCGGAGGAACGCTCGCGGCGGATCGATGCACGTTTTGATGAGGCGCTAGCCGCGATCGGCGATCAGGTTCAAATTTCGAATTCGATCCATGCTGCTGACCCTCAGCTAGTGCTCGTTTTCGAAGCGCTCGATGAGCAGATCGATTTGTCTACTGTGGCCAACAACCTTGGCATCGAAATTCTCATCGAGGCTGAGAGCGCGATCACGCCCACCGAGGAGTTCGAGCTTGTCAGCGAGGAACCACGGAACCCGTACATCGGTTCATGTTTGCATGCCGTATGTGCGAACCAGACCGCGTTTGAGAATCTGCTTTCGCTCTGGCGTACGTGGAGAACCACGGAAGGTCTTCCTAACGGATATTCGAAGCTCCGGGACCTCTTCGCCCACCTGAAAGACCTCCGACCGTGGGGGCCACAAGATCGGCTGCGGGCCATCGACTGGGACGAGTACTTCGCCGGGCACATTGATGATCGCCCGCAGAGTATCGAAATTGAGTTGTGGTATCGCCGGAGTGATCAGAAGCGGCGACAGAGTCAGCAGGAGGTGACCGCTCTGGTCGAACAGGCCGGTGGTCAAGTCACTGCATCGGCGATCATTGACCAGATCGGATATCACGGGCTCAAATGCACCGTGCCGAATAAGGTGCTGCGTGATCTGGCGTCCGGAGACCACGATGCGGTTCGTGTCGTCCGATCCGCGAATGTCATGTACCTGCGCGTGTCGGGGCAAGCCCTCCCTATCGTCGGACCGCCCACCGAAGTACAAGGACAGATCGATAACGCCCTGCCCACGGGCGATCCGGTTCTCTGCCTGCTTGATGGAGCCCCTGCGGCGAACCACCCGCTGTTGCGCGGACGCGTGGAGGTTTACGATCCCGACGACCTGCTCGAAAAGGCAACCGTGGATGAACTCCGACACGGCACGTGGATGTCGTCAGTGGCCGTCTGGGGCGACCGCGGCCTCGGCGAGGCTCCTGCGGTGCGACCGGTACTCGTCCGCCCAATCCTGACCCCTGCCGACGACACTGAGAACAGGATCGAAGAGCTTCCTGCCGAGGAACTTGTGCCGGACCTGATGTGGCGGGCATTCCGGGAACTGTTCGACGGCACAGACGCGCAGCCAGCAGCGGGTGAGACGATCGCGATCGTCAACATCTCGGTGGGTGACCCGGCCTCACCATTCGAAACCATCCTCTCGTCTTGGGCACGCATCATCGACTGGCTCAGCTATCAGTACGGCGTGCTCATCATCGTCTCGGCGGGAAATCACCAGAGTCTCGTTCTCAGCCCAGCATCCTCTACCGAGATCGCTGGACTCCAAGGCGACGAGCGACGACGGGCGACCCTAAATGCGATCGCCCGCCAGCAGAACAAACGACGGCTTCTTGCTCCCGCTGAATCAGTGAACGCCATCAGCGTCGGCGCAATTCATGGCGACGCATCGACAGTCGATCCGCAGGGATATGCCGTTGATCCCACTGATGGACTTCCGGCCATCAGCCCCATATCTCCGACTGGCAGTGGATACCGTCGAAGTGTTAAACCAGACCTCGCAGCTAACGGCGGTCGCGTGTTCTTTAGAGACGGCATCTCCGCGCAGGAAACGATCTCTTTCGCTGGTATCTCGGCGCTCGGACCCGGCATCCGGGTGGCGACCCCGAGCCAGTTTCAAGAGACACACATCTCTGGCACGAGCCCGGCAGCGGCACTCGTCGCCAGAAGAGCAGCGCGGCTCCACGATGTGGTCTCCGACATCACCGCCGGGGTATCCATCAGCACAAGACAACGAGCCTCTGCGATCAAAGCACTTTTGGCGCACGGAGCAGCAGCCCCAGATCATTCGGAGCATGACCCGATCCCTGGTGAGAATGCCTTCGGGAACGGCGCCGCGATACGCGACTACTCGGAGGGCTGCACCTCGAATGAGGCTGTTGTGCTCTTCATCGGATCGATCGGCGCGAACGAGGAGCAAGAACTGCTCTTCCCGCTGCCCGATGGCCTCAACGTACGCGAGACCAAGCGTATCGAAGCGACCCTCGCTTGGCTCACTCCGGTCAACTGGCGGCATCGGCAGTACCGGAAAGCTGCGTTGTCTTTCGTCAAGCCGGAGGGCGCCATTCCACGGCTTGGAACACCAACCGGACTCAGCTCAGACGCCACTACGCGTGGAGCAACAACCCTGCAACGTCAGTCGTGGGAGTTGCAGAGCACATTCGCATCCGGGCAAGGATCGAACATGAAGGTACGGGTCAAGTGCTACGAGCAAGCCGGCGGACTACTCGGCGAGAGGATTGACTTCGCCGTCGCGCTCTCCCTCTGGGTCGCACCTGCACTCAACGTCGACGTGTACAGCCAGGTGCGAGCTCAGGTCCGTTCCAGAGTCACGATCCAGCCCCAAGGGTAAGCATGATGCGCATGCCACTTTGCATGCACTTTCATCAGTTATTGCGCATCGCCGTCGTTCATCGCGGTGTCGGAATCTCTGCGCAACTCCCTGATCATGGGAACGAGGCTGTACTTCACCTCAACGGTCGCTCAAACAATCTGCTTGGCCAGATCGGTCGCAGCTCGCCGTTGCGCATGGAAGGTAACGGCCTCACGCACGCGGACTCGAGCGAGCAGGATCAGGCTGACGGGTCCCATGATGATGAACTTCATCGTATTCCACAGGCAGAGGAGGACGAGGAGGTTGAGCCATCCTGGGCCACCGTCGGTGATGAGGGTGGTGAAGGTGCTGGCTGCCAGGAGGTAGGGCACGGCGAGGAGCATCGCGGGTACGCCCCACTTGAGTCCTCGCCTCGTGCGGATTGCGTCAAGGAGGATGTTGGTGGGCATATAGCGGCGCAGGAATGCGCGGGTGTGGACGCTGAGGGTCCAGAGTTGACGGATCATGACGGGTTTCCTCTCACATGTACGACAGCGTGTCGGAGGCGGTGCGTGTGTGAGTGGCCTTTCGGCCTGCCCCGAAGAGCGTCATATCAAGGAGAAATCCGCCTCACGTTCAAGGTTACGCCGCACCAGAGACATTCGGAAGGGCAACCGGTTACAGACCCCGACTCGCTCCCTCACGCCGCGGAGTCCGTGACTGCTCGTCATGTCCCTGGGTGCTGGCGAGGTCACGGAGCCTTGTCAATGCGGTTTTCGCCCGTGCGACGTCGAGCTTCTGCGCGTCGCCCTCGGGCGCCGGGCCGAGGGGTGTGCGCGTGGTGATGCCGTAACGGTCCCGGTATGCGGCGACCGTCCGGGCTTGCCGTCGCCACACGGCGGCGGTCTTCGCGCCGTCGGGTTCCTCGCCCAGTACGAGTGCCCATTCCTGGCGTTCGTTGATGGCTTGGTCAAGGACGGCGTTTACGCGGTGTTCGATGAGCTCACGTAGTTCAGTGAGTGCCTTCCGCATTTCGGTGCTCATTGGTCCTGCGGCCTCAGGAATCAAGCCTGCGATCAAGCGCGGCGCTTTGCGGGTGCGGCCGGACCCTGCGGGATTGACGGTCGCACGGGCGAGACGATGGTGGAGCACGGAAGCGATGTCGTCCGCGTCGCTGAACCCGCGCGCTGCGACGAGGCGCGGCATAAGGGCGTCGATGTTGTGGCGGTTCGCTTCTGCGCGCCGGAGTTCAGCGGAAAGGGCACCGAACGCGTCAGATTGGATTGTGTCTTCTGCCTCGTCTCGGGTGAGGCCGGATTGACGGATAAGGGTGACGAAGCGGTCGTGTTGGGCGGCTTGCGCGATCGTCTCGTACTCCGCCGCGAGCTGCGCGATCGAACCCCAGGCTTCTTGTTCAGCGGTGATCGTCTCGTGCGCGGAGAGTTCGGCCCCGACGTGTTGCAGTACCCCGTAGAGCACGCTCCGCGCGGTCGCATCCGGATCATCCGCAGGATGCCGAGTGGAGTGACTGTCGTCTGGTCGGTCGGTAGCGACGTAGACAAGGTTCTTCTGGCGGCCGCGGGTCATTGCAACGTAGAAGTTCTCGCGCGTCGTAGATGGGTCGGCGAGCACGTGTGAGGTGTCGGTCGTGATGCCCTGAGCACGGTGGGCGGTGACGGCGTAGCCGAGGTCAACGTGCTCGGAGACGTAGCTAGTCGGGAGGATTACGGTGCCGCGGCTGCCAGCGCGGCGGGCAGTGATTGATCCGTCGTTTCGGATGCCGGTCACGGTCCAGCGGTCACCGTTGCGTACCCACCCGCGCGGGGTGTGCAGGCGTCGGTCGTTCTTGCGGGTGATGATCGTGTCACCGACCCCGGCATGAGCATCACCGTGGAGGGCGACTTCACGCCGGGCATCCACGGTGCCATCGAGGATGAGATCGGCGCGGGCACGCTGGTTCAGCGCATGGACGGATTCGTTCGAGTCCGCAATCAACACCGTTGAAGCGCCCGCGAGTGTGTCGGTGCGCCAGGCAGTGTAGGCGGCGTCGATCATCGCCTCGGTGTCGCCGCCGGTGATGCGGTCATGTTCGGCGTAGGCGTCGATTGCTTCGCTGTGTCCGTGGCGGAGGTCGAGGGATGCGGTCTTCTCCCATGCGTTGATGAAGCGATGCACGTCGACCAGTTCGGGTGCGTCGTCGCGGTCGTGGACGAGGAGGGAGAATGCGCCGCCGGCGGTGACGGATTGCAGCTGCGCCCAGTCGCCCACGAGCAGCACTTTCGCACCCGCCTCGACGGCTTGCTCGGTGATGCGATCCAGGGAGAGCGTGCCAGCGAGGGAGGCTTCATCCACGATCACCAACTGCCTTTCGCGGAAGGATGCTCCCGTGTTCTGGTGGTCTTGCCACCACTTCGCGGTGTTCTCCGTCGTGATCCCAATATCATCGGCGAGGACTTGCGCTGCGACCGCAGACGGCGCCAACCCTACGACACTGCCGCGCCCATATTCCTGCTCCCAAGCGGTACGTAGCGCGCGCATGGCGGTGGTTTTGCCTGCCCCTGCGGGGCCGACCAACACATCAACGGATCGGCCTGAGATCGCCACACTGGCCAGCGCCCCAGCTTGGTCGTCAGCGAGGAGACGGCCGTCACGGTCCGGGCGGCGGGTGATCTTCTCGATCACCTCCACGGGAACCGTCGGAGCAGTCAGGGTACGTGCGCGCTGAAGGAGCCGGTCTTCGGCCGCCAGAATGTCCGGTGAGGAGTACACCGTAGAAGCGGTCGGCCGGAACCTGCTGCTGTCATCAGGGCGGCGGAAGATGGCCGGGCTGGATGCGAGCTCGGGCGGAGTGAGACGGATCGAGACGCGTTCTGCGGCATCGACGACCATCCCCACCACCGCCTCACGATCCTGCGTGGAGGCAAACCGGTAGGGCATGGTCTGGCGTGCGGCCTCGGCGGTGAGGTTCCATCTGCGCCAGGTCGACCGTTTCTCACCCACAGTCCCCACGACACTGCGGGCCAGTGAGTCGATCACGTCCAAGGGCATATCGTCAGCGCGCAACAGCAGCGGTGCGTCATTCGCGGTGATGGTCCGAGCCCAGCCGGTGGCGTCTTCACCGAGAAGGTGCGACGCACGCTCCCGCCAATCGCCGGTGAGATCCGCGAGGGAACGAACCTGCTTCTCCGGTCTGGTCGCCAACGTTGCCTGAGCACGCAGCTTGATGACCGTTGCAAGCGACGGTTGCCGACCGTGCCGGGCAACGCACTCATCGATGAGGCGGTTCTTCTCCTGATCAATCTGCCTGGACCTGGAGGAGAACTCAGCGACCAGTTTCTCCGGCACCGTCGTGACCGCCCAGGCCGGGTTGCGGTCACGACCCATATCTCGTGCTTCCCACTCGACCCCGAACGCGCGGGTGAGATGATCCGCGAACACGGCCTCATGCAGTTCGGAGAGCGCGACGGTGGCGGCGTGGAGGGGTCGGCCGTCGAGTGAGCGCCATTTGCCATCGTGCACGGTCTGCACCTTGTTCGAGATCACCACATGCGTATGCAGATGCGGGTCACACGCGCGGGAGTCGTAGTGATCGAATGCGGTTGCGATCACGCCGGACACATCGGCTTGCGCAACAGCCCCATTGCGTCCTGCTGCACCGATCCGGGTTGCAGCGACCTCGCGTTCGATGAACACAACCAACTCCGCAACCGCCGCGTGATGCGCGTCCGCAATCAGCGATTGCGTGCCCGCATCCGCAACCGCCCACAGCACCGATGCGGACTTCGGAATCGAGAACGTGAAATCGAACCCCGCAACCGCCTTCCGTGCGCCCCGTGCGCTCTCCTCAGCCTCGATCGCAGCGACGGCCTCTGCACGCGCGGTCACGGGGAGGCCCGCGTCGAGACGGGCGGTGCGGTGCTCGATGCGCTCGGCCACGGTCGGGTAGTTCCGGTACTGCCTGCCGAGCGCCTGGCCGGTCACGGGGTCACGGCCCTGGCCGATCAGACGTTGAAGATGCTCCTCGGAGACCTCATCTCCGACAGTGATGCTTCCGCTGCCGAGTTCGGTGACGGCTGACCCCATCCAGCGCCCTGGTGGTGTGCCTTCCTCGGTGTAGTACCTCGTCAGCGGGGTGGAGAGCATCCGGCCGCCGTCACCGGTGGCGACGGTGCGCAGGAGGTACTTGTAGCCGTCGCCGGCGGACATCACCCGCATCGAAACCGTCACCAGTCACCGCCTCTCCTCACCCCGAAGGTGAGCCCTGTCATCCGCTGTCGCGTTGACTTCTGAGGTCGCTTTCGGACGGTGGCGCTCCTTGCTTGCAAGACGCGTGACAACCCGTTCGAGCGAACCGCGGAGGTCGGCAGCGCTGCGCGTCCACAGCGGCCGGTGCGGAGTGGGAGGCGTCGGCTTAGCGGCGGCGGGTGGGGGGGCTCGTGCACCTGGCTGGTGACCAACTGGGAGTGGCAGCACGACTCCGGGGATCACCGTTCTAGGAGGTTCACCCGTGGCCGACCAGACTTTCACCGACCGTGTCGCGCCGCTGCGTGTCGGGTCGCTGTTCTCCGGCTACGGCGGACTCGATCTCGCCGTCGAGGAAGTCTTCGACGCTCGAACGGTCTGGTTCTCCGAGATCAACGAACCCGTCGCGCGCGTCTTCTCGCACCACTGGCCCGATGCCCCGAACCTCGGCGACATCACCACCATCGACTGGGACGCCGTGCCACCGGTGGACATCCTCTGTGGCGGGTTCCCCTGTCAGGACGTGTCCACCGTCGGGAAGATGGCCGGCCTGAAACCCGGCACCCGCTCCGGGCTTTGGGCGCACATGGCTGCTGCGATCGACGTGCTGCAACCCGAGTGGGTCGTGATCGAGAACGTCCGCGGGCTACTGTCTGCACCCGCAATCCGCACGAACCTCGAAGGAGACGACAATGAGCAACGCAACCCCGAACATGCATCCACCACCGATGCAACCCCTCGCGATATGGAACCCGACCCGTGGCATCTGGGAGAAACCGGAACTCGACCTCTTCGGGCAGCAGGAGCAGTTCTCGGAGACCTGGCCGACCTCCGGTATGACGCGCAATGGATTGGTCTACCCGCATCCCTCATTGGTGCACCTCATCCAAGATTCCGTGTCTTCATCCTCGCCCGCCGCGCTCTTCCGCACCCCACTCGCTTCCGATGCCTCCCGTGGAGGGGAGAGCTTGGAACAGGTCAAGGCACGCCGGGGCACGATCGCGCTGAGTCATCAGATCATCGACCTCGCCCTCCACGGACCGAACGGGTACCCGCAACCAGAGGAGCCGGACACCCTGTGGACGCTAATCGGGCAGCTCTTCAACGATGGGGACGATACGCCGAAGCGGTGATCCGATGGGAGCAGATTGTGGGCCGTCCAGCGCCAGCCTCCGCACTCGTTAGCGATGCTTCTGGACCGCGTCCGGCACCGGCGTTCGTGGAATGGCTTATGGGTCTCCCGACGGGCTGGGTCACCGATGAAAGGCACGGCCTTACATTGAACCAGCAGCTCGCAGCGCTGGGGAATGGAGTGCTTCCACGGCAGGCGACGACCGCTCTCCACACATGTCTTCTTGCGCACCATAATCGACCTTAGGTAATGCCAAACTGCCGGCTCGGTTCGATCACCTCGGCAGATTGGCGCTCATCGATACCGCACTCGCACTCAACACAGTCGGGGAAGTCGGTCCTTCGACCACCGCCTATTGACGTCGATTGCTCTGCACTGAAGAGTCAGCACCGCATGAGGTCATGAGGATCCTGTCAGGAAAGACCTCGGATCAGCGGCTTTGTCGCATGGATCTCGTTATGCGGGTGTGTCAGATTAACGGTGGATCTGGCCTGGCGCATTTCAGTTGATTCGGCCTTCGAAGGTGATCGCGAAGGCGTTGAGTGCGGGCTTCCACCTCGTCACCCAGCGTGCCCGACCCCTGCCAGTGGGGTCAAGCGACCGAGTCACGAGGTAGAGGCACTTCAATGCGGCGGCGTCGTTCGGGAAGTGCCCACGCGCCCTGACCGCGCGGCGGTAGCGGGCGTTGAGGGACTCGATCGCGTTGGTGCTGCAGATGATGCGGCGGATCTCGACGTCGTAGTCCAGGAACGGGATGAACTCCGTCCAGGCGTTCTCCCAGAGCTTGCGGATCGCGGGATACATCGTGCACCACTTCTCGGCGAACTCCTCGAACCTCGCCTTCGCGGCGGCTTCGGTCGGCGCGGTGTAGACAGGGCGCAGGTCACGGGCGATCTGGTCCCAGTACTTGCGCGACGCGAAGCGGAACGTGTTGCGGATCAGGTGGATAATGCACGTCTGCACGACCGCGAGCTCCCACGTCGTGGTGATCGACTCCGGCAAGCCCTTCAGCCCGTCGCAGACCACGATGCACACGTCCTCGACACCGCGGTTCTTGATCTCGGTGAGCACGCCCAGCCAGAACTTCGCGCCCTCGCCGCCATCGCCGGCCCAGACCCCGAGGATGTCGCGCTCCCCGGCCGTGGTGACGCCGACGGCGACGTAGAACGGCTTGTTGCGCACCTGCCCGTCCCGGACCTTCACCACGATCGCGTCGATGAACACCACCGGGTAGACCCGGTCCAGTGGACGGTTCTGCCACTCGGTCATCTCCTCGATCACCTTGTCGGTGATCTTCGAGATCGTGTCCTTGCTGACACTCGCCCCGTAGACGTCGTCGAAGTGCGCCGCGACCTCACCAGTCGTCAGCCCGCGCGCGGTCAGCGACAGGACAATCTCGTCGATCCCGTCCAACCGCCGCTGCCGCTTGCGCACGATCTTCGGCTGGAACGACCCGTCCCGATCTCTCGGCACGTCGATCTCGACGGCACCGACCTCGGTGAGCACGGTCTTGGACCGGGTCCCGTTGCGCGCGTTCTCGCCGTTCGATGACGCGTGCTTCTCATAGCCGAGATGCTCGGTCATCTCCGCCTCGAGCGCGGTCTCGAGCACGGTCTTCGTCAGCCCGCCCAGCAGGCCTCCCGGCCCCACGAGGCTGACGCCCTGCTCCTTCGCCTGCGCAAGCAGCTGCTCGGCGATCTGTTGCTGATCGATGATCTCTCCCGTCACAGGATCGATCATCTCGATGGTCTGGCTCATAGCCCTTCCTTTCGGTCAGGCCAGTCCCAGATCCACCGTTTTGCTGACAGTCCCCGTTATGCGTGCTCCCGGAGCTGCGCCGATCTCGCGATTATCGGATCATGCCCCTTGTTCGTTCTGGCGCCAGCGACTCGACGCTGGGTGGCGGATCCAAGCTGCCCCGTCCTGTGCGCTGGGGCCACGTTTCTCATTCTGTCTCGCGTCATGGGGTGGGAACCTCCCGCTTGGTCGTGTACTCGCCTGTGTCTTCTGACCGTGAACGGTTCCGGGCGTGGCTATCGGGCGCCTTCGCTCCGGTGGGGCTGGGCGCTGGGTTGGTGGGTTGGTTGCTGTGTGTGGCGGCGGGGTTGTTGCCCGAGGGGGCTGCGCTCGGGTTCGCGATCGTCGGTAGTGCGATCGGGGTGTTCTTGTGGTGGAGGGCCCGCCCCCTTCGCGGGCGGGTGGCCACAGTATGGTCGAGTCGTTCTGTTCTGCGGCCTAGCCGGGATGATGATGAACGTGAGGAGATGATCATGGAGTTGTCGTTGCTGATGCAGCAGGCAACGGATGATCTTCGTCATGGGCAGATTTCTCGATCGGTCTATGAGCGAGTGTGGATGGCGGTGTACGAGGAAACGTATGCCTTGGCTGATGGGGATCAGCCAAGCAAATCGCAGCAATGAGCTTTCGCCCCAGGGATAACCGCATCTGCATTGAGACGAAGCCGGTTCAGTTCGGGTGAGCGATCAGAGGAGCGCTTCTGCCGCTGCGGTGGCGAGTGGCCTGTCGGCGATCTCGTCCCATGTGGTTGCGTAGGACCCCTCGATCGGGGTGGTCTTGATTCTGCCGGTCACGCGTTCCGTGAGGGCTTCCGGGCTGGTGTGGACGGAGGTCACGATCCCGGTGATGCAGACATCTCGGCCGTGGCGCATTTCGATTTCGGCATGGTGCACGCCCACGGTCGCGGACAGGAGCCTAACCGCCGTATCAGGTGCGCCCTGACCGGAGTCGGGGTGGACGATGTAGATGATGTGGCGGACGAGGGGGTGCCTGCGCAGGTGGGTGTTGACGGTGTCGTGCGCGTTCCGCAGTCGGTACTTCACCGCCTTGCGGGAGTGGTCTGTGTCAGGAATGTGGATGCCGATGACGATCGCGCGGGCTCGATGACGCTCCAGCGCGTCCCGTGCCTCTGAGTCGTGCACGACGAGCTGCCCGAGGCAGTCGAGCGGGTCGCCACACAGCAGTACGGGCACCGGTGACGGAGCGCGCTTATCGAGGGAGGTGTGGCCGGTGGCGGGGCGGATGGAGTTCATTTCTTCAGGCACCTGCCCTGCCATTGCTCGTCATCGTCTTCTCCTGTAGCGGGGCGGGTGGGGTGGGACATGACCTGTCCCAACGCGATCGTCCCGGCCACGGTGAGGGCGAGGAGGTCGCCGGGGGCCGCAGTCTCGGGGAGCCAGGCGCGGATCGTGGTCTGCTGGCCTGGGGCGTGCACGAGGACCGTTTTGCGGTGTCGTGCGTTCGGGTGCTGCAGGAGCAGGGTGTCGAGGACTCGGCCGTCGAGGGCGCGGAGATCACAGTCGATGGTGACGTCCATCGGGTGCCGCCATCCGGCACGTGGCGTGCAGGACAAAACCGTAGCGACCACGACGGTGCGGTACTCCTCACCCGGCTGACGTGCTCCGCTGGGCGCGATCAGCACGCACGGGGTGCCGCGTTCAGCCGCGAGACTGGTGAGCGACTGCTGACCGACGGTGATGTCGCTGTCCGTGAACGTGGTACCTGCCGGCCAGGTCGGGGTGTCCTGGTACAGCTCGGCGAGCGCCATCGCCTTCGTCGAGATCAGGGTGTGCAGGACGCTCATGAGGCACTCGCGAGTTCAAGGATGCGCGGCATGGGGGTGGCGACAGTTTTCACCGGTAGTTGCGGGCGTACGTCGCGGAGCGCTACAGCGCCGGCGCAGGGAACGGCGAGCAGGTCGCCCTGGTGGAGATCCCCGGGGAGGGTGACGATCGGGTACGGCCAGGGAGCGGCACCGGATTCACCGGGGATGAGCTCGATGGTGGTGTTCTTCGCGATCGACGTGCGTCCGATGAGCCGGCACTGGTCCCAGCGAGGGGTGACACGGTCGAACGCGCAGTCGGTGAGCGCAACCTGCTTGTCCGCTTCGGTGTCGATGCGGAGGGTGATCCGGAAAACCAGCACGGTCACGTCGTTTCCGATGCCGTGGGCGCGCGCGTGCGCCGGCTTGGGGTGCGGGAGGTCTCCGGTGAGCAGCGCCGGGGTACCGGTGATCTCCACCAGCCTCGTCAAGGACACCCCGCCCACCACGACGTCCGAGATCGTGGGCACGGTGTGCTCCGGCCAATGTCGAGGTTCGAGGGGGTCGGGGATGCTGCGTCTGAGGGCGGGCAGGATCGCGGTGAGAGTCATGCCTCAAGTCCTACGCGGGCATCGACCGGTACGGAATGGTCCCTCACAGAACTCATGCGCCCACACCGGCAGCCCCTAACAAGACCGGCCGGATCGCCCGTGACCCGCCTCGGAGGCGTCGGGGGCGGGGCACCGGGGTGTCGTGTTAGGGGGATGTCAGAGTTGCGCGGATCCTCGTATGGGTTCCGTTAGGACGCCTGTTTCACAGGGTGCGGCGCGTGTTTGATCGGGAGTTGCGCCCGCGTTTTCGGGTCGTGCGGCTAGTGGTCCTGCTGTCGCTTGTTCTCCGAATGGAGCTTGTTGTGCTTGACATCGTCTACGTGCTCGGCGTGATCGCCTTGTTCGTCGTCGTCGGGCTGCTGGGGAAGGCGGTGGAGAAGCTGTGATCGTCTTTGAACTTCTCGCCGCAGGCCTCGGGGTCGCGGCGATCGTGTATCTCGTGTTCGCTCTCGTGAAACCGGAGCGCTTCTGATGACCTGGGTGTACGCGCTCCTCGCGCTCGCGACCGTCGCCATCATTCTTGGCGTCCTCTACCGTCCGCTCGGTGACTACATGGCGTGGGTGTACACGTCTCGCAAGGATTGGAAGGTCGAACGCGGGATCTACAAGGTCATCGGTGTCGACGCGAAGACCGAGCAGACCTGGCAGGCGTATCTGCGCGGCGTGCTCGCGTTCTCCGCGGTCGGTGTGCTGATCGTCTACACCCTGCAGCGCTTGCAGCAGTGGCTTCCGTACTCGTTGGGGCTCCCGGCCCCCTCGGAATCGCTCTCGTTCAACACTGCGGTGTCGTTCGTCACGAACACGAACTGGCAGTCGTATTCTCCTGAGCTCACGCTCGGATACACGGTGCAGTTCGCGGGCCTTGCGGTGCAGAACTTCGTGTCCGCCGCGGTGGGTATCGCGGTCGCGATCGCTCTGGTGCGCGGGTTCGCGTACCGCCGGTCGGGCACGATCGGGAACTTCTGGGTGGATCTGATCCGTGGCACGCTGCGCATCCTGCTGCCCATCGCGGTGCTCGGCGCGATCGTCCTCATGATCGGCGGGGTGATCCAGAACTTCAACGGATTCACCACCGTGACCACGCTCACCGGTGGCACACAGACGATCCCTGGTGGACCGACGGCGTCTCAGGAAGTCATCAAGCTCTTGGGCACCAACGGTGGTGGATTCTTCAACGCGAACTCCTCGCATCCGTTCGAGAACCCGACACCGTGGACCAGCATGTTCGAGATCCTGCTGATGCTCGCTATCCCGTTCTCTCTGCCCCGCACCTTCGGTCGCATGGTTGGTGACAACCGTCAGGGGGTTGCGATCGTCTCGGTCATGGCGGTGCTCTATATCGCTTCGTTCAGCATCCTCACCGTGCTGGAAAGCGCAGGCATGGGCACCGCCCCAGGTCTCGCCGGCGGCGCAATGGAGGGCAAGGAACAGCGGTTCGGGATCATCGGCTCGACCCTGTTCGCAACCACGAGCACCGGCACCTCCACTGGTGCGGTGAACTCGATGCACGACTCCTACACCGCGTTGGGTGGGATGATGCCGATGCTGAACATGATGCTCGGCGAGGTCACCCCCGGTGGTGTCGGTTCGGGCTTGTACGCGATCCTCATTCTCGCGGTGATCGCCGTGTTCATCTCAGGCCTACTTATCGGTCGTACACCGGAGTACCTGGGTAAGAAGATCGGCCCGCGCGAGATCAAGCTCGCAGCCCTCTACATCCTCGTCATGCCCACCCTCGTGCTCGCCGGCACTGCGTTGAGCTTCGCGCTCCCCGGCGTCCGGGAAGAGGTGGAGAGCACGTCGATCTGGAACCCCGGTATCCATGGCATGTCCGAGGTGCTGTATGCGTTCACGTCGGCTGCGAACAACAACGGTTCCGCGTTCGCCGGCCTGACGGCGAATACGCCGTGGCTGAACACCGCGCTAGGGGTGGCGATGCTGCTGGGCCGGTTCGTGCCGATCGTGTTCGTTCTCGCCCTGGCCGGCTCGCTCGCCGCGCAGGACAAGGTTCCCACCACTTCGGGCACCCTCCCCACCCACCGTCCGATGTTTATCGGACTCCTCACTGCGGTCACTGTCCTGGTGACGGCACTGACTTTCTTCCCCGTTCTCGCGCTAGGTCCCCTGGCTGAAGGGCTGATGTAACACATGTCCACACTCACTGAGCCCCGCACCACCGCAGCGGGCACCCCTGCCCGAAAGAGCGGGTTCACCTGGGAGCAAGTCCGGGCGGCACTGCCCGGTGCGTTCCGGAAACTCAGTCCCAAGGAACAGTGGCGCAATCCCGTCATGTTCCTCGTCTGGGTCGGCGCCGCACTCACCACGATGCTCGCTGTCGCAGAACCGTTCATCGGCGGCCCCGCCGATTCTGGTGGCACCGTCGTGCCGTGGTCGTTCACGTGGGCAGTCGCGATCTGGCTGTGGCTGACGGTGCTGTTCGCGAACCTTGCCGAATCCGTCGCAGAAGGTCGCGGGAAAGCGCAGGCCGAGACCCTCCGCAAGACCCGAACCAGCACCATGGCGAACCGCGTCACCAGCTACGACCCGAACACGGACGCGGCCGCAACACTGTCTGCAACGACGCAGGTCTCGTCCTCGGACCTCACTCTCGGTGATGTCGTGGTCGTGACCGCGGGCGAACTGATTCCCGGCGACGGGGACATCGTGTGGGGCATCGCCTCGGTCGACGAGTCCGCCATCACGGGCGAATCCGCCCCGGTCGTGCGCGAGTCCGGGGGCGACCGTTCCGCGGTCACCGGCGGCACCCGGGTGCTGTCGGATCGGATCGTGGTGCGCATCACCTCCAAGCCGGGTGAGACGTTCGTGGACCGGATGATCTCCCTCGTTGAGGGTGCGAGCCGGCAGAAGACGCCGAATGAGATCGCGCTGAACATCCTGCTCGCGTCGCTCTCGATCATCTTCGTCGTCGTCGCCCTCACCCTGAATCCCATCGCCTCGTATGCGGCGGCGCCGGTGAGCGTGACTGTGCTCGTGGCGCTGCTGGTGTGCCTCATCCCAACGACGATCGGCGCACTGCTCAGCGCGATCGGCATCGCGGGCATGGACCGGCTCGTGCAACGCAACGTCCTGGCCATGTCCGGGCGCGCGGTCGAAGCTGCAGGCGACGTCACCACGCTCCTGCTCGACAAGACCGGCACCATCACCTACGGCAACCGGCGCGCGAGCGAGTTCGTGCGCCTCGGCGGGGTGCGCGAACAGGACCTCGTGCGCGCGGCGGCGCTGTCTTCGCTGGCAGACCCGACCCCGGAGGGTGTGTCGATCGTCGAGCTCGCCGAGCAAGATCATGGGGAGTTCGACCGGAACACCACTGGGGAGGTCGTGCCGTTCACGGCGCAGACCCGCATGTCGGGCCTGGACCTGCCTGATGGCACCCAGATCCGCAAGGGTGCCGGTTCCGCCGTCATCGCCTGGCTCGAAGAAGGCGGGAAGCGGCTGCCGTCGTCCCTGCTCGCCGAGCTGGACGAGTACGCCGAACGCATCTCCCAGTCCGGCGGCACCCCGCTGGTCGTCGCGACCAAGGACACCGCCGGGGAAGGGACCCTCCTGGGCGTCGTGCATCTGAAGGATGTCGTGAAGGAGGGGCTGCCGGCGAAGTTCGCCGAGATGCGGTCGATGGGTATCCGGACCGTCATGATCACGGGCGACAACCCCCTTACCGCGGCCGCGATCGCGAAAGAGGCGGGTGTCGATGACTTCCTCGCCGAAGCCACCCCCGAGGACAAGCTCGCCTACATCCGCAAGGAGCAGGAGGGCGGCAACCTCGTCGCGATGACCGGTGACGGCACCAACGACGCCCCTGCGCTCGCGCAGGCAGACGTCGGTGTCGCGATGAACTCCGGCACCTCGGCTGCGAAAGAGGCCGGGAACATGGTCGACCTCGACAGCGACCCGTCCAAGCTCATCGACGTGGTGCGGATCGGGAAGCAGCTGCTGATCACCCGTGGGGCGCTGACGACGTTCTCCATCGCCAACGACATCGCGAAGTACTTCGCAATCATCCCGGCGATGTTCATGGGCGTGTTCCCGCAGCTCGCCGCCCTCAACATCATGGGGCTGCATTCGCCGGCCTCGGCGGTGCTGTCGGCGATCATCTTCAACGCGATCGTGATCGTCTTCCTCATCCCGCTGGCGCTGCGTGGGGTGAAGTACCGGCCCGGGAACGCGTCCAGCATCCTCGGCCGAAACCTCGCCGTCTACGGCCTCGGCGGCGTGATCGCCCCCTTCATCGGGATCTGGCTGATCGACCTCGTCGTCCGCCTCATCCCCGGCTTCTGAGCCTTCTGAGAAAGAGATCATCATGAACACACAAGCTCGCGGAGTCGGGCGCACCATCTGGGTCGCCACCCGCGCCATGGCCCTCCTCACCCTCGCGTTGGGGGTCGGGTACACCCTCCTCATCACCGGCATCGGACAACTCGCCCTCCCCGCCCAGGCGAACGGGTCGATCGTCACCAACCAGGACGGCGACCCGGTCGGGTCGGCGCTGATCGGTCAGTCGTTCACGGACGAGGAGGGGAACCCGCTGCCGGAGTACTTCCAGCCGCGCCCCTCTGCCGCCGGCGACGGGTACGACGGGGGCGCCTCGTCCGGGTCGAACTACGGCCCCGAGAACAAGGACCTCATCGCCGCCATCACCGAACGCAAGACCCAGGTGGCGGAGTTCAACGGGGTCACCGAGGAGGAGGTTCCCGTCGACGCGGTCACCGCCTCCTCCTCGGGGCTTGACCCGCACATCAGCCCCGAGTATGCGGCGATCCAGATCAACCGCATCGCCGACGCCCGCGGCATCCCCGCAGAGCAGCTGCGGGAGCTGGTCGCGGCGCACACCCAGGGGCCGGACGCCGGCTACCTGGGAGAATCGAGGGTGAACGTTCTGGAACTGAACATCGCCGTGGACGAGTTGGAGGGCTGAACATGCCGAAACGGGGGCAGCTTCGGGTGCTGCTCGGGGCTGCCCCCGGGGTCGGCAAAACCTTCACGATGCTCGAAGACGGTCGGCGCCTGCTCGCAGACGGGAAAGACGTCGTCGTCGGGATCGTGGAAACCCACGGCCGTGCCGCTACCGCGGCCATGACCGAGGGGCTCCCGAGTGTGCCCCGCACCCGCGTGGAACACCGGGGCGTCACCCTCGAAGAAATGGACCTGTACGCGGTGCTTGACCGCAAGCCCGCCGTCGCGCTGGTCGATGAACTCGCCCACACCAACGCGCCCGGATCGAAGAACGACAAACGCTGGCAGGACGTAGAGGAGCTGCTCGCGGCGGGGATCGATGTGATCTCCACCCTCAACATTCAGCACATCGAGTCCCTGAACGATGTTGTCGAGCAGATCACCGGCGTCCCGCAGCGCGAGACCGTCCCGGACAGTTTCCTGCGCGGCGCCGAACAGATCGAGGTCGTCGACCTGGCCCCCCAAGCCCTCCGGGACCGGCTCAGCGGCGGGTTCGTGTATCCCGCTGAACGTATCGACGCCGCCCTGTCGAACTACTTCCGGCTCGGGAACCTCACCGCGCTGCGGGAGCTCGCCCTCATCTGGCTGGCCGACGAAGTCGACCAAGCACTGAAGGGGTACCGCAAGGACCACGGCATCGACAGCACCTGGGAGGCCCGTGAACGCGTCGTCGTCGCCCTCACCGGCGGCCCCGAAGGCGAAACGCTGCTGCGCCGCGGGGCACGCATCGCCGCCCGCTCCGCCGGCGGCGAACTGATCGCCGTGCACATCACCAGCCAAGACGGGCTCCGGACCGGCAACCCCGCCATCCTGGCCGAGCAGCGGGCGCTCGTGGAGAAACTCAACGGCACCTACCATCAGGTCATCGGCGAAGATATCCCCACCGCGCTGGTGGAGTTCGCCCGCTCCGTCAACGCCACCCAGCTCGTTCTCGGCGCCAGCCGACGCGGCCGCATCACCTCCGCGTTCACCGGGCCTGGCATCGGTGCGACCGTGGTCCGCGAATCCGGCGACATCGACGTGCACATGGTCAACCACGCCGCCGCCGGGAAACGCTTCACCCTGCCCCCGCTCACCGGGGCACTCACCCGCAAACGCCGCATCCTCGGGTTCGTCGTCGCCCTCCTCGGCGGGCCCGCGCTCACCGCACTGTTGACCCTGTTCCGCAGCGAAGACTCCATCACCACCGACGTCCTCGCGTATCAGCTCCTCGTCGTCATCGTCGCCCTGGTCGGAGGAATCTGGCCGGCCCTGTTCGCCGC
The DNA here is from genome assembly GCF_006715095.1 of Yimella lutea. Classification (NCBI taxonomy): domain Bacteria; kingdom Bacillati; phylum Actinomycetota; class Actinomycetes; order Micrococcales; family Dermacoccaceae; genus Yimella; species Yimella lutea. Next base: position 2,110,168 of record NZ_VFMO01000001.1, read on the forward strand.
GGTGCTGTCCGGGATCACCCTGGATTTTCTGTTCATCGAACCGCTCTACACGATCCACATCCACCAGCCCCACCACCTCCTCTCTCTCATCCTGTATGTGGTAATCGCGAGTCTGGTGAGCTTCATCGTCGACCGTGCCGCCCGCTACACCCGCGCCGCCCGCAGATCCGCCGCCGAATCCGAACTCATCCAGACCATCGCCGGCAGCGTCCTGCGCGCAGACAACGCGATCCAAGCGCTCATCGACCGCACCCGCGAAGCCTTCCAACTTCCCGGCGTCCGCCTCATGCGCGGCGAAGACGTGCTCGCCCGGTCGGGGGAACCGCTGCCCGACAATCACCACACCAGCATTCGCGTCACCGACGACACCACTCTGGAACTGCACGGCCCCGACCTTGCTGCGGCGGAACAACGCCTCCTCGCGGTCGTCACCGCCCAACTCACCGCCGCACTCGAACACCAGCACCTTACCCAGACGGCGCAGCAGATCGAACCGATCGCGGCATCGGATCGGGTACGCGGCGCCCTCCTCTCCGCTCTCAGCCATGATCTGCGCCGCCCCCTTGCAGCCGCAGCCGCGGCGGTCGGAGGGTTGAAGGCGGCGGGCCCCGACCTGGCGCTGACAGACAAGAAGGAACTCCTCGACACCGCCGATGAGAGCCTCGCAGCCCTTGCGGCTCTCGTCACCGACCTCCTCGACGTCAGCCGCCTACAAGCAGGGGTTCTGACGATCGCGGACATCCCCACCGACCCGGCAGAAACCATCGCTCCCGCCCTCGACGAACTCCACCTCGGCCCGACCGACGTCACCCTCAACCTCGCCCACGGCGACGCGCTCGCCCACGCCGACCCCGTACTCCTGCAACGAGTCCTGGTGAACCTCCTCGCCAACGCCCACCGCTACACCCCGGCCGGCACACCGATCCATGTCAGCACCAGCACCTTCGGTGACCGGCTCGAGATCCGCATCATCGACCGCGGCCCCGGCATACCGCCCGAGAATCTGGACGACATCTTCCTGCCCTTCCAACGCCTCGGCGACACCGACAACACCACCGGCCTCGGTCTCGGCCTGGCCCTCTCCCGCGGGTTCATCGAAGCAATGCACGGCACCCTCACGCCCGAGGACACCCCCGGTGGCGGGCTCACCATGGTCATCTCCCTCAACACCACCAGCACCAGCCAGGAGCAATCATGAGAATCCTGATCGCCGACGACGACCCGCAGATCCTCCGCGCCCTGCGCATCACCCTCACCGCCAAGGGCTACCAGATCTTCACCGCAGCAGACGGTGCCGAAGCTATCGCAGCCGCGATCGACCACCACCCCGACATCTTCCTCATCGACCTCGGCATGCCCAAACTCGACGGCATCGAAGTCATCCACGGCATCCGCGGCTGGTCGCAGGCACCCATCCTCGTCGTCTCCGGACGTGCCGGCGCCGCTGACAAAGTCGAAGCGCTCGACGCTGGCGCGGACGACTACATCACCAAGCCCTTCGCCGTCGAAGAACTCCTCGCCCGTATCCGCGCCCTTACCCGCAGAGTCCCCCCAGAAGACGCCACCCCCGTCGTCCACCTCGGTGCGGTAACCATCGACCTCGCCGCGCACAGCGTCACCCGCGATACTCCCGACGGGCAAAAGCAGATACGCCTTACCCCCACGGAATGGCAGTTCATCGACATCCTCATCCGCAACGCCGGGAAGCTCGTTACTCGCCAAACAATCCTCACCACCATCTGGGGCACCGAACACGCCGAAGACACTGGCTACCTCCGCCTCTATGTCTCCCAACTGCGGCGCAAGCTCGAAGAAGACCCCACCAGTCCGGTGCATCTCCTGACCGAGCCGGGTATGGGCTACCGTCTCGACGGCATGACCACCTGACCTTCGGGATACCGACGCGACCTTGAGCATCCTCGACACCATCGGCATCATCGGTGAGCTGCTGTCCTGGATCGGTGCGATCATCGGCGTCCCTTTCGCCATCGCCGCCCTCATCATCCGCGCCATCGACGGGCCCCGCCTCACCACGAACGTCACCATCGTCGAGGACCTCGACCAGAGACCGATCGCGATGTGGAGCGTGCAGGACCGCACCTACACGCGCCCCCTGACAGCACGCGACGAGATCCGTGACCGCGAATCGACAAGCGTCACAGGTTTCGTATCAGAACGCGATCCAGAGAGACTTGAACTTCATAAGCGCTCCCACGCTGAGCGCTTATGCTGGACTCTCGCGATCACCATGCTCAGCACCGCAGTAGTAGGGTTCCTTGCGTCACTTCTACCGATGTTCTGGTGACAGACCCGACTCAACCTTCGATTCTGTGAGTCCAGTGCGAGGCCAGCGTTAGGGTTCTCGGCCCGCATCGTATGGGTACTGTTAGGGGTACTCGATTCTCGGCGGCGACTAGCCTTCGATTAGCGAGTATGACGGTCGATGGTCGACAGGACGTATTCACGAGGCCCAACGGTGTGTCGTTGGCGCCGGTGGCCACGTTTTCGCCACTCCTCGCCCGAACCCAGGTCGCACACGCCCCGGTTGACCCGATCGCTTTTGACTGTCTCAAGTTCATCGTCGTTCGCGCGGGCAGAGCTCGACTGTTCAGTGAGTTTGGCGTGCACTTCGTCAGCATGGGTGACGTCGTGATTCTGGCCGCGAACACTCTCTGTGGAGCTGAGCCCGAGGGGTGGATTTCGACCACGACGCTCTACCTTGACCGAGACTATGTCATCGATCAAGTGTTCTGGCAGTACGCGTCCCGGTTCCATGAGCGGCTCGACGCCAGTCAGTTCCTTGACGCCCATTACGCAGAACCCACCCAGGTGGTCCGTATCGGTAGGCACAAGGCGGGACTGATGATGCCATGGCTCGATGAGTTGGTTGCATTGAGCGTAGACGGCCTTCCTCCTGATCGGTTCTATCGAGCGCAATCGCTCGTCTCCGCCGTGTTCGACATTCTGGTTCCGTTCATTGTGGTTGCCAATGAAGGGACAGCTGGCGCGCGGCGAAGTGTATCGGCGCCCACCGTGCCACGTCATCGTCAATTCCGTCCGGTACGTCCAGAGGTTCTTGAGGTCGCGCAGGTCCTGCGTGCGGAGTTGGATCGGCACTGGACTGTGACTGAGCTCGCAGCCCGAGCGCACTTGTCCGTGTCTCAGTTGCGGCGGGTGTTCGTCGAGGCCTTTGGTAAGTCGCCGATCTCCTACTTGACGATGCTTCGTGCCGAGCGCATGGCTCACCTACTGCGTGTGGATAACGCGCCCATCTCTGAGATCGCGGCCCAGGTGGGCTGGGGGGATCCTGACTTCGCTGCACTTCAGTTCCGCCGGAGTGTCGGCGTTTCCCCCAGCGAGTACCGCAGAATCAGCGAGGTTGTCCCGGCGCCCTTCAACCCTGAGTGAACGCGCGTCTTGCCGGGTGAAACGCTCATCTTTTTGCGCACGGATCACCAGGACTCTCCCGAATGAGCTAGACCAAGTTTGACCACGTCGGGTTCAGTGATGCACCTGGCGGTCGCTCACTTTCTGTCCGTCGTCCGTCTCGATTGCGTTTCCTGAGTCCCTTCGCGCACCTTCTGGTCGCAGAGGTCACCCGCCGTGTTGCGGGTACCTGCGGAAGGAGGACGACGATGGCGACCAGCGAAGAGGCGCGGGCTGCGCGAGATGCGAAGCTCGATGCCCTCCATGAACAGCTCACCGGCGCGGTCGAGTCGTTGGTGTCGGGTGAGGACTGGAAGCAGGCGTTAGAGTTCGCGGCCCGGTTCCGTGCCCGTTCGTTCAATAACACGCTGCTGATCTTCGTGCAGCATCAGGCAGCGTTCGAGACAGGCCGAGTGCCGGAGCCAGTGCCGTCGTATGTGGCGGGGTTCAAGCAGTGGCAGGCGCTCGGCCGGCAGGTGGAGAAGGGCCAGTCGGGGTACATGATCCTCGCGCCCGTCACGGGCCGTTTCGCGTCGTTCACGCCGAAGGTGGCGGAGTCGTGGCGAAGGCTTGGCCGGTTCGAGAAGCCGAAGCCGGGTGAGGCGGTGCGGTCCCGCATGGTCGGTGTTCGCCCCGCCTATGTGTGGGATGTTTCGCAGACCGCGGGTGATCCGATACCTGTCCCGCCGTCACCCCGGTTGCTCGAAGGCGAAGCACCCGATGGGCTCTGGAAGGGCATCGCCGTGCAAGTCGAGGCGCAGGGGTTCACGGTGTTGCGGGTGTCGCACGAGGGCATGATCCACGGTGCGAACGGCCTCACCGATTTCGGTGCGCGGACGGTGGCGGTGCGGGAGAACATGCCCGAGGCGGCACAGGTGAAGACTCTCGTGCACGAGCTCGCCCACGTGCTCCTCCACGGACCGGATAATCCCGATGCGACAGGGCATCGCGGAATCGGTGAGGTCGAGGCGGATTCGGTGGCGTTGATGGTCGCTGCGGCGCATGGCATGGATACCAGTGATTGCACGGTGCCGTATGTGTCGGGGTGGGCGGCGACGGTGCCGGAGAAGTCCCCGGTCGAAGTCGTCCAAGGCACAGGCGAACGCGTCCGCAAGACCGCCGCCGCGATTCTCGATCAGCTCCCGACCGCGCAGATCGGCAACGGTGATCCTCCTGGTCTCAGCCGTGACCCCTCCGCGAAGAAGCCTCCCGCGCCGATGGTCGATGCTGCGGCTGACTTGTCGGTTGAGGAACCGCGCCGTCCGGTCGTCTCTTCGGTGAGGAGCCTGTGATGGGTGCTGTTGACCTGTTCTCCGAGGTCGGTCGGATGCCGCTCCCGGAGGCTGCGGCGCGGTTCGCGGCGGCGGGGGTTCCGGTGTTCCCGTGTGTGCCGGGTGAGAAGCGGCCGCTGGTGCGCCGCGGCTTCCACAACGCGACTGCCGATCCTGCGCAGGTGTCGGAGTGGTGGCGGCGGTGGCCGGCGGCAAACATCGGCATTCCCACCGGCGCCGCGTCCGGGGTGGAGGTCCTCGATGTCGACCTGCACTCCACCGGCACCGGATTCCCAGCCTTCCGTGCAGCACACCGTGAAGGCCTTGCCGCAGGGTGGGCGGCGCTGGTGCGCACACCCTCTGGCGGGCTCCATGCCTACTACCCGGCAGACTCCGGTCGGTCGCAGTCGTCGTGGCAGGCAGCGAATGCGCATGTCGATTTCCGTGGTGATGGTGGCTACATCATCGCCCCGCCCTCGAAGGTGCTTCGCCCCGGCGGCGTGCGTGCTCCCTACCGGCTGGTCGTCGCCGGCAACAATCCGGCCCCGGTCGATGCGGCACGGCTGCGCGACTTCCTTGACCTTCGCACCCCGATCCCGCTCGACCGTGCCCGTGCGTCACGGTTCGAGCGGCGGGGTTCGGATGCGAAGGTGCTTGCCGGTTGGGTGGCTGGGCGTGGCGAGGGTGAGCGGAACCGGGGCCTGTTCTGGGCTGCGTGTCGTCTCGCCGAAGCCGGCACCCCTCCCGATGCGACTCTCGAAGCCCTCGGGCCTGCGGCCGAACACGCGGGGCTGAGGTCACGGGAGATCATGGCGACGATCCGTTCCGCCTACCGCACCACCCACCCCATGCACCGTGCTGACGCAGAGCCCGTGGCGGATCGGCGGCATCTCGTGCGCGAATCACCGGGGCGGGTGCTCTCATGAACACTGCGGAGACGGTGATGCCGCGGGGCCGCCAGTTGGCAGTGGTCACGGCGATCACGGGCACGGTGTTCATCGCAGCGGGGGCGTTCTGGTTGTCGTTCACGGCGCTTGCTGATCTGGCTCGGCGGTCTGGGATTGATGCGCGGCAGGCGTGGGCGTGGCCGTTGATCGTGGACGGCATCATCGTCGTCGCAACCGTCGCCGTCGTCGCTCTCGCCAGCCAGCACCGACCTACTTGGTATCCCTGGACGTTGCTTGCTGCGGGGGCTGTGGTGTCGGTGACTGCGAACGCGATCCACGCGATCATCGCCGCCGACACCGACGTTCTCAGCGTCCTTGCCGCATCGGTCGCCGCGATCCCACCGCTCGTGCTGCTCGCAATCACTCATTTGACCGTCATGCTCACCCGCCCCGTCGCTCCGATCACGAAAGCAAACGAGACCGTGCCGGACCTGGCGCCGGTCGTGCGCGCTGTGGCGACAACAGGTGATGCCGTGCCGGGGCTGGAAGACGCACCGACGTCCAAGCCGCCGGTCCCGGTGGTGCCGGTAAGCGAGCGGCGGGAGGAGGCGGCGCAACTGCGGGAGGTGGAGGGGTGGTCGAACAAGCAGATCGCCCGGCACCTGGGCGTGCACCCGTCGACTGTGGGCCGCTGGTTCGGCGCTGAAGTGAAGGAGGAGACATCGTGAACGACGTTGCAGAGACGAACCGGACTGAGCCACTGGATGTTCGGCTGGAGTCGGTGGAGGGGTCAGAGGCGGAGCGTTCGGCGTTCGCTGTGCACCGCGACCCCTCGCTCACCACCAGCACTGGTCCTGGTTCGCGGGTGGGGCATGGGATCGCGTGGGTACGCCCCACCGATCTGATCGCGTCGAGCACCGCCCGGATCGCTGGCCGCGGCATCAACTTCCAGACCGAACTCGCACACTGTGCCCGCCGTGCACCAGGCCACGCCTACCGAGCAACTCGTAACGGTGTTCGCAGCATCCGGGATCGCCGCGCTGAACGAACGGTTACCGATGAGGCGTCGGTGTTCGAGTCGTTCGATGTGTTCGAGCCGCAGGATCGGCCGCGCTCGTCGTCGTGGGTGCGGCCGTCCGGGATCGGGCTGGGGTGAACCGCCATGCGCAGAAGACGATGGCGCGACAGGGTCGGTGGGGAGCCGGCGCGCACCTGCCTGTCAGGAGGTGCCACCATGCCACAACATCACAACACAGGCCCCAACCGCCGCGGGCAGGGTTTCGAGAACTCAGAACGACTCCGCGAACTCCTCACCCGCCTGAACGACGATGGACCAGACGCCTGGCGAACAGACGCGGAAGCGGCAGCGCTCATGCGGCACGCCGCCCAGAAGTACGCGGCTCTCGCGCGCAAGCATGGGCTTGATCCGTGGGAGGCGGCGACGGCGGCGTTCGAGGCGATGCGCACCGCCGCCGTCCGCCGAGCCGATGACCCGTGGGCAGTCATCACCCGCGCCGTGCAGATCACCTGCATCGCAGAGAACCGCGCTAACGGGCTGCTCTGTTCGGTGCATCAGGCACGCCGGCCTCGGTACTCGAGTTTCCATGACGCCGAACGCTTCTCCGACCGCGAGAACCCGATCACCGACTACCACCCCGCGTTCCGCGCCGACCCCTTCACCGACGACGACGACGCCGATACCGGCGGCGAGATCGAATCATCAGGGTCGACCGGGGTGGAATCGGCGGTGGAGGACACGATCGCGCTGTTGTGCTGGCACGGGTGGGAACCAGAACTCGCTCGCGCGAGCATCGAGTGCATCTGTGCCCGCCTGGCAGAATCCGTCTCCCGCGCCGGGGCATATGAGTCGCTGCGGCGGGATCGTCACGCCCGCGCGCTCCTGGACATCCCTGCCCCGTCTTGGTATCGGCTGCTGCGGATCATCCTCGGTTCTCCCGACACGCACCTGGCCGGAACGAATGCGGGCCGCGGGTTGCTGTTGCGGCTCCTGATCGGTGAAGCCCTCTGGCATCTCATGGATGACACCGAACTGGGGGCCGCGATCAAGGTCGCCGCCCCTGGCATCATGCGGGGCCGGCCATGAGCGAGCCGGGGCATATCGAGCTGGAGCGGGCCGTACATTCGATCTGGTCCGGACGCCGCCACCGGGAAGACTTTGGCGACCTCGACCCGCTGGTGGAGTCGATCGCGCGCGAGGGACTGTTGCAGCCGATCACGATCACCCCGGACGGGATGCTGATCTGCGGCGCCCGCCGCCTTGCCGCCATCCGCAAACTCGAGTGGAAGACCGTGAATGTGTGGGTGCGCTCCGGCATCTCTACCACCCTCGGGCAGCTCCTCGCCGAACAGGACGACAACCTGCTCCACAAGCCCCTCACCCGCACCGAAGAAGCCACGCTCTACGCCGAGCTGAAAGCCCTCATGGCCGAGGACGCGGCAGGCCGACAGGAAGCGTCACGGTTCACCTCGAAACAAGAAAACCCCAGGTCAAACGGTGCCGCCACCGTGGCGGCACCGCAGAAAGGCGAAACCCGCCAGCAAGCCGCACTCATGGTGACCGGACGCAACGCCTACACCTCGCTGGAACGCATCAACGAGTTGCAGCAGATCGCCGCCGATCTCTCCCAGCCTGACGATGTCCGGGAACGGGCGTCCCACGAGCTTGACCGGATCGACGCAGGCGGGTCGATCACCGGGGCACAACAGCGTATCCGGGCAGCACAATGCCTGGCCGAGCTCGACACCCTCGTCGCCGATCCCGCACAGCCGGCAGGCATCCGCGATACTGCCGCGTCCGGCGCAGCACGCCTGCGGGAACTCGAACACACCGCCAGGCCCGCGGACTTGCAACGACTGGCTGAGATTGCGGTCGAGCGGGCGAAGACCGCGACGAAAAAACGCCCCAACCAGCTCGCGTCCGCGCGCCTCCACGCCGTCGAGGAACCAGCACGGGAGTTCCTGCCGGTGCGGTCGTTCGTCTATCTCTGGGACGAGCTCTCAACCTGGACGGAACGCTACGACCCCGAAGCTATCGGCCTCGCCCTCTCGAAGGAGCAGTGGGTCATGTTCGAGCAGGCCGTCGCCGCGACAGTCGCGTTCTTGGATGTCGCCCGCGCCGCACGGGACGCACACCGGCACACCGCCTGACTCGCCGAGTCGGTTCCGTCGCCTGAACGCCTGAGCGCACCTGTCTGGTGATCCGCACATGTCGGGAAGGACACCAGGATGGACCCCACTGCTCGCCGCCACCGCACATTCTTGATCGCCGCCATCGCAGGCGCGATCGTCCTGCTCATCCTCGTCGGCGTTGGCGTCTACGGCCTCATCCGCGGACCTCGCACCGCCGAGTCTGTGGACCCCGCCATCACGGAGAGCCCGGCAACGACGCCGCCCGCAGACACGTCTTCGGGTCCGGAGCCGGTAGTCACTGTTGGCGGGCAGGAGGAGTTCGCGGTCGCGGTCGCGGAGGCGCTGTTCACCTGGGATACCACCAGCGGATACGGGCCCGCGGACTATGCGCAGATGCTCGCTGATGTCACCGCGGATGAGGAGGCCGACGCCGCAGCCTCTGATGTGCGCGCCTACCTGCCCACCACAGAAGCGTGGGCGCAGTTGCGTCCGCATCAGACGAGGCAGTGGCTGACCATCGACACGATCGAGATCCCTGCCGTGTGGGAGGACGCGGTGGCGCAGGCGGCGGCGGGGCAGATTCCCGACGGTGCGATCGCGTACACGATCACCGGCACCCGCCACCGCACCGGCTACTGGGGCACCGACCCCATCACCACCACGCACGACGTGGCGTTCACCGTGTTCCTCACCTGCACCCCCGAACGAAACCCCGCACCAGCCCCTGCCGATCCGATCACCGAGACCTGCACGCTCTTGCGGCTGTCGCAGCTCGACAACCCGCTGCGGTGACCCGTCATGCTCAAGAAACTCCTCGCCTCTCTTGCCATCGCCGCGGTGTGCTTCGGCCCCGCGATCGTGCTGCTCTCCGTCGCTGTCCTCGCCATCCCTGCCGTCGCGGCTTGTGCGCCGGGTTCGCTCATTGTCGGGCCGATCCCGGACTCGCTCACCGCGACCACGAAGAACGGCGAAACGGTCACGCTGAACCGGCAGCAACTCACTCATGCCGCAACGATCATCACGGTCGGCGGGCAAACCGACGGGGTGAGACGTCCGGGAGTGGTGATCGCGTTGATGGCGGCGCTCACGGAGTCGCATCTGCGGATGCTCGCAAACACCGGCACCTACCCCGAGTCCGCCAATTACCCCAACGACGGCGACGCCTCCGACCACGACTCCCTTGGCCTGTTCCAGATGCGCCCGCAAGCCGGCTGGGGCACCGTGCCTGAGCTCATGGACCCGAACTACCAAGCGAGAGCGTTCTACGGCGGACCCACCGGCCCCAACTACCCCTCACCGCGCGGGCTCCTCGACATTCCGGGGTGGCAGCAGCTCGACCCCGGAGAGGCAGCGCAGGCCGTGGAGGTGTCCGCCTACCCGGACAGGTATCAGAACTATCAGCCCGTCGCCGAAGCAATCCTCACCGCCCTCACCAAGCCCGCACCCACCTCTGACGGCGGCGCCGGTGAGGTGGTGGTGCCGGAAACCACCCGGATCGTGTTCCCATTGCCGGAGGGCACCTGGGTGCGGACGAGTCCGTTCGGGTGGCGTACTGACCCGATCACCTTCGAGCAGGCGTTCCACTCCGGTAGCGACTTCGCCGCCGCAGACGGCACCCCGATCTACGCTGTCGCCGACGGGATCGTCACCCACGCCGGATACACCGGAGGGTGGGGTGGGCTCATCATCGTTGAGCACACCGTCGGCGGGGAACGGGTGGCGTCGTATTACGCGCATATGCGGGAGTACGGCATCCACGTCACCGAAGGGATGACCGTCACCGCAGGGCAACACATCGGCGATGTCGGATCGTCTGGGAAATCCACCGGACCCCACCTCCACCTCGAAATCCGGCCCGGCGGCACGGGGCAGCCAGCGATCGACGCCGACCAATGGCTCACCGACCAAGGCGCGGAAGGCATCACCGGCGGCACTACCTCTCGCGCGTCCTGCACGCTGGGTGGGGGTGGGCGCTGATGGTGTTCCCCGACTTCGGCGGCGTCGGCGCAGCGGACGACCTCCGCAGCATCGTCGGCGCGTTGCTGATGTTCGTCCTCATCATCGCGGTACTCATGCTGATCGTCTCCGCGATCATCTGGGCTGTCGCCTCCTCAACCGGCAACGCCCACACCGCCACCAAAGCCAGGATCGGAGCCTGGGTCGCCCTCGGCGCCGCAGCCCTCGCCGGCGCCGGAGTGGCATGGGTGAACTTCCTCCTCGATGTCGGCGAGAGGCTATAGGTATTGGCTTCTTCCTTTGAGCCTTTTTCTGGTTCCGAAGGAACGTAGGTCTCGCCATGGCTGGTGCGCGAGTTCGCTGATCACTTCCGGGCTCTTTTCGATCAGTGCAGCCATGGCCCGGTATCTCGAGATGAAGGTCTGGGGATCGGCGGTTGGGTGCGCGCTCTTCCAGCTTCCCATCGCTTCGTTGAAGTCACGGCGGATCGGTCGCGAGGCGCTTGGCAGATAGGCCTCCGCCAACTGGTCTTCGAGTTGATTCCATAGATCGATGTAACGATGTTCGAGGTCGCCAGCCTTCTTTGCGAGACCATCCGGGTCGTCGTAGACGCCGAAGTACATCATCCGGCGACGACCATGCGGGATGGACTCAACCTTGGCTTGCGCAGCTTCCATCTCGTCTTTTGCATGCGCCAGCGCAGTGATCTCTCGGTCTAGAAAGCCAGGCATGGGAGGCAGAGCGAGTTCTGGGAGTGGAATTGGCATGCGCTGCACAGCTGTGATGACCTCAGGGCGAATCGCGAGCGAGAGAAGGCCTGTCCCTTCGTGGACATTGAGGTAGCGGACGGCATCGAGGCTGTCTCTGTCGAGTTCGCTGATGCTGAGCTGTGCTGCGTCGTCGTGGTTTTCGTCTCGATAGCCCGGGTTGATGCGGCCAGGACGAAGCTCAATCGCCACTCGGTAGAGGTAGAACGGGGAACCGCCGTCGTGCTCGTCATGCATCCGTCGCAGCATGTTCTCGACCGCCGTCTCGTAGGTGCCAAGGTGGAGCGCTTTCGTCGTGTGCGTCGAGACGTAGTGAGCCCGGTTTACTGGCCGGTGACCGTTTTGCTCCATGTCCTGGATAAACCGGCGGGCGTAGTCCGACGACGGCCAGTCTGGTTCAGTGCTCGTGTGGTACCAGGCGAAGCGGGTCACTGCTTCGTCATCGAGCGCAGGATCGTCTTGGTTGCGAAGCGCGGCAACGGCGATTCCGAAGTGGATGCTGGTTCCGCAGTGCGCGCAATTCATGTGTGCACCGTCGGCCTCGACGTAATAGTCCTCCGCTGAGAGAACCGAAACCCTCCCGCAGGTGCAGTTCATCGCATAGCCGTAGTTGAAGCCGTCGCTCCGCTCCACGAGAGCCGATCTCTCACGATTCCCCATCCCACACAGAGTACCGAGGGGGCATGGGTGCACCTGGCTGGCAAGTCCGCCATCCCTGGCGTTTGTGAGCTGAAGGAGCATCCCTGTGATTGATATTGATCCGAACGGTACCGGGCTTCCCGGGATCGAGCAGTTGCGCATCATCGTCGGCGCGGTGATGACCGTCGGCCTGATCCTGTCCGTCCTCGCCCTGATCGTCTCCGCGATCGTATGGGGCTTCGGCGCGAACTCCTCGAATCCGCATCTCGCGTCGCGAGGGAAGCTCGGGGTGCTCGTGTCGTGTGGGGCGGCGATCATCTGCGGCGCCGCCGTGACGCTCATCAACTTCTTCTGGGGCGTCGGCCAAGCCGTCTAACCCCAACGTTCGCGTGGGAAGGAGGATGTGATGAGTGTGTGTGATGTGCCGGTGATCTCGGCCGTGTGCGACACCGTCGGGCAAGGCGCCGCCACCTTGATCGCGGCCCCGTTCGACTGGCTCGCCCAAGCCATGGGAGGCGCCGCCGCCCGGCTGTTCGAGGCCGTCTGGGCGGTGTTCGACACCACCACCCTCGTCGACGTATCCGACCCCGGCTATATCGGGGTCTACAACATCCTGTTCGGGGTGGCGGTGTTCGTGGTGCTGATCTTCTTCTGCCTGCAACTGATCACCGGCCTCATCCACCGCGACCCCACCGCCCTCACCCGCGCAGCCCTCGGCGCCGCGAAAAGCATCCTCGGCTCATTCGTCGCCATCGGCCTCACCGGTCTCCTGTTGGAGATCACGGATCAGCTCGCGATCGGGATCGTGCAAGCCACAGGGAACACGATGGAATCCATCGGCGACCGCATCACCCTCCTCGCCGCCGGGTTCGCAGGGATCAACATCGCAGCCCCCGGTGTGGGTGCGATCGTCACGATCTTTCTCGCCGGCCTCGCCATTTCGGCGGCTGCGATCGTGTGGTTCTCCCTCCTGATCCGCAAAGCCCTCCTGCTGGTCGCGATCGTGTTCGCACCCATCGCCCTCGCCGGGTTCTCCTGGGATGCCACCAAGGGGTGGTTCTCGAAGTGGGCGACGTTCGTGATCGCCCTGATCCTGTCCAAGCTCGTCCTCGTGGTGATCTTCCTCGTCGCCATCACCCAAGTCTCCGCCCCGATCGAACTGGATCTCGCGTCGATCAGCGACCCCATCGCCGGGGTCGTGCTGATGTTCATCGCCGCGTTCGCCCCCTATATGACGTACAAGTTCGTCAGCTTCGTCGGCTTCGACATGTACCACTCGATGAGCGCCGAACAAGAAGCCAAATCCGCCCTCAACCGCCCCGTGCCAGTGCCCTCGGCCCCGAAGACTGACGGGGCAAAGAAGGTCCTCGACGGCGCCGGCGACAAGGGTGGGGGCGCGGCACCGTCTGGTGGTGGCATGTCACCCGCATCGACAGTGGCGCCCAGTGCTGGTGGTGGAGCAGCGGCGAGCGGTGGTTCCGGCGCCGCCGCTGGTGCTGGCGCAGGGAGCGCGGGAGGTGGAGCTGGTGCGGCCGGTGCTGGGACAGGTGCTGGTGCAGCCGCTGCAGGGCCTGCGGCTGCGGTCGTGATCGGCGCGCAAGTCGCCAAAGCCGCCGCAACCGCGGGGCCAAAACTCGGTGGCGCTGTCGGTGGCGCTGCGGAAGGCCACGCGGCCGGTGCCGGCGAAACCGCGCAGCCAGCACCGCCTCCCGCACCGAACCACACTCCCACGGCACCGCCCACGTCGCCGTCTGTGCCACCGGCGAAGCAGACGCCACCACCGGCTCCGAAGCCGACGACCGGAAGGGAGTAGCCGATGTCGAACCAGCAGAGCACGGTGGAGTTTGGGTTGCGGGCGGTGCAGTTCTCCCGCCTCACCCGCCGCGGCATCCTCCTCGGCCTCTCACTCCCGCAACTCATCGTCCTCGCCATCGGCGTACTCTCCATCGTTGGTGCCCTCTACGCCGGCGGCGGGATACTGCTTGCCTGGACCGCACCTATCTGGCTCCTGAGCGCAACTCTCGCTTGGACGCCGGTTGGTGGCCGGAAGTTGATCGAGTGGGTGCCTGTCACCTTCCGGTGGGTCGCCCGCACACAAGCTCGTCAGACCGTGTTCCGGCGGCGGATCGTGAAGCCCCGACCCGCGGGCACGCTCGCACTCCCAGGTGATGGGGCAGCACTCCGGGAGTGGGAGGACCCGGAGACGGGGGCGGCGATGATCCACGACCCCCACAATCAGACGCTCACCGCGATCATTGCGGTGTCACATCCTGCTTTCGTGCTCCTCGACCCCGGCGAACAGGAACGCCGTGTCGCCACCTGGGGCCGGGTGCTTGCCACCGCCTGCCGCTCCGGCCGGATCGCGCGTCTCCAAGTGTGCGAACGTACTCTCCCCGACGGCGGCTCGGGCCTCGTTGAGTGGTGGCGCAGCCACGGCACCGATGACGGGTCGTGGACCTCGACGGTCTACCGGGAGCTCATCGACCGTGCCGGTCCCGCAGGGGAACGTCACGCGACGACGATCAGTCTCGCCCTCGACCTCCGTGCGGCCGCCCGGCAGGTGCGGACGAACGGTGGCGGGATCAAGGGGGCGGCGGCGGTGCTCCGGCAGGAGATGACGACGCTCGTGACCGCGCTGCGCGCAGCGGAACTCACCGTCGGCACCTGGCTAACCCCCAGCGAGGTCGCCGTCATCCTCCGCTCCGCCTACGACCCCGCCGCCGCAGCGCTCCTCGAACGCCACGGCGACATCGGCCGGAGCCTCGCGACTGCAGGGCCGGTCGCGGTGACAGAGTCGTGGGATCGGCTGCGGTCAGACTCCGCACATCACGCGGTGCTCTGGATATCGGAGTGGCCGAGGTCTCAGGTGTATCCAGGGTTCCTCGCACCGGTACTGCTTTCGTCAGGCATCCAGCGGGCGTTCTCACTGATCTGCACGCCGATCCGTTCGGATCAAGCGGCGAGGGATATTCGGAAGAAGAAGACCGAGCTGATCTCGGATGCGGCGCAACGCTCCAAGATGGGGCAGATCGAAGACGCCTCCCAAACCGCCGAATACGGCGACGTACTCCAACAAGAAGCCGACCTCGCCGCAGGGCACGGCGTCCTCCGCTACACCGGCCTCATCAGCGTGTCCGCACCCACCCCGGACGAGCTCGACACCGCGATCGCGGCGATCGAACAGGCCGCGATCCAAGCCTCCTGCGAAACCCGGCGCCTCGTCGGTCAGCAAGCGCAAGCCTTCACCGTCGCAGCGTTGCCGCTGTGCCGCATCGTCTGAGGAGTGAGTCATGCCGACGTTCCACAACCCGACCGCCGACGCGACGGAAGCCTCCGAAGCGCTTCGGGGGCTTGCGCACGCGACCCGCGTGTTCGAGGACCCTGCCGACACCTATGCGGTACTCGGTGACCTGCTGGCTGGGGTGCGATCACTGCGGCAGGTGGTCGATCAGCTCGCGACCGCGCACGTCACGCACCGAGTGCGTGCGCATGACGATGCCGGGGATCAGGCAGCCGGCGCGACGAACGCGCTGGCCGCGACCGCAGAGCTGCAGCAAGCCGCAGCACTGCTGGATGCGGTGCATGACCGGGCGGATGCGGCAATGGCCGCCTCCGGGCGGATCGCCTGGCACGTCAACCCGGCAGCGGCGGCTCCAGTGTCGCGGTGGGTGAGTGTCGTGTTCCTGCAAGGCCAGGACGCCGACGAAGTGCTGACGATCATCGACCGTGACGGTACGGATGCGGCGATCGAGCATCTGGCGGGTTTCGACATGGGAGAAGAGACCACTCAGGCAGCGCTCGTCAACGGATACGTCTACGCCACCATCCCGACTGGCCCCCTCGACTGCACCACCGCGAACGGCGAATACACGTTGACGTACAACCACGACCACGGGCACGTCTCCCTGCTCCGCATACAGCCCGAATCAAAAGAGTTGGAGGCTCCTGCATCGAGGACACCACCGGTACGTCGAAGGGTGCGTCGGCAAGCACGGGTGGTGGAGGAGGACGATGACTGGTTCGCGCCGTCTCAGTCGTCCTCGATGCCGCGGGGGCGAGCGCTGTGAGCGAGCGGCAGAAGCTCCACACCGCGGCACTGGTACAACCGGCCGGCGAACGTCGCACGCAGCGCAAGGCGCGCAAGCACGCCGTATCGAAGATCGAAACCAACGCCCGCAGAATCGACCAAGCAGCCGAACGTGAGCGGGCGGCGGCGCAGCGGGCCGAACGCCGCAACACCACCTACCTCCCTGCCTCTGGCGAAGCAGGCGCTGCGACGCTCAGAACGCCGGGCAGGTTCCGTCTGCCACGCCATCAGGACACCTCCGCGACGCTCGCTGGCGCGTATCCGTTTCTTGCCGAAGGGGGCATCGGTGCTGACGGGGTGTTCGTCGGCCAAGACCTCTACTCAGGTGGCTCGTTCGTCTACGACCCCTGGACCCTCTACGCCCGCGGAATGATCACCGCCCCCAACATCGTCCTCGCAGGCATCGTCGGTTCCGGAAAGTCGTCGCTTGCGAAATCCCTCTACACGCGGTCGATCCCGTTCGGCCGCCGCGTCTACGTCCCCGGCGATCCGAAGGGCGAACACACCGCCGTCGCGGAAGCCGTCGGCGGGCGGGCCATCGTTCTCGGCCACGGGCTCCGCAACCGCCTCAACCCCCTCGATGAAGGTCACCGCCCCTCCGGGGTGAGCGACGCGGAATGGACAGCGCAGGTTGCTTCACGCCGCCGTGAGTTGATAGGTGCGCTTGCGGAGACGGTGCTGGATCGGGTGCTGTCGCCTTTGGAACACACGGCGATCGACCTCGCCCTCCAAGACACTGTCCGATCCTCGGAGGTGCCGATCCTGCCGATGGTCGTCGACCGTATCCTCGCACCCGACCCGGCAACAGATACGGATGGTCGGCTTGCGGAAGACGGTCGCCTCGTCGGCCACGCTCTGCGCCGTCTCGTCGCGGGCGACCTCGCGGGGTTGTTCGATGGGCCATCGACGGTGCGGTTCGACCCGTCACTGCCGATGGTGTCGCTCGATCTATCGCGGGTGGCGGAGAACAGCACACTGATCTCCGTGCTGATGACCTGTTCGTCGGCGTGGATGGAGTCGGCGCTGATGGACCCGAATGGTGGGCACCGGTGGGTGATCTACGACGAAGCCTGGCGACTGATGGCCTACCCAGCACTCCTGAAACGGATGGATGCGCAGTGGCGGCTGGCGCGGCATTACGGGATCGCGAACATGCTGATCTTCCACAAACTCACCGACCTCGACAACGTCGGCGACTCCGGTTCAGCCATGCGCGCCCTCGCCAACTCACTGTTGGCGAACGCGGAGACACGGATCATCTACCGGCAAGAACCCGACCAACTCGGCGCCACCGCCGCAGCACTCGGACTCACCGGCACCGAACAGAAACTCCTCCCCGGCCTTGGCACCGGGCAGGGGCTCTGGCGGATCAAGGAACGATCCTTCGTCGTACAACATCAGCTCCACCCGGCCGAGCTCGCCGCGTTCGACACGACCGCGCGGATGAAGGGCTAAACGCTTAGGTTCAGGATTTCTGAAGCCTGTTTCCGCGTGATTCCACCAGTCTCGGCCGCTCTGTGGGGTGCTGTGAGGGTGCAAGTTCCCGCTGCGACCGGCTCAGTTTCGGTGACCAGCTTGGCGTGCGGCTTCGTACCTATCCCTCGATTGATTCGACACGACCGAGGGAGCAACACCGATGGACACGATCAACGAGATGGTAGCCGACGAGCGCACCGCGAGAATCATCCTCGCTATCGCTTCCGAACCGGGTGATTCGGTGACGGGGCGGATGATCCGCACCGTCGGCGCAACCGAGACCGTCACCCGTGCCGTCGCCAATGAGGTGCCAGCCGGCCCGGATGGCGATACCTGGCAAAGGCGCCTCGCACCACGCATCGACGTAACCCAGGCACAGCGGGTTATCGCGGAGACCGAGCGCCACGGAATGCGGGTGCTGATCCCCGGCGATGCGGACTGGCCCCTGTCGATCAATGCGCTAGGCGATCACGCACCCGTCGCACTCTGGGCGAAAGGAGACACCGCGCTCCTGTCCGGCCCGGTGTGGGACCGCCTCACCGTGACTGGGGCTCGGGCATCCACCGGGTATGGGGAGCACGTCACGGCGGAGTTGGTGCAGTCAGCGGTGGCAGACTCTCGTGCGGTGCTCTCAGGTGGGGCCTATGGCATCGATGGTGCCGCGCACAGGACCGCGCTCGCATCGGGTGGTTCCACGGTCGCGGTTCTCGCGGGCGGCATGGACCGCCCGTATCCGGCTGGGCACACTGAGCTCCTGGCACGTGTCGGCACGGACGGGCTGTTGTTGTCGGAGTTGCCGCCGGGGGCGGCTCCTACGAAGTGGCGATTCCTGCAACGCGGCAGACTCCTCGCCGCCCTCTCCGGCACCGTCCTCATCGCTGAGGCCGGCTACCGTTCGGGATCACTCCACACTGCCGCCCGCGCGATCGAACTTGGCCGTCCTGTCGGCGCGATCCCTGGGCCGCTCACGAGTGCCGCGTCTGCGGGGTGCCACCGACTGCTGCGTGACGGGCTCGGGTCGATCATCACCGGCTACGACGACATCCGCGAACTGCTCCACGGAGTACGTGACGGTGCGCATCGTGCAGTGCGGGAGCGGGCAGGACTCGAGGCCGATCCGCTTGATCAGGAGAAGTCGGGTCAGGGGCGGAGATCGCCGGGCCCTGGGTTGTGAGGGTCTGGGTGGTGCACCTGCTGTGAAGGCGGCCCGGTGTCGGGTTGCTGCTCACCAGAACGTCAGGAGGCATCTCGTGTCAGGATCACTCACCCAAATTCCGCAGCCGGTGGCTGCGCCACCCCCGACCAGGCTCCGACGATGGCTGTCCGTGTTCCTCGCTCTGCTCGTGCTCGCGGGGTCGTTCGCGCTCAGCACGCAGCCCGCGCATGCGGCGAGTGAGGGCGTCGGCTACTGGTCTGACGGTGCGTTTCTCGGCGCGTACAAGACCGGTGTCGACGGTCGGCAGGCGTACTGCGCGGATCTCCACGCTGATCCTCCGTATGGGAGTACGGCGGGGCCGGAGCGGATCACGTCGCTGGATTCGCTGTCTCGTCAGCAGCTTGCCGAGATGAACTATGTGCTGGACCGGTGGGGGCAGTCCGGTGATGCGAACGTGACGGCTGCGGTGGCGCTGTATGTGTGGTCGGTCGCGAGTCCTGGCATGTACAACTCGCACGGCATGTCCGGTGACGACTACTACGTCGCCCGCACCCCCGCGTCCGAGCGTGGCACGATCCTCGCAAACCTCTTGACCATGCGGCAGCAGGCGGCGGTGAACGCGGTCACGGACCCGTCGTTGTCGCTCGCGCTGGATATGGCGGATCAGTACAACGGCAGCCTCACCGTCAACGCCCACCCCGCATCCCTCACGGGGAGTGCGTCGCTGACGAATGCGGTGTTCTCGGACGGGGCCTCGACGCGGAACCTCGCTGTCGGTACGCACCCGATCACCGGCACCCCAGCCGACGGAGTGCCGTCGTACAAGATCGGCGCATCCATGAACATCGCCGCCGCTGGGTACGGGGCCGCGCTTGACCTGTATGCGACGCCTGGGCAGCAGCGTCTCATCGCCGCCGTCGCAGGCTCTTCCACGGGGCTGTCTGCGCAGGTGGAGTCGCCGGTGATCGACCTGGATTTCCAGCCGGAGATCACCACCCAGGTCGCCTCCCGCTACGTCGCCGAGGGTGACCCGTTCGTGGATGGACTCACGGTCTCGGAGTCGAAGGGCACCTGGATTCACCTCGACGGAAACCCTATTGAGGTGACCGCTCAAGGCACCTTGTATGGGCCGTTCGATGAGCAGCCCACCGAATCGGACACCCCACCCGCCGGTGCTCCCATCGCAGGCACCGAGACGGTGACGCTCACAGGTGCGGGGTCGTACACGTCGCCCGGCACGATCATCGCGCCCGAGTCGGGGTTCTACACCTGGGTGTGGGCCATCGACAAAGATGCACACGCCGAGATCGCGAAGTACCTCACCGACTCGTTCACCGACCGGTTCGGACAGGTCGCCGAGACGTCGGCGGTGCCGTTCCAGCCCGTCGCCGTATCCGAAGCCGACCAGCACCTCGCCATCCCCGGCGACGCGCTGACGGACACCATCACCGTGTCCAGCTCGAATGGTGCGTGGTTGAAGAAGGACGGCGCACACATTCCGGTGGTGTTCGAGGGCACCGTCTACCAAGTCCCCGGCACCCTACCCCCAGCACAGAACACCGCGATCGACGGCAACGCGGTGCCACTCGGGACCGTCACGGTCACGGCGGACGGCCCTGGCGTCTACACGTCACCGTCGGTGGTGGCGCCGTCGGGTGGGTTCGTGACCTGGGTGTGGGAGGTCAAGAAGGCCTCGCAGCCGGAGTGGGTGCGCGACTACATCGCCGCCGACTGGCAAGACAACTACGGCATCAACGTCGAGACGACATCCGTGCGATGGCCCGTCACGGTGACGTCGTTGATGCGGGAGTACAACGTGCACCCCGGCGGCCGAGCGTTCGACGTCGTCACCGTCAGCGGGTTCCCGGCAAACCACGGTGACTTCACCGGCGACGGCTACTGGAACGCCGACCTCGACGAACTCCGTCACACCGTCTATGGGCCTTTCGCCACGGATGCGGAGCTGGCGGATGATCTCGATCTCACCACCGCGCCGGTGCTCGCGGAGCTCACGACACCGGCCAGGAACGGGGTCTACAAGCTCGGGTACACAGATGACGACAAGATCGTGCCCACCGAGCCCGGCTTCTACGTCCTCGTGACGACATTCGAGGGCGACGACCGGGTGCAGCCCTACGCATCGTCGCCGACCGATGTGCTCGAACGCTTCTACGTCCCACCCGCCGACACTGAGGTGCCGGTGACGGTGATCACGCAGGCTACACCGGAGGCGCTCGTCGGTGAACCATTCTCGGACACCGCGCTGGTGCAGGGCACGACAATCCCGGACGGTGCGTACCTGGTGTTCCGCGCCTATGGGCCGCACCCGGCAGAGGTCGGGGCGGTGTGTGAGTCGCCGTTCTACGGCAGCAACGAGATCCCGGTCACCCAGGCCGGCATCTACCACTCCGGCACCACCACCGTCGCGGACCCCGGGAACGTCTACTGGGTCGAAACGCTCTACGCCGCCGACGGCGACGTGATCGCCGAAGGGAAGTGCGGGGCGCCGGGCGAGACGACCGTCATCATCGAGCAGCCCGACGACTTGCTCGTGAAGACGAATGCGGTGCCCACTGTCGTGTTGGGTGAGCCGGCGCATGATGTCGCAACTGTCACCGGCACCGTCCCTGACGGGGCACGGCTCGTGTTCGAGGCGTACCGGCAGCACACCGGTGAGGCGCTGTGCACGGCGGAAGAGCTCGTGTTCACCTCCGCCGTAATCAACCTCGACGGTCCCGGCGAGTACGCCTCGGACGAGGTGGTCTTCGATGAGATCGGCACCTATTACTGGGTGGAGACCGTAATCGACAAGGACGGCCTGATCCTGCACCGCGGCCTCTGCAGTGCCCCTGATGAGACCACCACCGTCACCCCAGTGCTGGAGACCCCGGAGGAACCCGGCAAACCGGGTGAACTGGCGCAGACCGGCGCGGACGGCAACTGGTGGCCGCTCGGACTCGCCGGCGGCCTGATCGCCGCCGTAACCGGCGGGATGCTGCTGTTCGGTCGCCGCCTCGCGATCGCCCGCGAACGCAATGGTTACGTCCGTGAAGAGGACGAGGCGTTCGAGGAGTTCAAGGCCCAGTTCGAGGGAGCAAAGGAGGAGTAACACCAAGCTGCTGACTCGCTGGCGCCCCTACTATGGCGGGTCAGCACGGGAGGGCACGAACCACCCCCAGGTTCGCGCCCTCCCACCTTTCTGTCCTCTGCGCTCATAGGCGGCATGGGTGCACCTGCATGGCGATACCCCCGCACTTTTGAGAGAGGACCGCCCTGTGACGCCGAAGCCGCGCTACCGCCGCACCCACCCCGACGCTCGACCCCCGATGGTGCCGGTGCCTTCGAATGGTGGGCCGGTAGTGGTGCCGTTGGTGGAGTTCACCATTAGTGCGGACGGTGCAATGACCGTCACCGTCGACGGAACACCGTACCTGCCTGAGCCATTCTCACCGGGCTGGCGGCGCGAATCATTCCCCGCGATTCTCGACACTCTCGCAGCCCGACATCGGACGCCTCTGCGGGTGCAGGTGCGGGAGACGGACGGGTCGACGTTCACCGACATCATCACCCCGCCACGAGAACGCGCTCTGCCGAGGCCTTGGGACGCACCGGCGCCGGAGGTGGTGACGCCTCCGGTGGCTGCGGTGCAGTCGGTGCTGCATCAAGTCGCGGGCGCGGGGTTTGTGCCGGGTGAGGATGTCGCGGTCGCGATCATCCATACCCGCTCCGATGCCAGCCACGACGGCACAGCCCGAGCCCTCCTCACCACGGAGCAAGCAGCGGCCGCGGTGACGGGTGAAGTGATCCTCCTCGGCCGTATCTCCGGCACCCTCGTCGTCAGCAGGCTCCCATGAGCGCCCCCAGACAGGGCGGGGCGCTCGGGTATGAGCTCGCGAACCTAGGGATCATCACCCTCGTCGCTGCTGCGGTTCTTGCCGTCATTCTCCGCGTGGCTGGTTCGATCACCGCGTGTGTGACGGGGATCGCGCAGCCGAGCGGTGGCATCGAAGCAGGCCTCGCCGTACTCCTGCGCCCCGCCGATCCGGGTACTGCGCTCGGTGCCGACGATCTGAATGCCGTCGTCTACTGGATCGTCGCAGGGCTGCTAATCACCGCTGTTGGTGCGGTGGGTTGGTGGGTGTGGCGAACGTTCCGGGAGCACCACCGACGTACGAAGATCGACCCGTATCGGATTGTCGGGATCGCGACCCGCACCGATGTCGCTACCGCCGCTTCGGAAAGGGCGCTGCTGCGTCGCGGCGGGCAACTCCGCCCCTCACTGTCGAAGCCTGACGCAGAAGACGTGGGCTATCTCCTCGGTGCGTCGCGGGGCGTTGGTGTGTGGGCAAGCGTCGAAGACTCGATCCTGCTGATCGGGCCGCCACGCTCCGGCAAGGGCCTGCACGTCGTGATCAACGCGATCTTGGATGCTCCCGGCGCCGTCGTCACGACCTCCACCCGCCCGGACAATCTCACCGCCACGCTCACGGCACGCAGCAGCGACGAGCGACCGGTGGCGGTGTTTGACCCGCAACACCTCGCCGAAGGCGTCCCCGCGGGGCTCCGCTGGTCGCCGATCCGGGGATGCGCAGATCCGTTGACGGCGATGATCCGCGCCACCGGCCTCGCCGCCGGCACCGGGCTCTCCGCCGGTGGTGTCGAAGGTGGTGACTTCTGGGAAGGCAAGACTCGCACCGCTCTTCAAGCGCTGCTCCACGCGGCCGCTCTCGATCACCGCACTCCAGCCGAGTTGTTCCGGTGGACCCTCGATCCTGCCGCAGCGTCGGATGCGGTCGCGATCCTCACCGCGAACCCTAATGCTGCGATCGGGTGGGCGGACTCGTTGCAGGCGATGATCGACTCCGACCCCCGCACGAGGGATTCGATCTGGCAAGGCGTCTCCCTCTCGCTCGCTGCCCTCGCGGACCCGCGCGTGCTCGACGCCGTGAGCCCCGGCCCAGACGAACGGTTTGACCCCGAAGAGTTTCTGCGTAAGCGCGGCACGGTGTATCTCCTGGCGACGGGCGCGGGGGCGAACAACAGTGCAGCGTTGGTGTCGGCGTTCGTGGAGGACCTCGTCGAAGCAGCCCGCCGCCTCGCCGCCAGATCGCCCGCAGCACGCCTCGACCCGCCCCTGCTGCTCGCGCTCGATGAAATCGGGAACCTCGCACCGCTCCCGTCCCTGCCGACGCTGATGGCGGAAGGTGGGGGTACGGGAATCACGACGATGCCGGTGTTGCAGTCGCTCGCGCAGGCGCGGGAGAAGTGGTCGGATAACGCTGCCGGGGCGATCTGGGATGCCTCGATCGTGAAGGTCATCCTTGGCGGGGCATCCAACAGCCGTGACCTTCAAGACCTCACCACGTTGATCGGGGAACGTGACGAGATCACGGACTCCACCACGATTGGCGACCAGGGCTCCCGCTCGGCGCAACGCTCCATTCGTCGGGTGTCGATCATGCCGCCTGACGTGATCCGCACGCTCCCATTCGGCACCGGCCTCATCCTGCTTCGCGCAGCCCCACCCATCGTCGCGAAGCTCCGTGCTTGGACAGGCCGGAAGAACTCCGGCGAGCTGCAGACGCAGCGCCGTGGAGTCGAGGAGCTGCTGCAACACGGCACGCCTGCGTCGGCCAGCGAGCAGGGGGTTGTGGGCGCACCTGAGTGACAGAGCACCCCGAACCACGGGGTGCCGACTGTCACGAGGAGTGTCCAATGGCCATCCACACGCAAGAGTCCCTGTCCGGGTTCATCGCCTCCGAACCCCACCTGTCCTTCACGGAGAAGGGCGATGCGCGCCTGTTCGTGAAGATCGGGCAGGAACACTACCGTCGCGAAGACGACGGGTCGTTCACGCAGACCGAGACCACCTTCCACGACCTCGTCGCGTTCCGGAAGACCGCCGAACGCGCCCACCAGCGCTTCGCGAAAGGCGACAAGTTCGTCGCTGAGGGCTACACCCACCGGTACGACCGCACCGACGACAACGGGCAGACGATCAAGGTCGAGGAGTTCGTCACGAAGAAGATCGGCCACGACCTCGCCCGCACCCGCTACACCGTCGACCGGCCCCGACGCACCCCAGAATCCGACTCACTCGATGCCGGACTCGAAGACGCGGCACTGTCACCGGACGCGGCGCGTCGCGCAACCGCTGGTGCCGCTGCGGTTGGGAGGTGAGGGCGAATCATGGTTGATGAACTGCCAGACACGGGCGAAGTCGATCCGGATGAGATCGCGGAGGACGAGTTCGATGAAAGCTACGACCCCGACACCACCGATGGCGCGGACGAGGAGGATCAGGCGGGGCCTCCGGGGCCGGTGAATTGGAATCTCCTCACCGCTGATGCCGCAGAGGACGAATGGCTCGCGCTCAACGAATGGGTGCACTGGCTCCGCCACACTTACGGCCTCCCCGTCGCCGTCTGCCCGCCGTTCTGGCACCGCCACCCCGAGCTGGTGTGGGAGCTGTCCGCGCTGCACATCCACTGGCTATGCGCGATCCACCCCGAAGCCAAAGGCTCCGCCATGCTCGTCTGGCATCGCGACTTCACCGAAGCTCAAGAACGACTCCGACACTGGACCGCCGCCTGCGGCACCCGCCTGAACACCGACCGCCCCACACGTCGCATCGCCTGGCCTGGCGAACTCGACACCGATCCTATCGAAGACACCGTCATCCCGAACCGGGAGGAAGACTTCGTGGATTACATGCACGCCGACGTGGAAGCGCGCCGGCGTGCCGAGGATCAGTTCATCGCAGGTCTCGTGCTGAGCACGGGAGAAGTGCCATGAGCAGGCGTGCAAGGCGGCGCGGTGAGGATCGACGCTTCACCGTTGAGGTGGTGCCGCGCAACCAGCCTGATCTGCACAAGCTCGCCCAAGTGTTCCTCGGCATGGCCATCAGCAGAGCACAGGCAGACGACGAAGCCGCGCGGGATGCCGCTGATCCTGGGCGTTCTGAGCCAGACAACGTAGAATAGAACCCGACGCCACGGTCTTCCCAGGCCGGGTGCGCAGTCTCTTTGCCCTTGTGGCTTACCCCGGTTTTCTCCCGGCGGACGTGTTTCCCGTTTACGAGTCGCACCGCGTGACGCTTCGCCGTCGCGTTGGCTCCCACCCTTCGGTGAGAGGAAACACGACTCATGACTTTGGCACCCCCAGCGCCACCCACCAGCATCGACCGACTCGGCGAGACCACCACCCTCGCCGTCTCCTATCTGCGCGTCTCGACCAAAGAGCAGGCAGAGCGCGGCGGCCGCGATGAGGGGTTCTCCATCCCCGCGCAACGCGACGCGAACCTCCGCAAAGCCCGTGACCTGAACGCGATCGTGGTAGAGGAGTTCATCGACGCGGGAGAGTCCGCGCGCAAGGCCGACCGGCCCGAGCTGATGCGGATGATCGAGTACGTCAAGACCCACCAGGTCGCGTACTGCATCGTCCACAAGGTCGACCGGCTCGCCCGCAACCGCGCCGACGACGTGGCGATCCACCTCGCCCTCAAAGACGCCGGCGTGATCCTCGTGTCCGCGACAGAGAACATCGATGAGACCCCGTCAGGGATGCTGTTGCACGGCATCATGTCCACGATCGCGGAGTTCTACTCGCGCAACCTTGCCAACGAGGTCGCCAAGGGCATGACGCAGAAAGCCGCCCTCGGCGGCACCGTCGGTCGCGCACCCATCGGGTACCTCAACGTCCACAAGCGTGACGAGCTCGGCCGTGACGTTCCTACCGTGATCGCGGACCCGGAGCGTGCGGCGCTGGTGCGTTGGGCGTTCGAGGCGTATGCGACGGGGAACTACTCGACCTCGATGCTGCACAGCGAACTTGTCGACCGCGGCCTCACGAGCGTGCCGACGCCGAAGCGGCCCGCGAAAGCGCCGGGACTGTCCACGATCCAGCAGATGCTCTCCAACCCGTACTACAAGGGTGACGTGATCTTCCGTGGTGCACGCTACGACGGACTCCACGAACCGCTCGTGAGCGCGGAACTCTGGTACCGGGTACAGAACGTCCTCACCGCGCACCAGGTCTCTGGGGAGAAGACGCAGACGCACGAGCACTATCTGAAAGGCTCGGTGTACTGCGGCGACTGCGGCTCCCGCCTCATGGTCACCCATGCGAAGAACGGCAAGGGCATCGTCTACCCGTACTTCATCTGCGCCGGACGGCACTCCAAGCGCACGAACTGTGTCCGCCAGGCCATGCCGATCGAGCACATCGAACGACAGGTCGAGGACTACTACCGTCGCGTGCAGATACCCGAACACATCGTCACCGCCCTCAGGCAAATGCTCGTGCGCCAGTTCGATGACCTCCACACCGCGAACAAAGCAGCACGGCATACCCTCGCCGCAGAGCGAGACAAGCTTCGTGACGAACGCCGCAGCCTGCTCCACGCCCACCACGCCGGAGCCGTCCCGCTCGACCTCCTCAAAGAGGAGCAGGACCGTATAGCGAGGCGGCTGGCGTTCCTCGACGCGCAGATCGACGCGGGGCAGATCGAGTACGACCAAGCCAAGGCGCACCTCGAAGACTGCCTCGCTCTGGCCGGTGACATGCACACGATCTACATGAGCATTGACGACTCACTCCGACGCATCTGCAACCAAGCGTTCTTCGAGCGCATCCACGTCTACGAGATCGAGAACGCCGACACTGTGAGAGCTGAGCACGGCGAGCCGTTCGATGCGCTGCTCGACCCGAACCTCCACGCGGCAGCGCTGGCCTATCAGGCCAGCGTGCACGCGGGGGAGGATCTCAAACCTGCGGACGTCGCAAGTTTGAACATCGACTATTGGGTGGCTCATACGGGACTCGAACCCGTGACCTCTCCCGTGACAGGGGAGCGCGCTAACCGACTGCGCCAATGAACCTTGTTCTGGTGTGGTGCGACGGGGTAGCCGGCCCGAGCACGGGCCGGCTGCTTTTCTTACGGTGCGACGGGCCCCGTTTCGCTCCACGACCCGAGATGCTTCTCGAGAATGGCGTTCCGTTCGAACACCCAACCGTGCCAGTCCGCGTCCAACCCGGGGAACGGTCCGATGTCCTCGAATGCCTCCAGCACTGGGCGGAATCGAGCGGTGCGTTCAGGGCTCATCGGTGCGTCGATTGGCTGGCTGAGCAGCCTCTGGGCTTCGCTCAGATCGGTGAGTCCAAGTCTGCGCCCACCGAACGCGAGAAGCGACCGAGCGACTTCGTCGGTGTTCGGGATGAACGGGGCAGTGACGTCCAGTCTCAATGTCGGCGCTGACGCGGTACCGAGCCACGCGGCGCGGCGCCGGTCCCACTCATCGCCGGTCACGTCCGGGTCAGGATCAGTGTTGTCCCAGTACGCGAAAGGTGTCGCGTCGAGCGCGCTCATCAGCGCGGATCGGATGCGTTCGTGCTCGCTGCCTGGCATTACGAGCATCATCGTCGGATCGGTCGGGTCCTTCCAGAACACGGCCGATGTCACGAGGTCGAGTTCCGGTTCGCGCCGGGCGTTCGGAGCGCGCAGACGAGCATCCGCCAACTGAAACTCGATCACGACATCGGCGAGGGCTGACCCGGTGCCTGGGGTGTCGGCGCTACTTGGGAACTGAGCTTGCTTCAGCTCATTGTCGAACCGGCGCCGGGCAATCCACTCGGCCATGAGCTTCGTTTGCTCGGCGCAAAGGACCGGCTCGATGACGCTCTGAACGGTTCCCCATCGTTCGTTCATTGTGCTCACACTCAGCCGGTGACCGTCGTGCGCTTTCACGCTCATGCCCCGGTCACCATCTCGGCGCAGGACGGGCAGAACTGTCGGTGATGCTGCGGGGCGTCCGGGATGAACACCCACCCGGCGTCGCTCAGCTCAGCAGTTGCCCGAGCGCGATCGGAGAACAGGGACTCGTCAATCCGATCGCACCGGTCACACAACACAGACAAGGTGGTCATGAAGTCAAGGTCGTTACTCATGCCTATCCGGTGCGACGGGGTTCAGCATTCAATGTGTTGACCGACTCGGACCTGGTTCCAGCGGTCCTCGCTCAGGTAGCAGACCGTGTTCGCGCCGCCGTCGACGACAACCCACCACCGAGCCTTCTCTTCGATGACACCCCAGAACGTGCCGATTTCCGACGCAGGCTTGTGGTCCTTCGAAACGATGGTGCCGGACACGGGTTGCTGCCCGGAGATGAAGGCGCCGGCGATGACTGCAGCGGCGAGGATCGCCGCAAGCCAGATCAGCCAAGTGGGGGTTTCGTCGGTCATCAGTACCTGATTGTTTCTTGGTGGGTGGTCACAGGGCCGGTGACGGTCACAAGGACTGCTGGGCGTGATTCGGACTCGTCGAGTTCGGCCTGGGCGAGCTGCCGGTTGCCATGCCAGCTCACCACGGGGTCGCCCGTGTCGAGGTCGGGCTGAGCAAGGTAGCGGACGCCCCACACCTGGTCGGTGTCGATGTCGGCGTGCATCGAGTCGATCTGGTCAGTCCAGTCGGTCGAGTAGGTGCACGGGACGGCTTCCTCACCGAAGATCGTCATGAGGACGGCATCCGCGACGCTTCGTGCCATGCCGCGCTGCTCGGTACTTCCTGGGTTCCCGATCGGGTCGTACGGTGCCGGGTCCCCGTCGGTGAGCGCAAGAAGCGCCGCGCGGTAGGCAGCGCACAGAGTTTGGTCGGGGAGGAATCGCTGAGTCTTCACACCTGCACGGTGCGACGTGGTTGGTGTGCCGGACAGGACTCGAACCTGCGCCCTTCCGCTTAACAGGCGGTTGAACATCCGTCTGTGCTTCCGGAACGGGGTAGCTGGCCGGTTTCGAACCGGCAACGGCCTGCACCAAGAATGCGCTCTACCAGCTGAGCTACAGCTACACCGCGTTGCGTCCGCTGGATCGGAGGAAACGTGAGTGAGCCAGGTGGGACTCGAACCCACGTCCACTCGGATTAAAAGTCCGCTGCACTACCAACTGTGCGACTGGCTCCCGGAAACCGACTGTGACACAGCCGATTCCATGGTCGGGATGGCGGGACTCGAACCCGCGAAGATGTCCCGCTCCCAAAGCGGGCGGCCTAGCCGCTGGCCCACATCCCGTTGCTGACAGACCGATGCGCCGCGCTGAGGCCTGACTCAGTGACCCAAGCCAGCTTCGTGCCCCCGGCCCGCCAGCCAAGGCGACTGCGGCGTTGCTTATCGTCCGTCGGCGCGGCCAACGGAATCGAACCGTTCAGCCGTCCTGCACCAGCAGGGGCCGCACCGCGGACTATGCGTGCCGAACTCGCAGGGCTCGTTGGCCCGTTGACGCCTGCGGGGTCGAACCGCGCCCGGAACCGGGCCCGCCGTTGCGTCGGCGCCGACGGTTGGCACCCGCCTACGCCTTGCCACCGCCCGGCGATCACCCGGGCAGCAAACAGCTTGTTGCTTAGCAAGGGCGGATTTGAACCGCCGACCTCCGGCGTATCGAACCCGGATTCCCCTACAGCTTCACGGTGCGTAGGGCTCCGCCGGCAGGGCTCGAACCTGCGCCGTCCGAGTTCAAAGCTCGGGTGCGCAACCAGCAGCGCACGGCGGAATGTGCGGAGGATGCGAGAGTCGAACTCGCACGCCCTTTCAGGCAGTCCGTTTTCAAGACGGGTGCCGCCACCACATCGGCTGGATCCTCCTTTAGGGACGAGTCCCTAGCTCCCCGAGCTGGATTCGAACCAGCAACCTGCCGATTAACAGTCGGATGCTCTGCCGTTGAGCCATCGGGGACCGAGCGGTTCCTGCGGGACTCGAACCCGCGACCTCTCCCGTGACAGGGGAGCGCGCTCACCGACTGCGCCAAGGAACCTTGTTCGTGCATGGTGCGACGGGTGCGAACGTCTCGAAGGCGTCCCGTCTGCGTGGAACCAGGGAGACTCGAACTCCCAACCCCCTGCATGCAAGGCAGGTGCGCTACCAGTTGCGCCATGATCCCAATGCCACCTCGAGTGGCTCTCCCTGCTCTGGCGACGGGTGCCGCACAGGCGGGCAGTGCTGGGTCCGATCGGCCTCGAACGGACGACCTTCCGGGCTTCAACCAGACCCTCAGCGGGGTTGAACCCGCGCGACCGGATCGAGAATCCGGCAGGCTTCCATTACCTCATGAGGGGTAACACCCCGAAGTGCCCCGAGCACGATTCGAACGTGCACGCCCTGACGGGCACAGCCACCTCAAGGCTGTGTGTCTACCGGTTTCACCACCGGGGCGAAGCGGAGGATGGAGGGCACGATCCCCAGCGCCGAAGCGCCGAACCGGTTAGCAACCGGACCCAACACCCCGGTTGGTTCATCCTCCGGTGCGTCTGCGAACCGACGCGACGGCTCGAAAACGCAGTACCCCCAACGGGATTCGAACCCGTGCGACCGGGGTGAAAACCCGGCAGGCTAGCCATTACCTCATGGGGGCGAGGCAGCGTCGATCGGCGGTGCGTAGTGGGGACGGAACGACTTGAACGTCCGGCCTCCGACTCATCAGGTCGGCGCTCTCACCCGCTGAGCTACGCCCCCATGCACCGGCTCCGCCGTCAGGAATCGAACCTGAGTTGCCCAGGGTCAGAACCTGGGTGCCCAGCCATCAGGGCACAGCGGAATGAGAGCGGGAGACGAGACTCGAACTCGCGACGCAGGTTTGGAAGACCATTGCTCTACCAACTGCCCCACCTCGAGCACGTTCGATCCGTCGACGGTCGAACGTGAGGCATCGCGAGGAGGAGCGACTAAGCTACACCCGCAAAGCGCGAACATCGTTCGGTGGCAACGGTGTTCGCGAAGTGGTCGCCGAGAGGATCGAACTCCCGACCCGCTGCGTGTTAGACAGCCGCTCTACCAGCTGAGCTAGACGACCAAGACCGGACGCAAAGATCCGGTGCGTACCTCGAACAGGGATCGAACCTGCACGCCCTCACGGGGCACCGGCACCTGAAGCCGGCGTGTCTACCAGTTCCACCATCGAGGCGTGGTTGCTGCGAGCCTGAACTCGGACTCGAACCGAGCACCTACCGTTTACAAGACGGCCGCTCTACCGGATGAGCTACTCAGGCGTGGTGCCCCAGGCGAGAGTCGAACTCGCACACCCGGTCAGGTAGCCGAGTTTGAATCGGCTGCGTCTACCAGTTCCGCCACCGGGGCAACGTGGATCGGGCAGGGGTCGAACCTGCGGCCAAATGCTTATGGGGCACCCGCTCTACCGCTGAGCTACCGATCCAGGGTGCGTGACGGGAATCGAACCCGCGACTACCGGCATCACAAGCCGGCGCGACAAACCACCAGTCGCCTCACGCACAGTGCCCCTGGCAGGAATCGAACCTGCTGCCTCTCGGTCCGTAGCCGAGTGTTCAATCCGGTGAACTTCAAGGGCGAGTCGTGCTACGTGCTCCGTGAAGGGCTCGAACCTTCGACCTGCTGATTAAGAGTCAGTCGCTCTACCAACTGAGCTAACGGAGCGTGGTGCGTCGGGAGGGTTTCGAACCCTCAGTCCGCATGTGGAACGGATTTACAGTCCGCCGCGGCTCACCAAGACCGCATCCGACGCGCGCGGGCCAACCCGACGGTTGACCCTCATCCCGCAGGGGCCGCTGAAGCGACCCGGACACTCCGACCTGACGTGGACGGATGTCAGCGGATTTGGTCGGTCCGCTGGCCTGCGAGGGAATCTCTGTGGAGTTGATCTGCTGCGTCGATGAGCCTTGTGACAGTGAGCCCGGATTCGTCCCGGTGCCTCACCGACGCCGTGCATGGATGGAAGGAGTCGAACCTTCAACCGCTGGTTTTGGAGACCAGTGCTCTGCCAGTTGAGCTACACCCACATGAAGTTGTGCTGAAAACAGGTCGAGGGGCCGCCCTGAGCTGGGTGACCGGTAGATCCGCGCTGTGCGCTGACCAGACCGGCTCCGTGAGCCCTGGGCGACCCCTCGAGAATCTGAGGGAACTGAAGATCAGTTCATGATCGCCCCTTCGGGCTTGGCTTCGCGCCACTGCTGCCCGGCCAGCACGTTCGCTGAGACCGGCACATACAGGTGCGTGCCATTGGGGTTGATGACCAGCGAAGGCAGGAGTACGGCCTGGGATGTCGGGGCAGCACAGAACAACGCGCCGGCGAACTCGACGTCGTCGATCGCTTGTGCGGTGGTGAGGACACTGGTACTCATCTGCTGCCCCTCCTTTCGGGGTGACTCGGTCGTGCGTGAGGTGCTTACTGACAACGGTGCGACGAAGCTCGCGCCTCGTCGGATCCAAGGGTAGGCGGACGAGCCGTCGACCGGCGAATCTTTATATCGAGCACACGGTGCGACGTGCACGACGAATGGAACGGCGGGTCCGCTGCCGGCGATGCGACAGCGCGGGACCCCGCAGCGCGTGTGGTGTGGGGCCCTGCTCGATGCTGCGAAGCTCAGCCGTCTAGTTGTACTGACCCGACGCGTTCGGCGGTGACGCCGCGGTCAGCGAACCAGTCGACAGCCCGGTGCAGGACGGCGATGGCGGTGATGGCAGTTTCGTCGTCGTGCTCGCGAGTTGGACTGGCCCTTCGCGAAGTCGCATGCACAGGCTCACACACCGCTTCGTCGTCGCCTTGCTCGTCTTGTTCGGTGA
This sequence comes from Yimella lutea, assembly GCF_006715095.1. NCBI lineage: Bacteria > Bacillati > Actinomycetota > Actinomycetes > Micrococcales > Dermacoccaceae > Yimella > Yimella lutea. The sequence goes on from NZ_VFMO01000001.1 coordinate 2,143,565, forward strand.
GGTCTTCGGCCGCGGGGACCGGTCGTGCATTGATTCGCCATTGGCGTAGCGGTCTGCCCACCGCTTCACAGTCGGCCAGGACACCTGGAAGCGGGCGGCGACCTCGCTGATCGGCTAGCCGTCGTCTACGACCGGGCGAGCGACTTTGAGGCGATGGCGTGGCGTGAGTGCTGCATTCGGGTGCATCAGGCGGTACCACCGTTGCCGAGTTGCCATTCTTCGACCGAGCACTGGCCATCGATACTGCGACCCGTGGACAGAACCGTCCCGTCGCTTCGCAGACCAAGGCTGTGTTCAGCTCCGGCGGCAACAGCGACTACGTCGCACCAGGACGACACGTCGCACTGTCCTTGGCTGTTATCTCCCGCAGCCCAGACTCTGCCGCGCGCGTCGACGCCGAGGGTGTGTCGGCTACCAGCGGCTGTAGCGAGGATGTCCTGCCAGTGGGCGGCCTCGGCGAGGCCGCCACGAACGTCGCCGGTGGTGAGCACCACTCCGTCGTGAGTAACGGCGGTGGTGTGCAGGTAGCCCGCGGCGATGCCTCGAACGTGCCGCCAGTGCGCGACATCGCATTGACCGCGACGGTTGTTCCCCGATGCCACCACGGTTCCGTCGTCATGAAGACCGACGGAGTGCCAGTCCCCGGCAGCCACGTCGGTGATGTCGCGCCACTGGCCGACCTCGCATGCTCCTTCGCTACGCCGCCCGACGGCGTTCACTGTTCCGTCCGCCAGCACCCCGAGGGTGCGACGCCACCCGGCAGCGATGGTCACCACAGTGTTCCAACTGGCTACGTCGCACTGCCCGTCGCCGTTCCATCCGGTCGCCACCGCCGTCCCGTCGGCGCGCAGGCCGACAGTGTGTGAGCGCCCAGTGTTCCTTGCAACGTGAACGTTGCCGGTCGCCACGGCGACTACGTTGCGCCAATCGCTCACAGCGCACTCCGGTGCGTCAAGACTCCCGGCGGCGAGCACTCTGCCGTCGCGGCGAACCCCGACGGAGTGCCGCCGCCCAGCTGCGATCACAGGGATGTCGGGCTGGTGCGTGCGCTGTTCGTCAGGCGTCCTCATCGGCGCACCGACTTCCGAAGCTGGACATCCAGAAACGACATCACGTCAGCGGTCGCTCGATCTCTCGTTGCAGCGCTTGGGTAGCGGCACAGCACCTCGACCACAGCAGGGGTGGACTGTTCCAGAATTGCGGCAGCAGCAGCCGCACGCGTGAGCGGTTCGATAGTTCGCATCTCCAGCGCTAACACACAATGCGATGGACCGCGGAGGATGTGACCGACCTGGGCGGCGTCGGCCAGCGGATGTAGATAGGCAGAAGCCGCAGCATCACCGGCTGCCTTCGCCGCATGCGAGGCAGCGCCGATGACCTGTTCGGAGGCTCGATGGGCAGCAGGAGCACAGATGCGCTGCGCACGGGACCGCGGGCCACCTCGCACGAAGTTATCTGCCGCGACCAACGCATCACGTGGGCGCGCGTCGTGCGGCTTCACGGCCTCAAAGAGGTCAATGACCTGCAGCGCACATGCCAGGTTGAACGCCGACACCGCGCGCAGGTCCTCGATGGACAGGTCAAAGTCTGGGGTGCGCTGAACGCGACCGAGCGGTCTTGAGTTGGTAGTCATGCTCGTTCATCGTAACTTTGAAGGACCGATTTAAGGTTGTGGTCCCGCTGTCCGCTGAATCAATCGCAAAACCCTCAAACGCTGGTCGCGATCTCAGGCCGGTCGATCTCGCTCGTGCGGCCGGACTTTCGGCACAGACAGTGCGCAACTACGAGGCGCAGGGGGTCATCGCCGGCTCGCGACGCACACCGTCCGGGTATCGCGTCTATGACCAGGGCCATCTTGATCAGCTGCTGGCGTTCACGACCCTGGCTCGCGCCATCGGACATCAGGGCGCGATTCCGATAATGACTGCGGTCACAGGCGGCCGTCCGGGCGATGCCCTCGAGGCCTTGGACCAGGCCCACGCGCAGCTCGCGGCAGGGCGCGACACGGTGAGGGAACTCGAGAACGTCCTCCACGCTGCCAACCCCCTTGATTCGACGTCTCCGACACCTACCGCCACCTATACCGTCGGCGAACTCGCGCGACACGTCGGCGTCACCCCCGCGACGCTCCGGGGATGGGAAGAAGCCGGCATCATGCACCCACGCCGACACGCGAACGGGCACCGCGAATACACAAAGGACGACGTCCTCGACGCCCGGGTGGCCGTACTGCTACGCCGAGGAAGCTTCCCCTTGGCGAGGATCGCCTCAACCATCGACCAGATCCATCACCATGGCGACGCATCGGCCGCCCTCGCTCGACTGGGCGAATGGCGTCAGAATCTCGACGCGAGCTCCATGGGACTCCTTACGGCATCCGCGTATCTGAGCCGATGTCTTCCACGCGAGGGAGACCGTCGGGACCTGTCGCCAGCGTCAACCAATGTTCCCGGTCAGTACACCTAGCTGGCTTTGGCGCGCGAAGCCCTCGTGGAGCTCTTGCGCGCCGGCCGACGAGTGCCTGCGCCGGCACTCGCGCCCGCGCGATGGTCGATCTGCCGGAAGGTCACCCCGCCGGACTTGAACACGGCCACGTCACCGGACTGGCGGCACCGACGACAGCGCCACCCGAAACAGGTGTCGGCGAAGCTGTACTGCTGGCACACCCCGCACTTGGCGAGCACCACGTTCGGACTCGGATGGCTGGGTGTCGCCGCGCCGGAGAACACCATCCGTCCGCGCTCGGAGGCTCGGGCGAGCACCACCAGTCGCCACGGGAAGGCGGTACCGAAACCGCACGCGCAGTCGTCGTCAGTGAACGGGTTGATGTCAACCGGTCGTCCGGTGTCGCAACCAGGCGCATGGAACATCGCCTCGGCGAGTTGAGCCGGCTTGTGGATCCGCTCGTCGTGCGGCCCCTTCACCTCGACGAAGGTCGTCACGCGCGGCAGGAAGACGTCGCAGCGGTAGTACTCCCCGGACGGCAGGATCGCCCCCTCCGGCTCGTACTGCCATGTCATCTTCAGGTCATCCAGGTTGACCGCCCAGTCCGCCTCGAGCGTGGACCGGAACAACACGCCCGAATAGGTCTGCGGGATAGCCCTCATCGTCGAACCGCCGCATCGACGAGCAGTTCGACGATCAGCAACAGGGAGAACGACCCCCACCCGCAGATCCAGGTCAGTACCGGAGTCGCCGAGGACGCCGTCACGAACGCCAGAGCGACCGCACCACTGACAGGTGCGAGCAACAGTGTCGCTGCGCCAGGAGATACCCGGCCGAACCGGGGTTGACGCAACCGGTCTGTGGTGGGCTTGTGGAGGAGGCGCAGAACAAGCGGGGGAGACGACAAGCGCACAGCGGTCACTGGTAACCGTCCCGTTCGTCAGTGCGCCCGTCACCGTTGCGGTCGACGTAGACCTTGCCGCGGTAGCTCGACGGCTGGCTCGGGAAGATCAGCTTCATCAGGAACCACATGCCGAAGATGCCGCCGATAACCATGCCGAGCGTCTTCATGATGGTCTGTTTGAAACTGCCGGAGGTGATCTCGTCCCACAACTTGCCGAGGTTGTCGATAATGCCGGTGCCGGCGAACGTGTCCGCCAACCAGACCAAGCAGCCGAGACCGATCAGGAAGCCGGCCAGGCTGAGGACGGCGTACAGGACTCGACCGACGAAACGCACCAACAGGTTCGGGTGCTGTCGCAGTCCACGCATGATTCCTCCTCAGCAGGACGTCGGCGGGTCGCCGGCGTCTTTCAGTCGCAGCCGCATTCGCCGGTCACCGGGTTGATCGGACGATCGCAGGCGGGACAGGCGGGACCGTCCGAGGGCACAGTCACCTTGGCCGGTCCAGCGGCACCGTCCTGCGCGATCCGCTTGGTGGCCGCGGCTGCTGCGGCGGCACCGAACAGTTGCTTGCCGTCCTCATTGAACGTCTCCACCGGGCCGAAGCGCGGGTCGAGCGGCTTGCCCGACGGGGTCCGGTTGCCAGCCAGGCTGTCATCGTCCATGTCGGCGTCGTCACCCGACATCATGGCCGTGTACCGAGCGATCTGAGCATCGGTCGGGGCGGGGTTTGTCCACGTCGGAAGTCCGGACTCGTCGAACGCCGCGATGGCATCCTCGAGGCTGACGTAGAAGCCCTTGAGCACAGCAGGCATCTGTCCGGCGAGCTCGACGACGCCGACACCCCGGCCGACCTTCTCGTCCGACTTGATGTACTCCGGCACCTGCGGGACACGCGACTCGTCGGCCAGCGCGAAGCCGCGGTTGGCCCTCGTCGCACCGACGCCCATGAGCATTTTGTTCGTCAGGTTGGTCTTCAGGCTCGGAGGAACACCGGTCGTCGAGTTCATCACCTGGCTGGCGAGCAGCATCCGGAAGCCGACGAACCGAAGCTCCGCAGCGATCTTCTTCAGGTTGCCGACAATGGTGGCCTTCAGGAGGTTCTCGTACTCCGTCTTCTCCCGCAGGGGAGTTCCTTTCGCCATGCCGGTCGTCGGGTCGGTCTGGATCAGACCGGACAGCTCGTCCACGACGATGAAGATGGTCCTCGGGCGCAGATTGGCGGGCAGCTGCCGGACGTTCTGGACGCCGTGCTCGGACAGCAACTTGGCGCGCTCCATGCCCTCGTCGTACAACATCGACAAAACGGTGACGGCACCTTCGAGAGAGTCGCATCCCCAGCCACCGGGACGGACGAACTTCTTGACCCAGAAGTAGTCGATCGCTTTGTGCGGCACGTCGATGATGACCAGCTCAGAACCAGTCAGCAGTTGGTGGGTGATCATCGTCGCGATATTCACCGATTTTCCAGACCCCGTGGTCCCGCTGAGGATGGAATGCGGGTCTCCGCCGACCTTCATTGCGATCGGCCGCGGCTTCACATCACCCGGCGTACCGAGCGCCAGGCCGAGAGGGATCGACTCGTTGTCGTTGTCCTTCAGGATGCGCTGCAAGTCCAGCGGTGCGATCGCCGGGAAGGTCGGAAGCTCTCCGGGGATGATGCTCGCCGTCAGCGCACGGGCGTCAATGCAGGTGTACCAACCGGGTCGGCCGATCACACTGGTCGCGACCTCGTTCAGCTTGTCCTCGTGTTTAGAGGGCATGTAGGTCTTCGGCAGTTCGAGATCGAAACCTCCGTCGCGGCGTGGGCGCGCTTGGACGTCCCACGCCTTGCAGCCCAGGGCGGTCGCCACCGCGTTGCGGCATCGGACCGTGTCGTCGTCGAGTTTGGTCAGCCGTGCTCGTCCCAGGTGCGGGTCGAAGACAGTCAGGTAGAAGCCGGGGTAGGCCGACTCCTGCTCACGGGCGACCTTCTCACCCATCGCGGTCTTGCTGTCCGCCGGCGCGAGCTGCACCTCGAAGGTCTCAGGGTTCTCGATGCTGGAGGTGACACTGGTGACCGCCGCGCGTCGGACGTAGATCGCTTTGTTCTGGCTCGTGTCGATCGACTGCAGCTTCCAGCCGCCGCCCTTTGCCTCGTTGATCTTCGCCGTCAGGGCAGCACTGTGCTTAGCCGCGTCGAAACCGGGCTTCAGGGGCACGTTCAGGCGTTCGATCTCCACACCTGTTTCATGGGCAGATCCCTTGAGGTCAGGGTCTGCTTTCTGCCGCGACCACGAAGTTGCCCAGCCGGACGGAGTCCGGTGAGCAGCTAGGCGTCGAGGGTTGCTGAGATCGAATGCAGCAACGCGTCGACCATCTCCTCGAGTCGGTCGAGGAGGTCGGGCAGGTCGCGGTCCGGTGGAGGCCGTCGGCGCACCGGCAGGACGGCGTGGTTCACACGCCTCACGGGCCTGTCCTCCTGGAGCTCGCGACTCCGGGACATGGCGGCCGTCATTGACCGCGGCGACAACGCGTCGAGTCCGAGCGTCCCGTGGCGGTCGATCACCGGTAGCAGCGTGGGGGCGTCCTGCCAGTTCTGCAGTGCTGCCGCAGACAGGCAGACATGGGCGTCGACTCGAAGGTCAGAGGCGGCCTGCTCGGCGCCGTACTGGCTGCGCCCACCGCCCGGCTCGAAAGCGTCGAGCACCACCAGCCAACGAGCCAGACAGCAGCACTCGCAGGTTGACGGGGTGGGCCGCGGCCGAAGTGTGACCTCGCCGACCCGCCATGTCCGCCCGACCACGCGCACATCGGCGGGGGACAACGAGGTCAGTCGGGCACGCGTGAGACCCAGGTCGTGCAGCACGGTGATGAGGTGGTCGCGGATCGCGCGTGCGTCGCCGCCAGCCCACCGGTGACGGATCGCGCTGATCGGTTGCAGGACGAACTGTGACACCAAGTCACCGGTCACACTGCCGGGTACGTCGGACGCCAGACGCAGGGTGATCTCGCGGTCGAAAACGGGAAGGCCGAGACTTGCCAGGTAGTCCTGCTGGAGCTGGCGAGCGGTGGCGGTGCGCATCACAGGTCGAGGGATGTGACGGCGTTGCCGGCGAGCGGGTTGGAGTGACGGATGTAGCCCAGCACCGTCTCTGGTCGGCGATGCCGGGACTGACGCATGATCGCGGCGAGGTCTGCTCCGCTCGCGTCGGCCTCGGTGATGAAACCGGCGCGCAGGCTGTGCGCCGACAGCTTGGTCGTGGACAGCCCGGCCTGCTCAGCTCGCCGGACCAGGATCGAGCCGACCGATGACCCCGCCAACCGCCGATCGGAGATCGCTCCCGAAGCTGTCACCGAACGAAAGACAGGTCCGTCGAGCCCGTTCGTCGCCTGCGCCCAGGACTCGTCACTGAGCCCGCAGCGGTGCGCGTCAGCTGCCCGGCTGGATGAGCGCGCATCCCACACGGCGGACATTGCCTCGGGTCGGCTGGTAGTTCGGACGAGATGAGCCCATCGGTGCATTGCGCACGGGGTGCAGGTCAGCCGGTGCGATCCAGACGGGATGGCCAACGTGTCGCCGTCGCCGTGCTGATCGGTCTTGGAGTAGTCGATTCTGACGCGCAGATGAACCGAACCTGCCGATCTCTCTACCGACAGGTGCCGCCAGTCGAGGTCAACGATCTCGCTGCGCCGCAGAGCGGCCGTCCAACCCAGCAGGACGAGTGCCGTGTCCCGGTGAGCCGCCACCGCGTCCGGCCAGGTCACGGTCTGTTGATCCAGACTCGAGACCAGCACGCGAACATGCTCGAGCGACAACGCCTTGGCCCGTCGTCTGGGAACAGCGCGGCGCCGATGACGCAGCCCAGCCAGCACCTGCGACACCATCGGGTCGTTGCCAGGGGCAGGAAGGCCCGCGATGCGGTGTGCGGCGTTGATTGCAGCGACGCGCTGGGCCAAGGTCGACACCGAGTAGTCGTCGGCGACCGCAGCCAGGTGGCGGGCCAGGTCCTGCGAGCTCATCGGCAACGAGCGCACGTCCATCACCTGACACCACGACTGCACGCCACGCCACTGTTTCTCGTACTCAGCGATCGTGCGAGACGACAACGACGCCGCGCGCAGATCCGCAACGGCGTCGTCGAGGTGAGTCAGATCGTGGGAGGGCATGCCGTCCATTGAACGACAGCGCACCGACGATCCGCCGGATTGCCCGGGCGATCAGGCCAGGTTCAGTTCCCGGAAGGTCAGCAGCCCGAGAGCGTCCAACGCGCTGAGGTATTCCTTCTCGCTGCTCGGATCGACCAGCATGACGAGCTCACCCGACGGAGCAGGGGTGTCGGTGTACGGCGCGTAATGCGTCGCGACGAGGATCAGCGCGACCGGCTGATCCCAGGACTCAGGGGGGATCCGCAGCGGCTGCCCCTTGTTCGACAACAGCGCCGTGGTGACGTCGTCGTCGTCGAGCTGGTAGCCACCGTCGATAGCCGATGCCACCACGGAGTGCTGCACGCCGGCACTGACAGCGATCGCGTGATCGAGCCGGGCCAGGAAGGCGGACTGGTCGTCGACGATCGAGCCGTAGCCGTCGATGACGAGCGACAAAAGCTCAGATGCCGTGTCCGCGACTGCCTGCTGGTGGTCACCGAACAACATCACGAACTGCCATGCGTCCCCGTGCGGGTGCGGGGGAAGTAGTGGTTGCCCGCCGTCCTCGAGTGTGCTCTGAAGCAGTGCCACAGATCGTGCCTTTCTGCGCGGCCCCAGCCATGTCCGGGGCGTTCAGCTGCAACGGTGCGACGGCGGGAACCAACCGTGCGAACAGCCAGCCTAGACGCGCACGACCGGCCGTGTCGTCAGTGCTCGGGAGTCAGTCGCGTCGGCGGAATCGCTCCATCCGGGCGGCTGCTGCCTCACGCCACGAGGCGCGCGTTGCGTCCTGCGTCTTCGGGCGCGGTGCTGCCGGGACCGAACGAGTCGGGCAGACGTGGTCAGCGCGGGCCGACAACCGGTGGCACTTGTCGCATTCCATCACCTCGACCGGTGTCGCCTTGCCCTTGATCTGACGGTTGAAGAACCGACCCGGTTCGCCCGAGCTCGACATCGCCTTGAAGGTCTCGAGGTCGACCTTGTAGCCGTAGCTGCGGCCGGGCGTGACGGTGCCGTCCTTGCGCTCGTACGGCTTGGTGCGCATCGTCATGACCGGATCACCACCGTCATTCGTCGTCAGGCCAACGGCCTTCACCCACTCCGAGGAAACGGTCTTCTCCGCGGCGCCCATCTTCGTCATCCCCTCGACGCGCTGCCGGGTCAGGTCGCCCGCCTCAGCCAGAGCGGTCCGCGCGCGCTGCCCCTCCAAGATCGCCTTGACCCCCTCGGAGACCTCGATCTCGGAGGAGCCGGAGAAGCCGAGGGCTTTCACGTTCCAGATGTTGCCTTCGCCGCGCACCACCCGCACCGTGCCGTGCTTGGTCGAACCATCGCTCGCGGTCACCGACAGTGGAACGTCGAAGGTGCGCGCACCGCGTTCCTTGGCGAAGCGGTGGATCGCGGTCTTGGACGGCATCCGCAGGCTGATGCCAGCGCCGGAGTAGTTCATCCGGTGCGTGCGGCGGTTTCCGGCCAGCGACCGGCCGCCGTGCATGCCGGGCGTGTTGTCATCCGGCATCACCGGGTAGTCGCCGTCGGCGTGACCGTGCTCGGCGTCGATGAAGCTGTTGGTCCACCAATCGGAGATCCGGTCGGTGGTGGTGGTCGGGATGTTCGTCGGTGTCGCGGCTGGCCGGACGTACCCCATCGAGGCCAACTGCTCGGCGCGCTCGGTGCGCCAGTTCTTGTCGACAGCATCCGATGCCGGTGCCTGGTCGGCCGCCGACAGTTCCATTCCGGCCTCGCTGGCAACGTGGCCGGCGAAGCGTCCCTTGGCGTCGTGGATGGCGCCAGACGGATCAACGGTGGTCATGAGTAACTCCTCCTCGTACGGCACTCCTGCGCCTTCTGTCCGAAGGAATGGCGGGCAGGTGCGCGACGCCAAGGACGGGCCACACCCCGAGCAGTGTCTACCGGTGTCTAGCGCACTCTAGGAAATCTAGCTAAATCTAGGTGTATATAGCGGACGATACCCATGCAATATACGGCCATCTACCGAGTTTCGTAGATGCGACACCGGCGATGGGGGAAGGATGAGCACGACCCCTTCTCCCATCGTGTGCGCGCGCCCGCGCGCGCGTAGGGGTAGTCGGCAGTGTGTGGCCTGCGTCACATTCGGTACTTTGGGTCATCTTGGGCCGAAAACAGGGCTGTTTCGTCCAAAATGAACCCCTCCGCAGCCCTTGTGTTCACGGGTTGGTTCAAAATCGCCACCCACGTTTCTGCAGGTCAGAGCCGGAAACCCTACTACTACTACTACTTTTTGATCTTTTGTACGAGGTTAGTAACGGTATAAGGGGGTACCTCCTATATGTATGGTTGTTTTCGGCAAGTAGATATATACGAATCACCCCTATAAGCACTACGTGCGCGCTGTTCAAAAGTACAAATCCTCGGACTTGTACCAATCAAACCGCTGCTGACCTGCGGAAACGCGGGGCGAAACTTTGACCCAACCGGTGACCACGATGAACAGCCGGGTGTCCGGGCCCTACCCCCGGATCTTGGACACGGGGTGTGATTACGCAGCAGGTCGCAGCGTAGCGGTGTAGCCGGTCTCGAAGGCGACCGGCGAGGTGTAGCGACACCACGAGTGGCGTCGCTTGGTGTTGTAGCGGACGAGCCATCTGAAGACCTGCCGACGGCAGGTCAGCTCGTCACTCCAGCAGGCGGCGTCTTGGAGGACTTCACGCTTCATCGTGGCGTTGAACGACTCTGCGAGGGCGTTGTCCGCGCTGGATCCGACGGCGCCCATGGACTGGGTCACGCCGAGCTTGCGGCAGAGCTTGGCGTAGGCCTTCGAGCAGTAGACCGACCTGTGGTCGCTGTGGAACACAGCGCCCTTGAGGCTGCCCCGGGTCGCGGCGGCGGCCTTGAGGGCGTCCTGGACGAGTTCGGTGCGCATGTGGTCGGCGATGGCCCACCCGGCCAGCCGACGGGAGTAGCAGTCGATCACGGTCGCCAAGTACAGGTTCGTCCCGTCGGCCAGCGGCAGGTAGGTGATGTCGCCGACATAGCGCTCGTTGGGGCGCTCGGCGGTGAAGTCACGCTGGAGCAGGTCGGGGTACTTCTGCCCCGACGGCTCGGGGATCGTGGTGCGGACCCGGCGCTTCTTCATGTAGCCGCGGATGCCCTCAAAGCGCATCACCCTCGCGACACGCTTGTGGTTGACCCGCTCACCGGCAGCCGCGCTGTCACCGAGTTGAGCGTTGAGCTCGGCGGTGATCCGCGGCGCGCCCTGAGTGTTGTCCTCGGCATGGACCGCTCTGATCCGCTCAGCCAGCGCTGCGTCGTCAGCTGCTCTGGCTTCGCGGGCCGGCGCGGCCTTGAGCCAGGCGTAGTAGGACGAGCGCTCGATCTCGACGAGCTCGCACAGTCGCTTCACCTCGAAGGTGGCGGAGTTGTCGGCGACGAACTGGAAGCGACTCACCAGCGCGTCTCCCCGGCGAAATACTTGGCCGCCCGCTGCAGGATCTCCCGCTCGGTCGTGAGCTTGGTGGTCTCCGCTCGCAACGCCGCGTTCTCGGCCTCGAGCCGGGCGATCCTCTGCTCCGGCGTCTCGTCCGTCGGTGCCGACGAGCTCGCGGCGGACGTCTTGGCTTGCAGCGGGCTGGAGGTCAACGTCCCGTCAGCGGCGGTCTTCTTGCCGGTCCCGTAGACCTCGAGCCAACCCCGCAGCGTGCCACGCACGATGCCGAGGTCCTCGGCGATGCCGCGGACCGTGGCGCCCGGGGTGGACTCGTACAAGTCGACGGCCTGACGACGGAACTCCTCGGAGTAGTTCTTCCTGGCCATGGTTCTTCGATCATCTCGCTTCCCCAGCACCAGGTGCTGGATTCAGCGTGTCCAAGAACCGGGGTCAGGCCCCTCTAGGCCCAGCATGCCATGCACTCACCTAGGCTCTTCGGTATGCCGCATCCTGGCGCCGACCGCCCGTCACCGGCGACCTTGCTCCTCGTCTGCGGACTGCCCGGCAGCGGGAAGACGACCCTGGCCCGGCGTCTGGCTGCCGAGCGATCCGCGGTGCGGCTCTGCCCGGACGAGTGGTTGGAGCAGCTCGGGCAGAGCATCTGGGACATCGCGGCGCGGGCCCGCGTCGAGGCGCTCCAGCGAGGTCTGCTGGAGGACCTGCTCGCGCTCGGCGTGAGCGTGGTGCTGGAGTGGGGGACGTGGGCGCGCAGCGAGCGGGTCGAGCTGCGCGATCTAGCTCGCAGCCACGGCGCGCGGGTCGAACTGGTTTACCTCGATGCCCCTGATGAGGAGCTGCATCGCCGGATCACCGAGCGCGGCCGGGAGGATCGCGCCATCACCCTGGAGGACCTGCAGACCTGGCGGGGCCTGTTCGAGATCCCGAGCGCCGCGGAGGTGCGGACCTACGATCAGCCCGCCGCACGGCATACCGGATGCTCCCGTGCCGCCTCCTCGGCGGCACGAGAGCACCAGGCCTAGAGCTTCTCGAGCTTGGCGTAGGGGCTGACGATGCGCATGGTGCGGTTGCCGAAGTCCACGGTCGCGGCCGCAGACTCCTCACCCACGACGCGCCCCAGCCCGTAGGTCTGGTGGCAGACCCGGTCGTGCAGCGCGAACTGCTGGATCACCGGCTCGACCTTGGGCGCGAAGGGACTGGTGGCGAGGTGGCTCCGCGGAGCGCCGGATCGACTTGTCATCACCCCTCAGTATGCGCCCTCCCGGGCCGGAACGGTGAGCCTCAACCCAGGGTGCTGGTGTCGATGACGAAGCGGTAGCGGACGTCGGAGTCCAGGACCCGCTCGTAGGCGTCGGTCCTCGGGTGCCTCTATCCGGCCGAAATCGATTGCAGCGTCGCGTCGGGTGGGAGATGGTCTGCTTCATGCGCTCGTTCGAAGACCTCGTGACCGAGGCCGAGGATGCCGACGTGACCGGTTGGGGTTTCGGTTGGCTCGAAGGTCGAGCCAATGAGCAGCGACCGTCGTGGGGTTATGCGCGCTTGCTGGAGCAGCGGCTGGCACATGCCGGTAGCGCGCTGGACATCGACACCGGTGGCGGAGAGGTCGTCAACGAGGCGTCCTGTTTGCCCCGCACCATGGTCGTGACCGAATCCTGGGCACCGAACGCGGAACGTGCCCGCGAGATCCTGGGCGCCCGCGGCGTTCGCGTCGTGGCGACAGACACCGGCGGCGGGCTGCCGTTCGACGACTCATCATTCGACGTGGTCAGCTCACGGCACCCGGTGAAACCCGACTGGTCGGAAATCCACCGGGTTCTCCGTCCTGGAGGGTGCTACCTCGCCCAGCACGTCGGGCCGTCCTCCGCGTTCGAGCTCATCGAGTTCATGCTCGGCCCGTTGTCGCCCCAACAGCGCAGCGGTCGTGATCCGAAGGCTGAGGCTGCCGAAGCGCGAGCGGCGGGCCTGACGGTCGACCGATTGCGGACGGCTCGATGTCGAATGGAGTTCGGGCCCTACCCCCGGATCTTGGACACGGGGTGTGATTACGCAGCAGGTCGCAGCGTACTCGTAAACCCGCGGAATCTCGCAGTTTTCTGTGTTCAAACAGGTTCGAATCGGGAGCGTGCCACCACGCACGGGGTCGGCCCGAATCGCTCGCATCTCGCCGTCCTGCTGTCCGCGCCCGGCGCTACCCACTGGCTCCGCAGGCTGGGTAGGCCGGCCCCGGAAGAAGTTGGACCCTCACCACCGTCCGCTGCGCGATCGGTGGTGCGCCCGTGCGGGGTTGGCATGGGCGGGTCTATCCACCGGCTCCGACGGCTGGGTAGGTCGCACTGGGTCGAAAGTGGGCACCCTGGGTCTGCGCGACCTACCCATGAAACAGGCAGAACCGTTTTCGCCTGACCGCCCGATCAGCCACTGGAGGCTCCGACATGACCCACTGCGACCTCGCCGCTCGCGCCCCGATCGGCGGTGTCTGCTGATGTCGTCGCGTCGCCCCGGCTTTGCGCCTGGCACATCCCTTCTGCTGCCCGCTGACCTCATCGACTACGTCGTGGACTTTGCCCAGTTCAGTCAGGACACCGGCTTCGAGGGATCCGAGCTGGTCTCCTCGCCTGTGCTGTCGACCCCGCTCCCGCCGGTGGGCACGACAGCCCGCCAGTGGCCGGCGGAGATGCTCTGGCACCCTCTGGCATGGCTGCCGGAGCGACTGGCCGAACCGATGACCTTCGAGGGTCAGCTCGAGCCGATCGACGGGTGGCTCATGCGCGTCGGATTCGAGATGCAGGAGACGGGTTGCTACGACCCGGAGACCGGAACGTGGTTCGACATCTTGGACTATCTCGGTATCGACGCCGAGGCTGACCGGGAGCGGCTGCTGTCCTGGAAGTCCGGCGATCCAGATGAAGTGTTGGACGACTTCGACCTCGACGACCTCATCTTCCAGATCGACGACCCGGAGTGGTCCCTCGATGCAGCTATCACGATGCTCGAACCGGTGCAGCTCATCGCGCGCGGACGGACCGGAGAGCAGCTGCGCGAGATCGTCTCGGACGCCATCATCAGTCCTGAACTGTCGTTCGAGGACAAGGTCAGCCTGCTGGTCATGACCTGCGCGTTGGGGCAGTGGCTCGTTGGGGATGACGCGGAGATGTCGAGCTACTTCGAGCGAACCTCCACGCAGCTGCGTGATGTCGACGAGGAACGACTGAGCGATGTCGGATCACCGGCGACGCGCCTGGCCGAGACGTTCGCTGGTTTCGTCGTTGACGCCGAACCGGTCGAACGCGAGATGAAGGACCAGTTCGACTCCGCGCGCAAGGCTGCCGGACTGGAGAACAGCCCGCTCGGCTGGGACACTGATCTTCCGGCGAGTAGCTGACGCTTGTCGGCCTCGTAGCCGATACTGGACCCAGAACTCCCGCCCCGCCGACTCCACCCGGCTCGGGCGGGAGTCGGCGTTCAGGCGACGGAACGTGAATCGTGCGACTCGTCGCACCGTCAAAAGCATGACGTTCGTCCACCTCCACAACCACACCGAGTTCAGTCCGCTTGACGGTCTCCAACGACCCGTGGGCATGTGCCGTGAAGCCAAGCGCCAGGGTGCGCCGGCGGTCGCCTTCACCGATCACGGCACGCTGGCTGCGGCGCCTGCGATGGCTGCTGCCGGCCTCGAGGTCGGCATCCCAGTCATCGGCGGTGTCGAGGCGTACGTCGCCGTCGGTTCGCGTTGGTCCCCGGACACGATCGAGGGCGTCGCCGATTCCGACGCCGAAGGCGACCGAGTCGTCAGCCGCTACCACCTGACGCTGCTCGCCAAGAGCCAGCAGGGTTGGAACAACCTCGTCCGGCTCACTAACGAGGCCTCGCAGTCCGTCAAGAGCTACCCACTGATGGACTTCGAACTGCTCAAGCAGTACTCCGACGGACTCATCATCGGCACCGGCTGCCTCGGCGGGCCACTGTCTGTGGCGCTGCGTTCCAGGGGTGGTTACCAGGCCGGGCTGGAGATCGTCGCGCAGCTGCTCGACATCCTCGACGGCGACACCGAACGGTTGTTTGTGGAGGTCATGGATCACGGGATCCCTGACGAGCGCGCACTGCTACCGATGCAGGTCGCCATCGCCGATCACTACGGCCTACGGATGGTCGCCACCAACGACGCGCACTACACCCACATAGACCAGTGTGAGGACCACGACCGCTGGCTCGCGATCGGTAGTAGCAAGCACCTGGACGATCCCAAGCGTTTCCGCTTCCACGGAGCCGGCTACCACATGCGGACCTCCGAGGAGATCCTCGAAGCGTTCTCCTGGGCGAAGGAGATCCTGGGTGACCGGGACATCATCGGCACCTCGGTCGAGATCGCGAACATGGTCGAGGGCACCCTCGCCGACTTCCTGCCGGCCAGCCGCCCGCGCATGCCGAAGTTCCCGGTCACCAACCCGGTGACTCTCGCCTACGCCGAGCGCGACGGCGTCAGCCCGCAGAACCGGCTGCTGCGCGAACTTGTCGGCACCGGTGCGGTCAAGCGCTTCTGCGACCCGAACGACCCCCACCCGACGCTGCCGCAGGGCGTCAAAGATCGCCTCAAGTTCGAGTTCGACGTCATCTCCAAGTTCGGATACGAGGACTATTTCCTCATCGTCAACGACTGGATCGCTTGGGCGCGCAACGAGGGCTACCCGACAGGACCGGGCCGCGGTTGTCTGCACGGCGACTCTCTCATCTGGACAACCGCCGGCTACCTGCCAATCCGCGACATCCAGCGTGGCGACACGGTGCGCACCCACACCGGCGCGCTGCGCCAGGTCAGCAACACTTTCCGCTACGAGGTCCAGGAGAAGCTTGTCACGCTGCGCACCTTCTCCGACGGCAACGGTGTCTCGATGACGAGCGACCACAAGGTCCTCGTCAGCCCCCAGCGTCTCTTCGAGGGTGGCGGGAAGCGCGCTCGGAACGGACGTTTCTACGCCGAGGACCTCGCCCCGACGCAGTGGACGCCCGCGGGCGAGGTTCAGGTTGGCGATCTGCTGTGCGTGCCGCGTCCGGCCTCGCCCGGTACCGCCCCGTCGGTCATCGACGTCGCGTCCGTGCTGCCCGCAGCGAACGGGAAGACCCGGCACATCATCACGAGCGAGGAGATCATCGAGCTCGTACCGACGAACAGGCCGTACCCGCACAGCGTGCGCGAGGTCACCGCTCGGACCGGCGTCTCCCGTCACACGATCCAGTCGATCATCGCTCGTGGGTGGACTGAGACCGGTCCACTCACGATCCAGCGATCGAACGGACAGTCCTGTCGAGCTACGCGGTCCGAGGCGGCTCGCGACGCACTGTGGACCGACCTGTCGTCCCACGGCTTCGCGTCGTTCGCTGCGTGGGACGCCCATGTCCGCCAACACGCGACCGTCGAAATCCGGACTCCGCGATTCGTGACCGTTAACGAGGATCTGCTGTTCCTGCTCGGCGCCTTCGCCTCGAACGGGTGGTTGCGGACCGACTCCACCCGTGCCGTTGGCTTCGCCGAGCGCGGCAGCACCGCAACCGACCTCATCCCGCTGCTGGTCAAGCGCGTCTGGGGGCTGGACGTCCCACAAGCGCGCCATGCAACGACGGATCTGGTTCAGTGGGACATCCGCTCCGCTGCGGTGTTCGGGCTGTTCCGATCTCTGGCGCCCGACTACCGCATGTCCGCCACCACCAAGCACTTGCCCACCTGGGTCGCAGACCTGTCGCTCGAGCAGAAGCGCATGGTTCTCGACGGGCTGTGGTGGGGAGACGGCTCCCGGCACGACGGGAGGGCTTCGTACAGCACCGCCTCCTCCGCCCTCATGCAGCAGGTGCGTGACTTGCTCTGGTCGATCGGCGCTCCGGCCGGCGTCCGGGTGGACGATCGCATCGACCTGCGACCGGAGTTCGCGAACCGCGCGCGTTCCTGGCAGATCCGCACGACGGGTGGGTTCACCGCGCCCAAGGACCAGTTCGGTGGCGCCGACGAGAACTTCGTATACCTGCGCGTCCGCTCGGCCGAGACCACCGACGCAGTCCGCGAGGTCTTCGATTTCGAAGTGCCGGTCGACCACAGCTTCATGACCGACTCCTACGTCGTGCACAACTCGGCAGCCGGGTCCCTCGTTGCATTCTGTTTGCAGATCACCGACGTCGACCCGCTGAAACACAACCTGCTGTTCGAGCGATTCCTCGACGTCACGCGCCTGGACCCGCCCGACATTGACATCGACTTCCCCGAGGCCCTGTTCAACCGCGCCGTCGGCTACCTGCAGGACAAGTACGGCTACGAGCACGTTGCGCAGATCGGCACGTTCAGCTCCAAGAAGGCCAAGTCCCTCGTCCGCGACCTCGGCCGTCTCACCGGGTACGCCAGCCTCGGCGCCACTTTGGCTGAGATGGTGCCGGACCACGCCGACGTCACGCTGACTGACCTGCTGCGCACCGACCCCGACCCGGAGAACGAGAACCAGGTCCGGTGGTCACTCGATGGCGCGCCGCTGCGTGCCCAGATGGAAGAGGACGACATGTCCGCCGACCTGGTCGAGCAGGCCGTCGCCATCGAAGGCACCAAGTCCTACCCCGGCATCCACGCCTGCGGTGTAGTGCTGTCGGATGAGCCGCTGCTGGACATCCTGCCAATGCGCAAGGACAAGCGCACCGCGAGCACCGGTGAGGACGGAAAGCCGGACCTGCGGACCGCTCAGTGGGTCACCATCTGGGACTCCAATCCGCTCGCGGCGATGGGCTTCACCAAGTTCGACCGTCTCGGGTTGAAGAGCCTGGACATCATCGCGGCAGCCAAGGAGCACGTCGAGAAGGTCACCGGTGAACCGATCGACCTGGCCTACGGCAAGCTGCCGATGGACGGGCAGACCGATGAGCGCGCCCGCCGCACCTGGGAGCTGTTGGCTGCCGGTGACACCGCCGGACTGTTCCAGCTCGGATCCTCCGGCATGACCAAGCTCGTCAAGGGCATCGCCCCGACGTGCCTGGATGACCTGTCGGCGGCCGTCGCGCTGTACCGCCCCGGCCCGATGGGGGCCGGGATGCACAACCGGTACGTCGCACGCCGACGCGGGCAGGAGGAGATCAGCTACGAGTACCTGACCTCCAACCCGGCCGAGGCCGCAGTGCTCGCCGGTGTCCTCGACAAGTCCCTCGGACTGATCGTCGTGCAGGAAGACCTGATGAGTCTGGCGCGTGAGGTCGCCGGGTTCGGACCGGACAAGCGCAACAAGCTACGCAAGGCCTTCAGCAAGAAGAAGAAAGCCGACATGGACGCCCTGAAGGAGATCTTCTTCCGCCAGGGCGCCATCGCGACGCTCGACAACCCGGAGACCGACACCGCAGCCTCGATTCCGTTCGGTGAGCACACCCTCAAGGAGTTGTGGCGCACCTTCGAGGCCTCGGCCTCGTACCTCTTCAATAGCTGCGCAGTTGGGGAAACCGAGCTGTGGACGGGCCGTGGGACGGGTCCGAAGGCGGAGAAGTGGACGATCGAGAAGCTCTATCACCGACTCTACGGGGACGACGATGTCGCCGCCGGAATGTGTGCTCATTGCGGTGAGCGTCCGACGCGTCCGACAGCTGTCGGACGGATGTGCGCCCGCTGCTCGACGTGGCTCTACAAGTTCAACGACAGCCGCGGCTTCATGCTGTTGGCGTACGACTCGAGCGACGGGCGCATCCGCCCGCAGCGCGTCAAAGACGTGCACTGCCACGGTGTGAAGCCGGTGTTCCGGATCGAACTGTCGGACGGAACGGTGCTGCGTTCGACCGGCAACCACCGGTGGTTGTCCGCGCAGGGTTACCGCACCGTCGACCAGCTGAACCCCGGCGATGCACTGATCGCCGACGGCGGCTACGAGCGACAGGATTCCAGCGACCCGTCCCGTCGAGTCACCGTCGGTGAGCGCATCGGAAGTCGCACAGAAGTCAACGGGGTGACGCGTTCTGGGTGGTTCATCGACGGTGGGTACAACCGGCTGCAGGAATGGACCGAGCAGACCATCGCGGAGGCGGCCTGCGACGAGTGCGGTGTCACCCGGGAGCAGACGCGTCTCGAGCGCGCGCACCTGGACGGCGACCGGACGAACAACCAGCCGTCCAACCTGGCGTGGAAGTGCGTCTCGCACCATAAGGAGTGGGACTACGCGCACAACAACCGACCGCGCCGTTGGGCCAAGGGGCACACCACCCGTGAACTGGAGATCGTCACGGTCACCCCGGACGGCGAGGAGTTGGTCTACGACGTTGAGATGGCTGAGGGGACTGACCATAACTTCGTCGCCAACGGGGTTGTCAGTCACAACAGCCACTCGGCGCCGTACGCCTATATCGGTTACATGACGGCCTACCTGAAGGCGAACTGGCCAGCGCACTTTGCTGCGGCCCAGCTCACCGTGACCACCGATAAGGACAGGCGTCTGCCGGTCCTGGATTCGGTGCGCCGGTCCGGTGTGACTGTGCTCGGCCCGAGCCTGGCTGCCGGCAACCTCGACACCGCTGTCGAGGGCAGCCACACGGTGCGGCTTGGTCTGTCCGAGATCGCTGGGGTGAAGGACAACGCCGCCAAGCTCGTGCAGATCATCGAGCGCAACGGGGGGCCGTTCAAGACGCTCGGGGACCTGTTGCGGGCCGCGAAGGTGGATGACAAGTTCATCCCGAGCAACGTCTTCGAAGGGCTGATCGACGCCGGCGCGCTGGACGAGTACGGCACCCGTCGGGGGATGAGTTGCGTACTGCGGGCGCTGCGGGAGTACCCCGACCTGCCGATCCCGGCGATCGAATGGTCGGTGGCCGAGCGCGCGGCCCGTGAACGTGCACGTCTCGGCATCATCGTCGGTCGCCACCCGCTGAGCGAGATGCAGGCGCAGGTCCGTGCGTGGAACCCGCACCCGGATCAGGCTCCGTGCGTTCCGGTCGCTGGCCTGTCACCCTGCCCGGTCGTCACCACGAAGGCGATGGTGTCTGAGTGGACGATCGGTCACACCCGCGGACGTGAGTTCGCGCGGTTCACCATCGAGGGTTCCACCGGGTCGATCTCCGGTGTGCTGTGGCCCGAGTCGTTGGAGAAAGCGCGTCTCGCCAACGGGTTGCGCGACCCGAAGCCGGGAGACATTGTCTGCATGCGCGGCCGGGTGAAGATCTCGGCGATGGGCGATGTTGATGAGGACGACTCGACCGACGAGCAGTTGGAGATGATCGGTTCCGCATTCTGGCTCGGTACCCACTTCGTGTCGGTGGCTCAGGACAACCTCGCACCGGTTCGAGCGCTGCATGTCGCGTCTATGTTCTCCGTGCCGGCGATGCAGCCCGATATGTCCTCGCCGCAAGAGCCGGTCGACGTCGTTGAAGTCGAGGACGAGGCAGATGCCGACGCGGCCAGCAACGTCTTCCAGCTGTTTCCCGTGCAGCTACAGCCCGTGATCCAGACGGCGCCGGAGCCGGTTCCGGATCCGATTCCGGTGACGCCGAGCGCGCCGCCACCAGCCCACAGCGGGCCGGTCCCAACGGGCGGTTCATCACACGAATCCAATCCGTTGATCATCAGCATGACGAGCTCGGTCGCCGTGTCTGTGCGCAACTCGAGCCGCAAGCTTGCTCGCGAGATGAAGTCCGTGCTGGTCCCCGGCGCAGATGTGACCGCGATCGCGGAAGACCTGAGCAACCTCAACCTGCACCACCGGGTGTCGCGAGATGGGTTTCAGCTGGAAGTGACGCCGGACAAGTACCCGGTGAACCGACCGTGCGTCGTGCTCGTGGACGGCGGACCGAAGGCGCGAGAGAGCGACATCGCGTGAGGAGTCGATTCGAGGCCGACCCTCCCGACCGGCGGGTCGCCCCGGTCGCTCTGGCAGCCATCCCGGCCGGGGCCTCGCTCGGTTGGTACGCGGATCTGCGCACGACGCTCCTGCTCCTGGCCGCTGTTTTCGTTCCGCACAGCACTGCCGACCCGGACGACGTGCGGTCGCATCGGCAAGCTGTTCGGTCGCCGCAGACCGCAGGCAGCCATGCCTGACATCGACGCGCTGCGCGTCGTCACCCATAAACACTGGGTGGCTGATGGGCTGAGTGTCAACACGATCGGGGTCGTTGTCGAGTCCGATCTCGGCTTCGATATGCCGCCGCCGGGACGCGCGTTCTGGTGCCCGACGGAATGGGCTGCGCGAGCGGGTCTGTCGATGCAGGCGCCCGGACCGCACTGGTTGTCGAGCGCTCCGTGGTGGGCGCTCCACCGACGCATCGAGACGGTGCCGCTGGCCGATCTTCGATCCGGAGCCGTCCGCTGGACGGTGCCTCGGTTCGCCAAGGTCGCCGAGGCGAAACCGCAGAACCTGCCCGCCGGTGTCCGGTCCACGCTGTCGGGTTTTCTCGTCGAAGCAGCAGCGGCCGGTTTGCCGGACGGGTCGTGGATCCAGCTGACGACACCGACGTCGTTCGATCTCGAGGTCCGGTGCTTCGTACTCGATGGCCGCGTCGTTGCCCACAGCCCGTACCTGGTGAACGGGCAGACGTGGCATGAGGGCATGTCCATCAACCGTTTCGACGCAGCCCGCGCCGTGCTGTTCGCAGGTCGGGTCGCCGACGCCGTGCCCGGACCGCGTGGGTATGTGCTGGACGTCGGGCGCACCAACGGCATCTGGTCGGTCGTCGAGGCGAACCCGGCGTGGTCGTCGGCGTTCTACGGTGCGGACATCGACGGCGTGGTCGTCACCGTGCTCGCCGCGAACGGTGCCGATCCGACGGGGGAGTGGGACTGGCGCCCGGACGCCTGGCTCATTCAGCGGGCCGCGCGCCAGCGGCCGCTGCACGAGAGCGTCGAAACGTCGCCTTCGTCGCACCGTGCGAGTGCAGGCTGCCACCGGTTGCCTGAGTGAACGGTACAGCGAAGCGTCGATTTGTCGGCTTCGTCGCACCGTACAGACGCAGTA
This sequence comes from Yimella lutea, assembly GCF_006715095.1. Taxonomy (NCBI): domain Bacteria; kingdom Bacillati; phylum Actinomycetota; class Actinomycetes; order Micrococcales; family Dermacoccaceae; genus Yimella; species Yimella lutea. The sequence continues at coordinate 2,165,417 of NZ_VFMO01000001.1, forward strand.
AGCGGACGGTCTGCCCGACCAGCCGTGGCAGTGACTCAAACGCCCGTCACCGACGGGTCACGACTCAAAGGATTCATCGCATGGCAAACAACAACATCGTCATCGTCGGCAACCTGACCGCCGACCCGGAACTCAAGTTCACTCCGTCCGGCGCAGCGGTCGCTTCGTTCTCGGTCGCCTCGACCGAGCGCAAGTTCGACCGGGGCACGAACGCCTGGGTCGACGGAGACACCACGTTCATGCGGGTTTCCGCGTGGCGCGACCTCGGTGAGCACATCGCCGAGTCGCTCAAGAAGGGCGACAAGGTCATCGTGACCGGACGCCTCAAGAGCAACGTCGTCGAGAAGGACGGTCAGAAGACCACTTACTTCGAGGTGGAGGCCGAGCACGTCGGCCCGAGCCTGGAGTGGGCGACCGCCGTCGTCACCCGCGTCACCAAGAACGGTGGCGGTCTGGGAAACGGGCAGGCGGCTGCGCCGCAGGCCCAGGCTCCGCAGCAGTCGGCCCCCCAGGCCGCGCCCGCCGCGCAGCCGCAGCAGTACGCGCAGCCTGCTCAGGCTGGCGGCTACCAGGGCGATTTCTAGGACGTCATCGGTCGGTTCACTGATCCTTCGTTGATGAGGGAGCCGACCATCTTCCTCGAAGCCCGCGGGCGACTTCTGAGTTGACCCGCTGAGGTAGTACCTCGCACGACAGCGCCCGTCCGGAGACCCCAAGCTCCGGACGGGCGTTACGTCGTATTCGAAAGGAGGTGCCTTGAACGCTCAAGCGCGGGGCAACGTCGACGAGGGCTCGTTGCCCGGAGCAGGTGTCGGCCTGGCCCTCGAAGTGCTGGACCAGCACCCCTGGCTGAAGTGGGCGATCCTCGCTCTCGTCGCGGCGTTGACCCTGCGGTTTGTGATGTCTGTGCGCATGTCGCGGGCGACGCAGCGTGACCCTGTTCGATTGTTCGACCCGGAGTCAAAACGCCAGGTCGCGGCATGGTGCGGCGGACAGTGTGAGCACAAGTCGTTGGTGTGACTGGTGCACCGGCTCTGACCTGCGTAAACACTGATTCTGAAGGCGTTTGGGGTGCAGTGGGTACGCATCTCACATCACAGGCTGGGGCCGGGTCGAGGCGGCGCAGGCCGCGTTGGCGGCAGGATCGAGCTGCCCGGTGCGGGTCGAACGCTCTCGGCGGGGGAGCGGCGCTCTGCCGGTTCCTTGGCGGTCTCGGACGGACGCCTACCGTCGTGCTCACTGAACATCGAGTCGATGGCCTTGCGGGTTCGCTCAGTCGATGTCGGCATGAGGTGGGTGTAGGTGCGGAGCGTGAAGCCGGGGTCGGCGTGGCCGAGGTATTCGCTGAGTGCCTTGATCGACTCGCCGGCGTCGAGCAGGGTGCTGGCGTAGAAGTGGCGAAGTGCGTGGGTGCCGTTCTCTCGGGTGACCTCGATGCCGGCTTCTTCAAGTGCTGGACGCCAGAGGTGGGTGTTGAAGTAGTTGCGGTTGAGCGCGCCCCTTTCCCGCGTGGTGAGCAGTAGAGCGAAGGTCCGCTCTGGCCCGTCGAGTCGATCCCAGGGCAGGGTCACTTTGCGCGGCAGGTAGTGCGTCATGTGCTCGTTGATCGCGTCGAGCACCGAATCGGGGAGCGGGACCCGGCGAGTCTTACGTCCTTTGGGCAGCCCGAAGAGCTGCTTGTTGCCGCCACGGAGCTGGACCTGCCGGACGATCTCGATCTCGCCCTTTGTCCAAGTCGATGTCATCGGGTGACAGACCGAATATCTCGCCTTGGCGCAGGCCCAGCCCGGCACCAAGATGCGTGACCAGTTGATAGCGGTCGGGAGCGCGTCTCGAACCAGTGCCACCTGCTTTGACGACCAGGGGGTCATCGTGCGCGGCTCCGGCTTCGGCTTGCGTACCGAAGGCGCCTTGCAGGGGTTCTTCTGGATCAGACTGTCATCGACCGCTGCGGTGAAGACGGTCGAGACGTTGGCGAAGATGACCTGTCGATAGGTCGAGGCGAGGCCGGACAGGCCGCGGGCGCAGCTCGACGGCTTCGTGTGTTCCCTCGTCAAAGGTCCCGCACCGTCGCGGCCTACCGCGACCGCTACACGATCACCACGTCCACGCCGCTCGGAGCACCAGCCGAGAACACAGTGCAGAAGATCGACGCCGCCCGCGCTCGCACGGCCCTCGAAAAGGCGCGAGACCTGGCTGAGTCCGGGCGCGACGATCGGACACCTCGTCGTGCCGTTGATATGAGAGGCGTCGGCCCGGCGCTGTAGTCGGCGGAGTGCAACGTGTTCTGATTGGGGTCGCCCGGAGCGGGCCCAGGGTCAAGCGCGGGGCGAAAGCGGCGCCGTCAGCGGGTGCCGACCCGCCAGCGGTAGACCTGAGCGAACGACTGGATGTCCTTTGGCTCCACGCCCTTGATCTTCGGTAGGGGACCGGCACCGACGAGTTCGGTTTCCAGGTAGGTGATCTCCCGTTCGGTGAGCACGGGAACGTTGATCTCGAATGCGTCGTCACCGGTGCGGACGAAGTGGAGGTCCTCGAACCGACACAAGTCGATCGTGCGGTCGAGCGACGGGCTTGTCACGATCCCGCCCCACGTGAGCATCTTGGCGTCATCTGCGTAGTGGAAGTTGAAGAGTTGGCGCAGAGGAAGCCCGTGGGCTTCGCGGCTGGCGGAGTGTGCCGCTGCTTGAAGGACGCTTCGTTCGGCCCGAGTAGGCCCCCATGCCGCCATGTCCTTATCGGTGAGGTCATCAGCGATGAGGTCTCCGAGATTCATACGCAGATTGCTTAACCTTTCGGGCAGCCGGACGCCGGTCGTCGCGCCGTTGACGGTCACGATGACAACGCTGCCGGGTTGGCTTGAGCGCACCACGAAGTCCACATCGCGTAGAATGTCCGTAGTGAGCACGTCCGTGTAGTCGAGCCAGGTGATCGAGAGCTTGGTCCAGTCCACCTGCGGGAGCTCGTTGCGTGCTTCGCCCATGAGCAGCCGGATGCCGTTGTAGGGCTTGTTGAACTCCAGCCGATGCAGCATGTTCGTATCCCGCTCGATGCTCGTCATCTGCGGGACACCGAGGCCGCGGTGGAATTCGACGAAGTCGATGAACTCCAGTCCACCGAAACCGACGTACTGGTACTGGTCGAGGGCGGCGATCGCCGTCAGCCGTCGGCACGCATCGACAATCATGCGACGCTGCGCGGCCTTGGCAGGCCGGAACTCGTACTGCCGAGCCATCAGCCGATTTCTTGCTCGTAGAAGTAGTCGAAAGTGAGACGGCCGACCTCCGAGCCGCTACTGGCACCGAGCGCTTCGGCAACCTCCTCGAACTTGTCGGGATCGACTACGTACTGGATGCGCTGGACCTTGGGCGTCGGGGGCGCCTTCGGCTTGGCCGGCGGCGAAGGTGGCGTGACCATGCTCGACGAGGCCGTGAGAGATGTGATCGGTTTGTCAGGCGTCTCGTCCAGGGCCACCAAGATGTCGGGCTTCGGCTCCTCGTCCTCCAGCCGAGCGCGCACTTGCTTGGCCCGATTGATGACGGCCTGAACCGCGACCAGAACGGTCTTCATCTCCGACTGGACTGCCCTGAAAACGGGAGAGTCGCGGTCGACCGCGGTCTTGGTCGTGTTCCAGGGCAGAAGGCCGGCATCGTCGGCGGACAGGTACACGAAGCCACGGAACGACCGGTACTGCGGGTGATAAGCGGCCGCAGGGTTACCCCAGCCTGTGAGCGACGTCCTGTCCGCCACCAGCAACAGCCGGTCGTTGCAGAAGAGATACCACCCGGCATCTCCAGGGTCTTGGAAGTTCTCGGCTTGTCCTTCGTCTTCCGGGTCAGAGTCCTTGTCGCGTTTCCGTGGGGCTACGGTTCCGGCGTAGAGCTTGACGTCGACGGTCCCTCCGTTGGCGCCCGGGACCTGGAACTCCTTGAAGACCGGTTGGATCACGTCCGATGCCTGAAGCGACGGTCGCGACGCCACGAGAGGCTTGTCGCTGTTGAGGTGGAGCTGCAGTCCGCTCTGAATCGACTCTTGATGCCGGACACGCAGCTCCGTTCGCAGGGCCTGAACGATGGCGGGGTCCTTCAGGTCGTCTTGGACGCTGGGGTGCAGCTTGGTCACTGAGATGACCGTGCCGGCCTCCTCGTCGGTGGCCAGCGCGACGCCTTCCTCGACACGCTCGAACTGAAACGTCCACTCCTGCTGGACAGCCCACTGTTCGACATCCACGTTCAACGAGAAGCGAGACCCGTCGTCGGCGCTGGCTTCGCCACGATGTGCAGACTGTACGGCGAAAGCCCGTCCGATCTTGAAGATCGCCCGCTTCATTCCGACGCCGAACTGCCCCACTGAACGCTTCACACCAGTGAAGTCCTTCGACCGGCCGAAGCGGAACGCGTAGTGTCTTGCGACATCTACCGAGATGCCTCCGGAGTTGTCCGAGATCGTGAACGAGTCGTCGCCGAACTCGATCTTCACCCACTGTCCGGAAAGGTCCCCGTCGGGATGAAGGCCCCGTGCTCCGTCCACGCTGTTGTCCACTAGGTCGACGATCGCGGGTAGGAGCTCGATGTCCTTGGTCAGCATCTCGATGAAGAAGCGCTTCTCGGCGCCTGCATCGACTGTTGTGTCGGAGGCAGATGTCACCATGTGCCCATGATGCCCGACCTGCGCCCGCTGGACGGGACTTTGGTACCCGGTGCGTGCGTGGGGGGATGGGATGTGCGATCGTCTGAGTGTGTCGATTCCTTCTGCTAGCGTCCGCCTGACCAGGCCTGTCGCGGTTGACCTCTTCGCCGGGGCGGGCGGCATGAGCCTGGGGTTCGAGCAAGCGGGTTTCGATGTGGTCGCCGCTGTGGAGTACGACCCCGTGCACGCTGCGACCCACGCGTTCAACTTCCCGCAGTGCGAGGTCCTGTGCCGCGACGCTTCGAAGTTATCAGCCGCCGACGTACTCGGCGCAGCCGAGCGCGGCTTCAAGAGACTCCATCCGGGAGTTCCTTGGCCTGACCAACTGGACGCTCTCATAGGCGGGCCTCCCTGCCAGGGGTTCTCATCCGGGGGTAAGCGAGAGCAAGACGACGAGCGCAACGACCTCCTGTTGCACTTTGTGCGCCTGGTCGAAGAGATCAAGCCGCAGACGTTCTGCCTAGAGAACGTCGCAGGGCTGTTGGAGACCAAGTTCGACGCGATCCGGGAGAAGGCGTTCAGACGACTCAGAGCCGCGGGCTACGCGCTCTCTGGAACCGACAAGCCACTCAATAGTCTCAACTTCGGCGTACCGCAGTCACGCCGACGAGTCATCGTGCTGGGCGCGCTTGGCGAGACCGCGCCCGCCCGGCCGGCTCAGAGTGACGGACAAGTCTCGGTCGAAGAAGCATTTGAGGGGCTTCCCTCGCCGTCAGCGTACGTGCAACTGCTGACGTCCGACGAAGTCGAGTTGCGGACGGCGGACATCGCACGTCGTTCCTCGATCAAGAGTGCCTACGCCCGCACGCTGGCGGGGATCGACCCGCTTCCTGGCGACAAGTCCAGACCACGCCTTTGGGACCCGTCTTACCTGACAGGCTCGCGCCGCACCACCCACACCGAAGAGACCGTCGAGCGGTTCGCTGCGACGGAGCTGGGTGCCGTCGAGCCGAAGAGCCGTCTGTATCGACTCCCGCTCGACGGTCCGTCCCGCACGCTGCGTGCTGGCACCGGTTCCGAACGTGGCTCCCATACATCGCCTCGACCGATCCATCCCCGCGAGGACCGTGTGGTCACTGTTCGCGAGGCGGCTCGTCTCCACGGCTATCCCGACTGGTTCCGGTTCCACACGACGAACTGGCACGGCCACCGCCAGGTTGGAAACAGCGTTCCACCACCGCTGGCGCGCGCAGCGGCTCGCGCTCTACTTGCGTCGCTCGGGCACGCGCCGGTCGCGCTCCGCGCGGCAAGTCCCCTAGGGGAGGAAACTCTCCTGGCACTATCGCGGACCACAGCGCAAGCTGTAGTCGACGCCCTTGCAGAGGAGCTCCCTGCCACGAGGACGAGAAAGCCAACGGTGCCAACGCCCGCAGAGAAGCCGACAGAAGCACAGGCTGGCTAACGCGCAGCATCGTCCCGGCGTGTGAAAACGCGAACTGAGTCTTGGATGGAAGCCGCAATGTTCTCGGGCCGATCGTGGCTCCAGTAACGCAGCACCGTCCAGCCAGCATCCGATAGCGCCGCGTTGGTCTGGGCGTCTCGGGCCGCGTTGGTTTCGATCTTGACGTCCCAGTAGTCGCGGTTCGACTTGGAAGCCACGTAGTGCTCGGGGCAGCCATGCCAGTAGCAACCATCGATGAAGACCGCGATGCGCTTGGAAGCGAGCACGATGTCGGCGGTCCGTCGTAGCGACGGCAGAGGACGAACGTTGACGCGATAGCGCAACCCCTCGGCATGCAGAAGACGTCTGACCGCGAGTTCCGGCTTCGTGTCGCGCGATCGATTCCCGCGCATCACCTTCGCGGAGTGGGGGCTGCTCGCCCACGAATCGATTCCCACCCCTCCACGCTACGCCCCGGGGGCATACGCCGGTCTCTCGCCGCTGTTCGGCGTCCGTTGGTCAGAGCGAACGACCGGGCTCCTCCCGTGCTGAGGGGCGCCGAGAGCCGAACTCCGGTCCCAGCCCTGACCGGCGCGGGGCGCGCTTCCCGGCTGGTCCGCTGTCGAGCAGCACCGTGACATCGCTGGTCGTGGTCACGATCGACGCCACGCCACGCTTGATGAGCTCGTGTGGCCCTGCGCTCGCGACACTGGTGACCGGGCCGGGTACCGCGCCCACGCCACAGCGCAACGCATGTGCGTGGGCCGCGATCGGCATTGCGCCGGATCGGACGCCGGCCTCGGGGATCACCGTGACACCCGACAGCGCCGCCAACAGACGACCACGCGCCAGGAACCGTTCCCGACTCGGCGCGGTGCCTGGCGGGAGCTCGCTGGCCAGCAGGCCGGCATCGCCGATCTGCTCCAACAGCTCACGGTGAGCCGACGGATATGCGCGGTCGACGCCGCACGCGAGGACCGCAACCGTGTGCCCACCTTGAGCGAGCGCGCCACGGTGGGTTGCTCCTTCGATCCCGAACGCCCCGCCCGCGACGATGATCCGTTCGTCATCGGCCAGGTTCGCGGCCAAGTCTCCGGCGACCTCCATACCGTATGGAGTCGCTGACCGGGCGCCCGTGATGGTGACGCGATCACGCAACGGGTAGGTCAGGAACGAGGCCGCGCCACGAGTCCACAGCACATACGGGGCACGGATGCCGAGATCGTTGAGACCGGCCGGCCACTCACGGTCGGCCGGGATCAGTGTCCCGATCCCTTGTTTCTCCGCTGATGCCACTCGGTCGAGCAGGTCAGGGGTGAGGTGTCCGGCCAGGCGCTCGCGCCACAGCAGCGCGCCGCCGCTGCTCATCTTCGGGATCGGGTCGTCGCCCTCCAACAGCCGCAGGGTTTCCACCCCGCCCGTCTGCGCCAGCACATGCCCGGTCACCTGATCGTCAGGCTCGGCGATCATCGACAGCACCATCCGTGCCATGCGCTCGCCAGCCACCTGCTCGGCTATCGACACCATCATCGGTTCCTCTCGCTCGAAGGATCACCGGTCAGGTGCGTACGGTGGGGTCAGCCAGGCCCTCGTCCCCGTGGCTGGTTGGTGCGATCACGACAGCGGGGCCGCGGATGAAGTCGATAGCGAAGGCCGCATCGCGGTGCCGAGCGCGAGGCTTCACGCGCCGTGCCAGTAGCCGCTCCAGACGACTCGATGGCCGTCGGCGACGTGGGACCTTCATCACGGACGCGCCTCAGAGTCCCGGTGCTGATCGAGCCGGACGAGCCTGCGGCCCTGGCTGGTGCGCAGCGAAGTCGGTGTCTTGGCCGATCCTCTTGATGGACTCCCACTCGCGCGGGTGCATGGTAGTCTCGATGGCGGCGGCCACCAGGCCGGCGAGGAAGTAGCGGCTGTCGCGGGGCACTTGATCCAACGCGCACTGTGCTTTGGCTCCGTCTCCGCTCAGCCAGCTCGCGAAGGCCAGGAGGGAGGCCGGTGCGGCACGCACGTCGTCAGGGGCACGCTTGGTCAAGTCCGTCCACATGGTGACGTGTGAGGCGGCGGTCTCAGGGCTCATGTCGTCCCACAAGCGGTCGCGGACCGGGATGCAGTCGAGCGCGACGAGCAGCCGGGCCGCGTCACGATCAGTCAAGGGGCGGCCGCTGGTGTGAAACTTCTGGAGCCGGACGGCAGCCCACTGTGCCTCGCTCCCCGGCGTACGGCGGCCAGCGGCCTCCCGAGCCTCGGGCAAGAGCTCCGCGATCGGCGTCCTGTCACCGACCAGTGACGACTCCAACGCCTCCCGGCTGGCGAGGGGTGTGCGGCCGGTCGGAGCCATCACCGCGGCCACGTATTCGCGGGCTGCTTCGGTCTGAGGACCGGAGTCACCGCTGTCGAAGTCGTACCACTCGGACTCGCCCGCCCACAGCCGGATGCCGGTGTCGATACCGATGCCGTCGAGCCTGGTCGCGAGTTCCCGGCTCTCACGGTCCGCGTGCTGGCGGTCGGCGCTCAGACAGATGATCGCCACGCTGGAACCGGGATGGGCGTACGACTGAGCGCGGGACCGATGGAGGCCCAAGCCTGCTCACGCTCTGCCGGTGTGGTCGGCAGATCGGCCCGGACATGCGGGAGGCTCGAATGCACCGGCACGATGACCATCGACTCCTCGGGCTTGAACCCGAGCAGGTGCGGGAGGCGCCGCGATCAACTCGTCGTGGGATCGAACGGGGAGTTTCATGCCCGGTAGGTGCGCCCGACAAGCCAGTCCACGCACGGGCCGCTTCATTCTGTCCGTGGTCAGGCGTATGGTCGTAGGCAAGGCGACTACATCAAAGGTTCGCCACCGCGCCGACGCGGTGGCACGACGGCCCGGAGCAACAGCGGGCAGTCCTTCAAGGTTCTCCGTCGCCAGACCCGAGAGAGGACTGCCGCCACATGCTTCAACTCATCTGGACTGCCAGCGAACACACCCGGCACTACCTGCGCCGGTACATGCCCACCAACATCGCCCTCGACGCGATTCGTACGCGCCGAGGGTTGAAGTGGGGCGTCCCCGCGATGCTCCTCGCCGGGCCGTACCTGTATGCCGCGAGCATCTGCACCACACTCATCGGCAACGGGGGACCGGGCTGGCTCAACGTGCTCGTGCTCTTGTTCATCTGGAACGCCTTGAAGATGCTCTGGATCGGCCCCATCAGCCTCGTCCTGCTCGCTCGGGTCCGCGTCCGCGAGTACCGCGAACGGCGCGACGTGAGGCGGGAGAGCGGGGCCGATCAGAGGGAGCTTGCCCCCGCCGGATTCGGTGCCCGATGAGCGAGCATCCAGAAGGGCTCGTGGGGTGCACTGGGTACGCACACCAACGAAAGATGGCGGCTGATGCTGGAAGACGTCGAAAGACGTTTCCGCAGGTCAGCCGCCATTTTCGGCAACTACTGACAGAGGGTGAAAACCCTCGGATCAGATGTCGTTGTTGTGGCGCCGGTGCTCTCGGCCAGGCACGCAGGGCGACCACCTGATCCCGTGATCGCGCGGTGGTCCAACGACGATCGAGAACCTCGCGATGCTCTGCGGCCCGCACAACCGGCGCAAGCCCAACCACATGCCTTCGATGCTGTACCGCTGGCGGCTGGCGTATGGCCGGCGTGCGTACTTCCGCCCGGCGTGCCCCGGCTGCCGAAGTACTGAAGCGCCACGAGTGACGAAGGTCACGCCTCAGCGACGGCCTGTTATCGGACCCCCGCCATTCCTTCGGACGACCAGGGCCACGCCGGCTCGCGGCCGTCAACCGAATGTGGGCGACTGAAACGGATGAGGGTCGGGCAAAAAGCCGACCCTGACCCCTCTCGAGTTGCCCATGAAACAGGTGAGGGCAGAAAGCCCCACCCGTCCGAAGGAGCAACACATCATGATTTCAGGGCCCCTCGTCGCTCAGTCGGCGAACAGCAAGTCGAACATGGCCGGCGCGTGGGCCGGTGTGTGGAGCAAGATCACCGCATCCGTTCCGCAGCTGCCGATCCTGCTCACGATCATCGCACTCGCGCTGGTCGCGTTCGCGGCCGTCAAGTACCTGATGCAGCGTCGCCAGGGTGGCGGCGGCAACAGCACCGTCCTCATCTGGACGCTCGCCGCAGCAGCAGCGTTCGCTGCGCCCGGCATGCTGTTCCCGCTGGTGCTGAAGCTGGCCGACGGCTTCATCAACTTCCTGGGATCGGTGGGGAACACGAGCAAGTAGGTCGACGTCCTTTCGGACGGACGGCCATGATTCTGCGCCGAGTCGACGCGGCTCGGCGCAGAATCGCCTACCCAGTCAGAGGAGTCAGTCACCGTGTCCTCGCAAGGTTTTGTCTACGACCTATCGCATCTGACCCGCGACAAGTCCGCCGACCGGCGCATCACTTGGCGCGGCTTCGACATGCCGCGTCGCGTGTTCTGGTTGATGGTTGCGACCAGCATCCCTGCGCTCGTCGTGCTCGGTATCGGCTACAACATGATCGGCATTTGGGCGACCGTCCCGGTCGTCATGCTGTACGCCCTCGTCTACCTGATGTTCGAGTCGCGCAGCAGTGACGACCTGCGCCAGCGCAAGTACAAGGCGCTGTACGACAAGGCCAGCTCGAACACCGGCAAGTTCCTGATCTGTAACACCGAAATTCATCCGGATCAGATGCGTGTTCGTACGCTCCGGACCGCCAGCCTCCCGGTCCGTCGACCGGACGATAGGAAGGAACGCCCGATCGAAGTGTTCTGATCGATCGGCAGGCAGCGTCGCACCGTGTTGCGCATGGAGTCGTCCGAGCGAAACGAGAATGCCATGCGCCCGAGTTGGACCTCTTTAGTGTGTCAGCGCGTCGAGGATCGTTCGTGCTTCGTCGCTGAGTTGTGGTGTTGCGGTGACGGGATGGCCGGCGAGTTCGATCTGAACGTCTTGCAGCGGCCGCAGTGCGCGGATGATCCGTTTGATGCTCAGCCCGGTCTTGTTCTGGAGGTAGCGGGCGACCGCGAGGGCAGCGAACACGATGGTCAGGTGGGCTTCGATCGCGTCGCGGGTGTGGTGGAACATCGGCCGGGCGCGTAGGTCGGTCTTGGACATCCGGAATGATTGCTCGACCCGCCACAGGTCGTGATAGTTCCCGATCACCTCTGAGGCGGTCGCGAGGTCGGCGGGGATGTTGGTGACGTACCCCTTCAGCCCGACCAGGCGCCGTGCCCGCGCCAGGGACGCCTCATCGAGGGATCTCGTGCCGTTGGTTGTTTTGACGAATCGGGGTGTCCGGGCAGCCTTCTCGCCCTGAATGACGGCGATCGCCCGATTCTCCTGCAGCGTCAACGTCTTGCTGTCCCGGGCAGCGCGTTTGGCTGAGTAGGCCCACACCGCCCGCCAGGACTGGTCATGCAGGTCCGGGTCCCACACTGGCTCCGTCTTGATCCTCGGGTCGTTGACTGCTCGGGCTGCTTGGGTGGCGGTGCGTGGGGTGATCGTGTCGATGATCTGCCCGTCGGTGAACGCCTCACCGTGCCACCGGAAATGCGACTCCAAATCCGCGGGTGCCTTCGTGACGCGGGACCCAACGATGAACCGCAGGCCGGCCTGGTCCAAAGCGGTCAGGTTGGCCGCGGACAGCATGCCCGCGTCGGCAACGATCGCGATATCGGCCAGGTTGTGCCGGTCAGCGAACTGCCGCACGATCGGGATGATCGTGGTCGTCTCGGCCCGGTTGCCTTCGAAGCAGCCGATCTCCAACGGGAACCCGTGCCGGTCGACGAGCAACCCGACCACGATTTGCGGGTCGACCCGCCGTTCCTTGGAGTACCCGACCTTGCGTAGGTCGTCCTCCTTCTCGGCCTCGAAATACAACGTGGTGACGTCGTACAGGCACAACGTCACATCCCCCGCAGTCGCGGCATGCGCGAAACACTTGGCCGCGACCACGTCCCGGTACCCGCGACCCACGCAGCGAGTCAGGGCCCGTTTCATGCTCGAGCGATGCACCGGCGCCAGGCCGACCTCGCCCAGGACACGAGCCGAGTCAGTCATCGAGGTCGGTTCGATCAACCGGGCAGCAACCAGTTGAAAGAACGCCTCATCACCAATCGCGTTGAATCCCAGCGTCTCCCACGCATCCCGTAACACCTGCAGCAACAACCGGGAAGTCTTGGCCGTGACCACGGCCTGCCGCGGATCCCTACCCGCGCCGTGTTTCGAGCCGAAGCCGAGGTCCAGCTCGCCCTGGCCGGCGTGGATCTTGGCCCGGCCGGCCTCCATCAACGCAGCAAGTTCCGCCTCGGTATGCGCCGACCCCAAGTGCTCGATCACCACGTCCCGGCGATCACGCCGGACCGCGATCTGAACCGCTGTCGCACCCGACGCCGTCCGCACCTTCCGCAGAAAAACCACGCCGTTAGTGTGTCACCTAAACAAGCCGCAGCACCCTGACCAGCACAAACACTCACCCAACCCGCGCCATCACACCCCAGAGGTCCAAGTCAGGCGAAACGAGAATGCCATGCGGTACAGGATCCAGCCCAGACGTCGCGGGGTTGCGCGCGCCAAGGAGTTCTTCTCTGTTCTAGATCCCCAGACGATGCACAACGCGCACACGCTGTGCCAATGCCTCACCGCCGCTGGCGATTGGGCCAAACGGTAGGAGCGAGACTACTTCGCCAGGTTCGCCAGGCCGATGTCGCGCAGTTTCGTCGCGCGCGCGTCAATCGCCTGACCCCTGGTCTTGCTGGAGTTGCCGTACTGAGCACTCGACCTGTGGTTGGCGCGGCAGCCAACTGTCACGCCGTTCTGATCCTTCTGTCCCGCCCAGGCGTCCGGCCACTTCGCATTCTTGTCGGCGTCATAGAACAGGTTCCCCTGTGGTTGCTTTTCCGACCATTGAGTCGGGGCGACGAGGCACACAACACCCCAACCCTCGGTGGCTTTCGTGTCAACATCCTCGGCAACTTGCCCCGGAGTCAGTTTGTTGTTTTCGAGCCGGATCGATACCCCAGCATCCGGGGTGGAGCTATCCACCCAGAGGCAGGACAGCGACCATCTTTGCAAATCAGACTGGCCTGGGACCTCGGTGGGAGGTTTTGACAGAATCCCTCGTCCAGCGTTCGCAAGAACCACTGCGGTACCGACAACGGGTCCGATCGCCGCATCTGGACCGAACAATCGCGTACACGCAGGCTTGGCGACTTCTGCTGGGTCTCCGTCGTAGCCCGAAATGTTGTGCATCATCGTGTTGAGAGAGCCAAGCTCGGCGGTGGCCGGCCCCGTTTGTCCGGGCTCGAGCGTTGGAACGGCCTTGGTCGTCCCGTTGGCCGACGGGGTCTGCGTTCCGGAACCGTTGTTTGACTCCGACGACGTCATCGTCGGGGTAGTGCCAGTGGGTCCTTTGGCTTCAGATCCGCCAGAGCACCCGGAAAGCAGCATGCTCGCAGCGACCGTTGCAGTGATCCATGTCCCTCGTTCCATGCTCGGACAGTAGCGCAACTGCACCAGCACAGCCGCGTTTCTGTGACCGTGCGACGCCGTTTCGTGTCCTGGAATGCCGCGGCCATACGTGGGTCACCCGTTCAGGTCCGATGCCTCGATCTCGCGTCCCGCCATTCCCACCAGTAGGCGTCGGCGTGTGGAGCGACGTCTCGTACTCGTTGGCGCGGCCGACATGTCCGGGGTCGTATCGGAAAGCCGACCCTGACTCAACCGGATCTGCCCATGAAAACGAGTAGGAGTTCCATCACCCACCCTGGAAGGCCGCCTAGTGAGTTCACCCACCGTCGCCCTACGGACCATCGCCGGATGGACGTCGGCGTTTTTCGCCGTCTTCACGCTGGTCTTCATCACCATTGCCGCAACAGCCCCGGCGTCTTTGGCCGCTGTTTCGACGACCGTGGATTCCTCGGGTCAGATGGTGGCGATCTCCCGTCCGGCGACATCTGTGGAGTCGTTCGCCTACTCGTTGAACACGGCGGTCCCCAAGGACGACGACAGTGGTGGCGGAACCTTCAACGTGTGCGAGGCCACTGGCGACGCGGGTATGTCACAGTCCGACCTGTTGACGGTGAACCGATGGGGCGACTCGACTTCGAACTTGCACACTCGGCTCGACGCTGATTTCTGGAACGACGCGACCAGCAAGATCCAGCGAAACTCGGTGGACTCCTCGATGCTCAGCATCGGAAACACCATGTGGTCGGTGGCGGTCAACTCGGTGACGCTGGCGAACAACTACTGCATCGCCGACTCCATCGGGACCAAAATCGACCGCGCCGCCGGAAACCTCGCCAAGATCTTCTGGGGCGACGGACGAGGTGGGCAGGTCACCCTCATCGCGATGCTGTTCCTTGCGGGACTGGCAACGGTTGTGGTGAAGCTGCGCCAGGGTGGGCAAGCCTTCAGCCGTGCGCTCATCCGTCCCATCCTGACGATCGCCGCGTTCGGCATCATGATGAACGGCGCGTTGGCCTCCAGCGCTGGTGTCTACGGAACGATGAGCCCCGGATGGCTCGTCTCGCGTGCGTCCGCGGTGATCTCCAGTGTTTCCAGCACGATGACCGCACCGATGATCTACCAGACCATCGGTAACAACTTCGGTGAACCAGCGGCCCGGACGGACGCGTCGACCAACCGGGCGTCCTGCATCAACTACCTCAGCGTGCTGCGCCAGAAGTACAACACCGCGTCACCGGTCGGTGAGTCCGGCGCGGCCGTTCCGCTGGCGATGGATTCGATGTGGCAGCTGTCCGGTCTGTCCAGCTACGTGCGCACCCAGTACGGAACCAACAACGTCTACGGATGGGCAAGCTTCTGCCGTGGCCTGGACCTGCAGGCCGGCACCCGGTACGCCTACCAGCCCAACACGAACAACACCTACGACATGGCCTCGATCGGTTCTCTTGAGGGCATGACCCGGATCCCGTCTGGGGCTGCCGGACGCAGTATGAACCTGCCTGCTCCGAAGAAGGAGGCTCAGGTGTGGTCCGCTGCGAACAACACTCAGCGCGACGAGACGATGATCTGGGCTGCGGCGTGCAAGTACCAGGGTGGCTGGAAGGTGCAGCGCGGCTGGAACGCGATCGAGAACAAGCACACCGACGACAAGAAGCTCACCGATAAGCAGTGCTCGGACTACTGGAATGCCAAGGGCAGCCCGGAAGACATGTTCTTCAACTGGCAGGACGACGCCGACGCTGTTCACGCCGGAACCTCAAAGGTCTCTGACGCGGACATCGCGGCGGGTTACAACCCGCGTGACTACCTCAACGTCCTGCACGGCACCTCGACCGGTGCCGCGAGCACGGCCGCGATGGCCTACGCCTTCTTCTCGATCTTCAACATGCTGGTCTTCGTTCTGCTCGCCGGCGTCATCTTCGTTCTGAAGACGCTCCTGCTGGCAACCGGTCTGTTCGTGTTCTTCGTCGCGCTCGTTGACATGGTCCCTGGACAGAACCGCGGATCGCAGCTCGCGAAGTACGCCAAGAGCACCCTCGGCTTCATTCTCGTCGCGTTCGGGTACAACTTCCTGCTCGCTGTGATGATCGCGCTCACCGGGTTCATCCTGGAGATCGGGACCGCAATGGGTCTGGCTGGCATGCCGCAGATCATCTGGACCGGCGCGGCTCCGCTCATCGCCATCATCGCGATGAAGCTCATCTGGAAGAAGGCCATGTCCGGGGTCCCGGACCCCTTCAGTTTCGCTGGCGCGAAGGCGTACACCTCATCGGCTGCCTCAGGCATGGTCGGTGGCATGGTGGGCGGTTCGATCGCCGGCATGATGTCGCGCGGTCGTGACTTCACCCGCCGCAGCGGTTCCGGTGGAGGTGCCCCGATCCCCGGTGGTGCTGGACCGGGTGGAACCGGTGGTGACCTCGGCGCGATCGGTCAGAGCTCGCCTGGGACGGAGCGCGAGGGTGGTCAGTCGCCACTGGCTGACGGGTCCGCCGGTGCCGATGGTGAAACTGCTGCCGGTGGCGTCTCGCTCGCCAAGGGCGAGAAGAACCCTGACGGCTCGGCCCTCGCCGCAACCGGTGTCGCCGGTGCAGCGGGCGCTGCGTCCATCGCTGCTATGCGCGGACGTCGGGGTTCCGCCGGTGGCGGCACGGTCGGTGGTCTCACCTCGGGTGGCTACAACTACAGCCGTGTGGGGAACAAGCACGACCGACGCGCCATGCGTCACGCGGCGCGTACCGGTGCGGCACAGCGCCGCGCGTGGTACGCCGCACAGGCGGGCAACACCCGTCCGCGTCAGGCCGCCACCTGGCTGAACCGCAAGGGTGACTCCGGCGCTGCTCTCGTCGGTGCGGGCGCGTCGAAGTTCGCGACGAGTCAGCGTGGTCAGGCGCTACGCAAAAGCCGTCTGGGCCGCGGCGCTACCGCAACCGTTGCCGGTGCCGGTGCCACGGGTGCGGCAGCTGGACGTCTCGCTGGCGCTCCGAAGCGCTGGATGGGCGCCAAAGCGTCCGCCCTGGGCAGCGGTCTGGCAGCAACCCCAGCCGGAATGTACGCGGGAGCTGTCGCCCGCAAGGCGTCGCAGACCGGTGCGGTTCAGCGCTGGCGAGGCAAGGCGGCAGATGCCCGTGCCAACACCACTCAGTTCGCCAAGGGCTATGCGGCGGTCAAGCGTCGCGACGCCTGGAACGCGCTGCGCAACAGCCCGATCCGTTCGACGGTCGGTAACCGTGGCGCATGGGCTGCCGCGGGCACCGCAGCCGCCGGCGTGGCCGCCGTCTCGGCGATGCCGGCAGCGTTCGCTCTCGCCGGTGTTGCGGGCACGGTCGTTGCTGCGCGCACCGTCTCGGGTAAGCAGCGCGACATCCGAGCGAGCCGCCGGGCGCAGAACAACCGCGAGAAGATGGCGTACTTCGCTGAGATGCAGAAGCAGAACGCTGCTCGTGCCAAGGCCGAAACCGCGGCGAAGGCGGCGGTCGGTGGTGTGGCGTCGACCGCGACGGCTCCCCGGACCGACGATCTCGCCGACGTGCAGTCGCCCGTTACCGATGCCACAGCGTCCTCGGCTCCGGACCGAACCACTGCAACCTCCGGAACCCCGGACCACCTGAACGCACTGTCTGGTGCTGCGGGTCAGGAGCCCGCTGTCGGCACGGACGGTTCGATCCGCCCGATCGACGGCGCGCAGTTCGCTGGCGACGGTGGGTCTACGCCGGTCGGCGCGGACACCGCAGGCGCGCCGCAGCCGGCCGATGCCGCAGCACCGGTGGGTGCCGATGTTTCGGCAGCAGGCGACGGGGCGACCCCGGTGGACTCCCGTGAGCGCAGCCGTTCGGTCTTGCAGGACCGGATCAACGAGCGTCTCGGCGCCGACTCGGCTGGATCGGGCTACGCAGGCGCGGCTGGACCGGCTGCTGACCGTTCCGACGGACAGGTGCCGGCGTACAGCGCAGTCACCACGGACGCTGCGAACACCTCGACCTCGGCTGACACTCCGCTCACAACGGGCGACACGGCGTACCGATCTCCGATCGCTCAGAACTCCGACGGAGGCAGCGTTCCCTCGTCGGCGACCTCGGCAGCTGCCGGATTCGCGGCTGGTGCGGTGACGCGGGCGACCGGTAGCGCTCCGACCGCAGGGGCTGACGTTCGTCCGACTGCAGCCAATGTTCCGACCGGTGGGTCGGCCTCGTCTGCACCGACCAGCGACCGCACGGATGGTGCTTCACCAGACGGTGACGGCCCGACTCCGGGCAACGCGGGACCGGAGGCTGGTCCGAGCAGCAACGGACCTTCGGGCAACGGCGGTGGCGGCACTCCCGCTCCGACGCAGCCGCGGACACCGAGCGGCGGCGCAGCAGCCAACACCCCGGCACCGGCCACGTTCGACCAGGGCAGTGCTCAGGACGGACAGAGCGCACCTGCACCGAGCAGTGGCCGCACCGGTGGTGTTCCGACTCCGGGTAATGCTGGCGGTGGCTCGTTGGCGACCTCGGCAGCTGCCGGATTCGCGGCTGGTGCGGTGACGCGGGCGACCGGCAGCGCTCCGACCGCAGGGGCTGACGTTCGTCCGACTGCAGCCAATGTTCCGACCGGTGGGTCGACCTCGTCTGCACCGACCAGCGACCGCACGGATGGTGCTTCACCAGACGGTGACGGCCCGACTCCGGGCAACGCGGGACCGGAGGCTGGTCCGAGCAGCAACGGACCTTCGGGCAACGGCGGTGGCGGCACTCCCGCTCCGACGCAGCCGCGGACACCGAGCGGCGGCGCAGCAGCCAACACCCCGGCACCGGCCACGTTCGACCAGGGCAGTGCACAGGGGCAGGACGCACCGCGCAACTCACCGCAGTCTGCTCCGATCGACACCGGCAACGGACAGGACTGGTCGAACGCAGCGGCTGGCGCCGGTGCAGTTGGCCTGGCTGCGCACGGTCGTCCCCAGTCGCATGCAGCACCGGCACCGGACAGCCGTCCGGCTCCGACCACCGGAGGTGGCAGCCAGTCGCAGCCGGGACCGGTTCAGCCGCAGCAGCCGTCGAACCGTGACCAGACACAACGTCCGATGGACACCGGCAACCGTCCGGCGCCTTCGAACGCAACATCGCCGAGCCTGACTCCGGCTCCGTCCAACCGCGACCAGGCCCAGCGTCCGGCGACCTCGACCTCGGCTCCGGAATCCACGCAAGAGGACCGGCAAGCCCCGTCGGCTCCGGCTCCGGTTCAAGAGAGCAGGCCAGCACCGTCGAACACGCCGCAGTCGCAGCCGGGACCGGCTAAGCCGCGGCAGCCGTCGAACCGTGACCAGACACAGCAACCAGTGGACACCGGCAACCGTCCGGCGTCCTCGAACGCAACCCAGCCCGCTCCTGCTCCGACTCCTGTTCAGGAGGACCGACAGACGCCGCCGTCCGGTGGTGGAAGCCAGGCTCAGCCAGCACCGGCTCCGTCCAGCCGCGATCAGACTCGGCGTCCGGCGAGCCCGGCACCGTCGAACGCAGCCCCTGCCCCGATTCAGCAGAGCCGTCCGGCGAACTCGAACCCGTCTGTGGCGAACGGCGGTGGGCCGGATCGCTCGGCGCGCGTCGAGGCACGATCCGAGCAGCAGTCCCGCCCGGCAGAACGTTCAGCTTCGGGGCGTGCGCAGTCGACCCCGGCACCTACGTCGGCACCTACGTCGGCACCAACGACCGACCAGCCCAGCACCCGTCGTGAGACCCGCAGAGCCGCGTCGACGGAGGCACCGTCCGTAGAGCGTGAGGCGCCTCCGTCGGTCGAGCGCGAGTCACCGGTGCCCTCGTCCCGCCGCGAGCTGCGTGACCGTCTGCGCCGGTTCGGTGGCCGAGGGGAGTAGTCCGCGGGTCAGGGAATCACAGCACTCGCCCGCCACCTAGCGGAACCACGTGCCCGCCATTCCACAGGACAGACGCGATCGCCACTTGTGGCGAGTGAAGGAGAGACAGATGCAGCCGCGCCAACCGGCCGGGGTTCCCGGTGCAGGACAGTTCGCCGCTACGACCCACGCCGAGTCAGACGACGCCTTGGAGATCGAGAGTGACGGCCTGGATCCCGAGTGGCAGATGCGCCTGCAGCAGTCCTCGTACTACCCGCCGGTGCTTCCGGACGGTCCGTCTTACGTGGTCGACCAGTAGGGCTGAACGGACGATCGCAGGTCGGAGAGCCTGCCCGTCACCTGGTGCCGACCAAGAGCCAGCGGCTGTGCGAAAGACCGCGCAGCGGTTGCCCGCCATTCCTCCCGGTAAGAGCCAGCGGGAAAAACCGACCCTGGCCGAACGGAACTTGCCCATGAAACGGGTAGGAGACCAAAGGAGGAGGAGCGATGCAGCCTGCACGTCAGCCCGCTGGAACGGCGATGGGCGGTCAGTTCGCGCCCATGTACCGGGCCGAAGCTCCGCTGTCCTTGGCCGGTCCAGCTACCGGCTCCTACCGCTTCCCACCGGAGATCTCCGACACCGACGAGTACGTCAACTGGTGGTCCAACGTCGAGATCGAGGACGACACCTGTCAGGCGTTCGAGTCGAACTACGTGCGGCACTGGCGTCAGTGGACCAACGAGAAGGTCTCCGCCTGGGAGAAGGAGAACCCGCGGCCGGGCAACGAGCGCGACGGTGCGACCTGGGATGGATACCGCGCCAACGCGGTGCAGAGCTACTCGAGCATGCGCCCCCCGATCTTCCGTGACCAGATCCGTCCGCTGGCGCGGATCCGGGGGATGGCCGTGATGGTCGCTCAGCTGCCTGTGGAGGGGCAGCAGCGCGTGCTGTCGCAGCAGGTTCGGCTGCCGGGCAACGTCATCGACACGGTTGGCGGGATCGCCGACAAGTACCACCTGCGCAGCTTCCACGCGAACTACGACCTGGATGCGCACGACCGCGAGGTGCGGACCGCTAGCTACCTCGAGCGCATCGCTACCTCGAACGACGCCATCGAGCTGGAGCAGATGTACGGCCCCCACAACTGGGCAACGGAGTGAGCGACCTGTGGTGACCAACAACAGCGGTGCCAGTGGGCAGTCGTCGGACAAGCCCGGCCAGCAGCCATCGCACGACCCGGCCAAGAAGGCTCTCGACAAGCTAAACGGCGGCGGTGCCACCGATCCCGGTGCTGCCCTGAAGGCCAAGGTCGAGCAAAAGCTCGCCGGCAAGAACGGTCTGACGGCCGGAGCTGCCAAGACCGCGTCCGCCGCAGCCGCTGGCGCGGCCGGCGGAACGAAGATGTCCAAGGCCGTCGGTGGCGGCGTTCAGGGAGCCGCGCTTGAAGGTGCACGCACCGTGTTCACGAAGGGCAACCGCAAGACGCTCCTGCTCTTGTTTCTGCCGTTCCTGGCCCCGGCGATGGCGTTCGGCATGGTCATGGTGTTGGCAATGATTCTCGGCGCCGGAGTGACTCAGGGGTCGGGCGCGAACGCGATTCGCGATTCGATCACGACGGCGAAGAAGGATGGTTTGACGCAAGAGGAGTACGCGTCATTCGTGGACGCCCAAAGCCGTACCGGTGTTCCGTGGCAGATCCTCGCTGCGCTCTACAAGCAGCAGACCAGCGCTCAGACGGGCGGGGCGACGCAGTGCGACCCGAACGTTCAGCTAGCCACCGCGTCGTCCACATCGACGCCCGGCAGCCCGAGCTCCAGTCCTCCACCAACGGGTGAGACCAACGACGCGTCGAACCCGAAGTACGTTCACCCGTCGACGAAGTCTCCGGTCATCATCACGTCGGGGTGGGGTCCTCGAAACCTGACGAACATGCCGTGGGCCTCCAAGTACCACCAGGGCATCGACGTCGGCATCCCGGTCGGAACACCGATGGTTGCGGTGGGTGAGGGGACCGTCGTCTACACCGGTGCCCCCGGCGGAACCGCTGGCAACGTGGTTGTTCTTCGCCTCCCGGACGGCTCGGAAGTGCGATACCTGCACCTGTCGGAGATCCTTGTGTCGAAGGGGCAGAAGGTATCGGTCAAGACGATCGTGGCGAAGTCCGGAACGGCGCCCGGGGGCGCACACCTTCACTTCGAGACGTCCGTGGGCATTCCGATGGATTCGCCCGTCGACTGGATGTACCGCACCCACCGCTCAATGGACCCGATCCTGTGGCTGCGCGCGCACGGGGTTGACCCGTACACGGGGACCTCCGGTGGTCTCATCACCACGACCCCGAACGACTGCATCCCGACGGCTGCTCAGGCGACCACCATCGCCTCGCCGTCGGCAAGCCCGTCCTCGAACCCGTCGGGGACGGCGTCGCCTAGCCCGACGACCGACGAGCACGGGACCGACCACGACGAGGGCGACACCTACATCTCCGCGTGGCGTATCCCGGAGGCGAAGCTCACTGCCGCTCAGAAGGCCGAGTTCGCGAAGAATGAGAACGCAGCAACCCTGTATGTTGCGCGCACGCTGCGCGACACCATGAAGAGTGATCCCAAGCTGTCTTCCCGGATGGCGATGTCTACCGGACTTCGCCGTGAACAGGGGACCGGCAAGCGGTACATCAGCACGGAAAGCACCGAAGCTCGGGAAGTTGCGACGTCGTGGGCAACCGGGATGAATCGTCTCGAACTCGGTGGTCTCACAGAGGGATCCGCGAGCGAGGTCTACGAGACGGCGCTTGCGTGGTACCTGGGTAAGAGTGCAAGCCCTGGTGGAGGGTCGTCCGGCATGGTGTGTGCTCCGCCCGCCGGCCAGACCTTTACTGTTCGTTCCGCAACGAGGCCCAGTGACGCGGTCGTCATGGATCAGAAGCGGATGGGTTACGCCGCCACGATCTACGGCATCGCCAAGTCGGCAGGGGTCACCCCGAACGGCATCTTGTCGACGTTCATGACGGCCTTGCAGGAGTCGCGTCTGTCGATGCACGCCAACTCCAAGGTGCCGCCGTCCATGTCGCTGCCGCACGACAAGGTCGGTACCGATGGAACCTCCGTTGGCCTGTTCCAGCAGCAGGTCGGCACCGACGGCTCGGGTACCTACGGCTGGGGTAACTACCAGCAGGCAATGGACGTGTCGAAGTCCACGCTGTCCTTCCTCGGCAAGCTGCCTGGACAGACTGCACAGGGCATGACGGTCCGGGTGCCGGACTACGAGACTCGCCCGCCGGGTGTCGTCGCACAGACCGTTCAGCAGTCGGCTCACGCCGACCTGTACGACCAGTGGGAGCAGGCCGCCAAGACGATCATCGCTTCGATGAGCGGAGCGGTGTGCACGGCTGGCTCCGGTGACTCCTCGGCGATCGACGTGGGCAACTACAAGATCCCCGCCGGTGGCTGCAGCTCGTGCGTCGCTGAGGCCCTGAAGGTCGTCGGTACGCCGTACTCCTACGGCGGTGGTGACATCAACGGACCGACCCGCGGCATCTTCGCCGACGGTATCGACAGCCGGAACGTCGTCGGTTTCGACTGTGCGCGTCTGATGCGCTACTCCTGGTACAAGGGGGCTGGCATGCAGCTTCCGTACACCGCGTCGCCGCAGATGCAGTTGGTGCGCGACCGAGGCACGGGTTTGACGATGAACTACAAGTCGCTCAAGCCGGGGGCTCTGCTGTTCTTCCGACCTCGCGGCCCGGAGTACGTCGGTCACGTCGGGATGTATATGGGCAACGACTTGATGGTCCACGCGCCGAACCCGTCGACAACGGTGAAGGTCGTCGACCTCACCCAGTACATCGCTTACAACAAGAACTTTGTCGGCGGCGGAATGCCTCCGGGGTTCACCGCGCAGGCAGCAGCCTGATGCGAAACGTCAGCGTCGTCGCACCGTCACGGCTGAAAGCCGGACTGTGCGCACAGACCGGCACGAGGATCGGACGTGGGCATGGATAGGGGCAAGGCTCTGATCGCGGTGATGGCTGCCGTCATTGTTGCGATGGTCGGGCTCATCGTCGTCAAGCAGAACAACCAGAAGACCGTCGAGGCCGGCTCGGGAACGTCGGTGTCGGTTCCGCGGCCGAATGCAACCATCGACCCGGCCAATCCTCCGGGCGGCCAGCCTCCGCTGCCGAGCGAGACCGACACGTCCACCACGGAGGCGAGCTCAAGCTCAACGACGACGGATGAGATACCGACCCGCCCGCCGGAGTATCGCTCGCCCTCGACGTGGGCTCCGGGAACGGCGGGTTACAGCGCGGTGCGGTACGTCACCGAGTACAACTCGCAGTCCTACGCTGACCCGTCTCCGGTGGCGTGGGTCACTCGAACGGCTGCGTGGGTGACGCCGGAGTTTGCGGCGAAGAACCTCGACCCGATCATGGGCGCCGCCTCTACCGAAGACCCGGAGTGGCTGCGCCGCAAGGAGAACAAGGTCTCGATCGGTACATCGAAGTTGCAGGTGGAGAAGTCCGGTGACGGAAGTCCCACGATGCAGACATTCACCGTGATCTACCACATGGTCCGCAGCGAGAGCGGCAAGCGCACGGTGTCTGAATCTCCGACCACATACAACGTGGAGGTCAGCAAGGTCGGCGCCAAGTGGCTCGTCTCGAACACAACGTACGGCGTCTCGCTGTAGCCGCCATTCCTCCTACCGACCCCAACCCAAGGAAGCAGAACCACATCATGAAGCTCACCTCATCCCTGCGCGTGGCCGCCGGCCTGGCTCTGGCCGGGTCGTCCTTCGCGCTCGTTCCCGCAGCGCACGCCGCCGACAAGATCGTCAACCCGGCCCCGCCGGCGTTCATGGATGCCTGTGGCGCCAGCAGCGACACCTACACGATTCCCGCGACGCAGGGTGTCTCGTACTACGTCGAGGGTGTGAAGCTGAACGCCGGTGTTCGCGTCGTGAACCCGGCCAAGTCGTTTGTCGAGGTCTTCACCGTCGCCGACTCCGGCTACAAGCTGTCGCAGGCAGCGACGTGGCAGCACCAGTTCGACACTCGCTCCGGCGAGGGTGGCACCGGCTGTGTGACCAAGCCGAAGCAGACGTCCACGGACACCACTGTGTCGTCGCCGTCGAACTACACCGCGAATGTTGGCGGAACGCAGACCGCTCCGCCGCCCTCCTCGGGTTCATCCGGACAGACCGGCACCGCATCCCCGTCCGCGAGCCCGACGGAGCTGCCGTACACCGGCTTCGACCCGATGGGTATGAGCTTGGCCGCCGGCGGTGTCGGCATCGCTGGTCTGATGCTGCTTGGTGGCGTCGGTGTGGCTGCCAAGCGCAGCCGACGCTGACCTGACACACAGGAACGCTGCCCCGGATGATCGGGGCGGCGTTCCTGTGTGCGAAACCGAGTCAGTCCTCGATACCGATGTCGTCGACGAGGTTCCACTTGGGGCCGAGTCGTCTACTCGTCGTCCGGGTCCAGTCCGATCGAGGCATCGAGGATGTCTTGGTCGACGAGGTTCCACTTGGGGCCGAGTCGTCTACTCGTCGTTCGGGTCCAGTCCGATCGAGGCATCGAGGATGTCTTGGTCGACGAGGTTCCACTTGGGGCCGAGTCGTCTACTCGTCGTTCGGGTCCAGTCCGATCGAGGCATCGAGGATGTCTTGGTCGACGAGGTTCCAGAAGTTGTCCCGTTCGGCGGTGTTGCCGTGTGGAGCGGCGTTGACGTCGCAGGCGACCCAGCGCTGGGGGAGTTGTGCGGGGTCGATGCCGTCCTTGAGCGAACCGATGGACCATTCGGTGCGTCCCGCGGTCTGCCAGCACGAGTAGAGGGTGCCGTCGGCGTCGATGGTGATGCCGAGCGTCGGGTCCGAGCAGTAGACGCAGGAGGAGATGGGCGTGCGCAGGCTGGTGTGGAATCCGGCAGCTCGTGCCGCCCGGTTGATCGACACCATCTCTGCGGCCACGTCCGGGCTGTACGGGGTGACGTTGTCGAACCCGATGCCGATGTCGTCGACGAGGCCGAGGATGAGGCTGGCCGTCGCGGCTCGTTTCGGCAGCTGTGACAGGTCGGCGACCAGCGCATGTTGTGTGTCCGCCGTCTGCGGCATGAGGCTGGACCGGACCACCCAGTTCAGGTGCGGGTGCCGCTTGGCAGTCTCGAGGACGTTGGCGAGCACCAGGTCGTAGGTTCCTCGGCCGGCGAGGTTGGAGCGCGTCAGGTCGTGGGTGGTACGGCCGCCGTCGAAGGTGACGAAGATGGTGTCGAGTCCGCGATCGACGAGCGGGTCGATTCTGCTTGCGGTGAGCAGCGCCCCGTTGGTCCAGACGGAGGCGTTCGTGGGCCGGACGTTCTCCAGGAGCACCTGGCACGCTTCAGGTGCCATGAGGGGCTCCCCACCGAACAGCAACAGGGTGATCTGGTCAGCTTCGCCGCGTGCAGCGGCTGCACAGATGTACTGGGCGACCTTGGTGGCTCGTTCGGGGGTCATGCGTATGTCGGAGACGCGCTGCACCGGGGAGCTTGATGTGTTCTGGATGCAGTAGGGGCAGCGCAGGTTGCAGTCCTGGCTGGTGAGCGCGGTGGCCGAGAACACGCGTGACGCAGAACGTGCCGCAGCAACTTGCTCGATCGCGGTGACGACCACGGGCGGTGGGACGTTACCGTCGAACAGGTGCTGCGGCACGCGCAACGTGTTGTTCGGCCCGCCCACGACCCAACGGAAACCGTGAGCCGGCGGGAGGACGCGATACATCAACGGAAGCTGCAGTTTCCGCCGATCGCCGATGTCTGAACCAGAATGGGCGGAACTTCGACACCCATCGAGATCAGCTTTGCCAACAGAGCCGGGTCCATAGTTCTCTTCTCTCCACCCAGACACATCGGGCGACGTGCCTGTCCAAGACTACTGTGTTGACGAGGTTTTCGTCCGTGACTCGCCGCAGTTGGTCGTGTGTTCAAGACGTGAGCGACACCTCGAATACAAGAACAACCGTGGCGGCGCCCGCTGCACTCGGAATAGAGTTCAGGTATGGACATGGAAGCTAAGTTGGCGCGCCTTCGGGCCGTCGCCAACCCCGCGCGACTCGACATCTTGGAGGTGTTGCGCGCGGGCGGGCCGGCGACGGCTGGACAGATCACCAAGGCGATCCCACGGGTGTCCGGGGGTCTGACACATCACCTGCGCATCCTGGTCGACCAGCAGTTCATCGAGCAGGACTCCGAGGGCCGTTACACGGCCAAGGTCGTGCCGATCACCTGGGATGCCGACGAGTACGACGACGACACCTGGCGGCTGACGGTTGCCACAGTGAATCGCGTTCTGGTGCAGCGCCGCATTGACCGGCTTCGGGGTTGGTCTGACTCCTCGGCGAACTGGAGCAAGGACTGGCGTGACAACTCCTTCAGCGACGACTCCCTGTTGACGCTGAATGCGCAGGAGCTCGATCAGCTCGGTTCAGATCTAGAAGAGGTGCTCGACAAGTACCGCGCGCTGACCCGAAGCCGGGTCGGACGGGACGACACGGCGCTGCAGAGCGTGTTCATGCTCGCGGTCGCTTTCCCCGTCGAGCTCTGATTACCGCTTAGACGGCCCTGGTCGCACGAGCTTGTGCGATCAGGTTCTCGTTGCGCAGATCCAGGTAGGCCTCGACCTGCGTGGCAACAACGGGGTCGAAGAAGTACATCGGGGTGACCTGGAAGAACTCGGCCAGGCCGGCAATCAGGGCGGCGGTGGGGTTGTCGCGCCGTCCTGACCGGATGAGGGACAGGTTGCTGGGTGAGCACCGGATTCCCTTGAGGACCAGCGCTGACGACACGTCGTCGTTGCTGTGGTGCCTGACTCGGCCGGTGCCCGGGTCGACAGTCAATGAGGTCTCAAACAGACGGTTCACCCGTTCAGCGAGATCGGGGAGTGATGACCACCCGCGCCCGGATGCGTCCCCGGACCATGCGACGGGTGAATCTCCTGCGGTGTGTGCTGTGTCCATCTGTGCTTCCTTGTCTTCTTGCGGATTATCGGGGTCCATCCTCTCATCTCGTGACTATAGTCAATAGACTATGACTATAGTCAATACTTAGTCGAACGTCCGTATCGGTGGGCCCCGGCAATCTAGGCGGACTTTACAAACTTCTTACCTTCTGCTGACTCAAAGCGGAAGCGAGTCGTCGGAGGCGGTGACTATGGTCAACATATGACGGGCGGCAGTGCCGCCTCAGGGATACACCAACCGGCGCCGCAGGGGGCCTCGGAAGGCGCGGCAGGGATGCCGTGGAACGAGGGGAGCGACCAGCATGTACCGGATTAAGCCCACCCAGCGCGGGGTACCGCGGACGCGAATGTCAGTGTTGAACCCGAAGGCGATGGTCAACGCACACACGGCGTGCCGGTGTATCGAGACACAGAACGTTCGGTCAGACGAGTCGGGCGGCTCGCAGACCGAAGAGCAGGTGAGCCACTCGGGCGGAGGCCCGATCCTGCGGAGCAACGCCGCGGACCGCGGCTGACAAGGCACGAACGGTGCTGCTGGGGTCTCTGTCCACCCACCCAGCCGCACCGTTCGTGTCTGACGTGGCAACACCGAGGCGGACCACCGACGGCTGAGTCGACGGATCAGAAAGCCTCGAGAGCTCATCCGGGCTCAGATCGTCGCGCCGGGTGAGTTGATAGTCAGCCAGCACACGCTCATCGACGCCGCCGAACCCTTCAGGGTTGGCAGCGTTCATGCTGTCGGTGGCGGTTGGTTCCGCGAGGACCTCGGACGATTCGCTAGCACCCGTGCTGGCGTAGCGTCCGAGGCTGTCTCGCGCTTGATGAGTCACGGCGTCGCAGATGCTTCCTTGGTCGGCCGGGCCACCGCCTCGGACGTGATGCTGTTCAGGTGGACATTCCAGCAGGTGTCGCTGCTCTGCTGAGAGAGCCACGCCGCGATCGCCGAAGCGTCCCTTGCACGACAGTCTGCACCACCCCACGGAGCCAGCAGCGCAGCGGAGGTCTTGTCGTCCAGGGTTCCCTCTTTGAACGAGCGGGCAGCGCTTGCGGATCCACCGGCCTTCACGATCAGGTCACGGCACCGCGCAGCTGACCCGCTGGTCATCCGGCGCTTGGTCACCGGGGGAACCTTTTCGCCGATCAGGTGCTGCTCACGAGCCTTGCTCCGAGCCGTCTGCGCGTAGCGGTCAGCCAGGTCCGGCTTCGCCGCGCACTGGTCCCAGGTCTCGGTCGCGTTGCGGGCACCACGGTCGCCCTCGAACGAGCTGAACGACTCCAGGATGACCTGCTCGGTCGCCGGGTCGAGCTCGTCGTTCCACGGCAACAGGATCGCCTTGCGCTGCTCAGCGGTTCCCTCGCCGGCCAGGAGCGTCTTGGACAGCGCGCGAACACCGCCGCCGGCGTTCATTACCGACTTGGCGCGACGCACCTTGAGCTGCCCTGCTGCGGGGGCGAGTTCGACGACGTTCTCCTGCTCACGGTTGGCGAGGATGCGCTCGGCGACCGCTGCGCCGTCCTCATCATCGCCTCCACGCAGGTCGGAGAACAGGATGTCCCGGTTGCGCTGGGTCAGGTGGTAGTTCTTCAGCGGTGCCTGTTCACCGGAGGAGACCATGCGGTCGGAGATGTCCTGGGCGAGCTTGGCCTCCTCCCATTCGGACATGGCGTAGCCGCGGTCGGTCTCGATGGTGTCCTTCTCGATCCGGAAGATCGAGCCGGCGCGCATGTCCGGTCCACGACGGTTCGACGCGCCACTCCACATGGCACCGGCCTGGTTTGCGGTGATCGTCGCGGCGTACTTCGACAACGAGGCGATCGGCTTGTTCTTGGCGTGGGCGGCATCGACCGCTTCGTAGAAGGAGACCATCGCGTCGGCGGCGCGGTCGGCGTACTCCTGGTCGCCGCGGTGGACGTGGTAGTACCGGTGAACGGCGGAGTTGATCGACTCGCGCGACACTTCGACCTGCTCATCGCTGATCAGCTGTGCGGCCTTCTCAGCGGCCATCTGCTCGCGCCACGCAGCGGTCTTGGCCACCACGTTGGGGTCGATCTTGGCGGCGAGGTCGTCGAGTGTCTGATCGGACTCGCCGGCCGGCTTGCTGCCGAACGTTCCGTCGGGGTTGCGGGGGTGCTGGGTTTCATCAAAGGCATGGGTAGTCATGCCGGGTGGAATGGCGGGGCCGTGCTACGACCGGACCCACCACAGAATCAGGGGTGGCGACTTAGAGATCGAGGTCCGGCGGCACCTTCGCCAGCTTGAAATCGACCATCTTGATCAGTTCCGCTGCGCAGTCCAGGCTGGATGAGCACTTCTTCGGCATCGTGCCGGCGGCGATCATCCAGCGGCCGCACTCGGGGCAGGCGAGGATCTTGCTCTTCGGTCCGAGATAGGCCAGGACCGAGCCGTGCTCGTCAAGAAGCCGGATCTGTGCGGCAGTCAGGTGGATCGGCTCGGGTACGCCGGACTCGAGAACCTCAGACCAGCGGGTCGCCTTGATCTTGCGCATGATGGCGCGTGCCAGCGCCGACGCGGTGACCAGACGGGCGGCGTCAGTGTCGACACCGACACGCTTGTCCGCGTTCGGCTCGAACCACATTGCTGCCGCCTTCACTGCCATATCGACACGGTGCGACGCCGGGTGCAGGGCGACCTCAGGGCACCGTCAGCCGCCCGGCTGTCGGTGCACGGGCGACTAGCGGTGACTTCGACTTCCGGGCGCCACCCTTGACGTTGCGCGAGGGTGCTCCGTCCTTCAGGGCGGAGGTGAATCGCGCTGGGTCTCGGGCGGCTCTGTGCAGTGGAGCGTCCGCGCCGTCGCACCGTGAGGAGTGACAGGTTCGGTCCATGGTGGAAGGTGGTGAGGGATGGTGAGCACGACGCGCGCGTTCGTGTTCCGGCTGCGCCCTACCGCCAAGCAACAGGTGCTGTTGCGGGCGATGCTGAACGACCACCGTCACCTGTACAACGCCGCGCTGCAGGAACGCCGGGATGCCTGGGACACCCGTACCAAGCGCGGCATCACCGATCCTAAGGACCAGTTCGGCAAAATCGGGTTCGCGATCCAGTCCGCGCAGTTGCCGGCCATCCGCGCCAGTGACCCCGACCAGGCTCGGTGGTCAGCCACCGGCCAGCAGCAGACTCTGCGGAAACTGAACAAGTCCTTCGCCGGCTTCTACAGACGGTGTCGGGAGGGTCAGACCCCCGGATACCCGCGCTTCAAACCCGAGAAACGGTGGGACTCCGTCGAGTTCCGTGACGGTGACGGCGCCCGGTGGGACTCGGTCCCGACCGGCCGCGATGACTCCCGCCGGGTGTACCTGCAAGGCGTCGGGCACATCAAGACCAGCACCCACCGACCCATCAGGGGCACGGTAGCCACCATCCGGGTCAAGCGCCAGGGTGACCACCGCGCCCATACCCGTTGGGTCGTCATCGTCACCTGCAACAACGTCCCCCTGAAGGTGCTGCCGCGCACCAGCCGGGTGATCGGGATCGACATGGCCACCGGCGACAACGGACTGGCCTACACCAGTCACGGCGACCGGATCGACAACCTGCAACCGCACAAGCACGCTGCGCAACGGT
Organism: Yimella lutea; assembly: GCF_006715095.1. Lineage (NCBI taxonomy): Bacteria > Bacillati > Actinomycetota > Actinomycetes > Micrococcales > Dermacoccaceae > Yimella > Yimella lutea. The sequence continues at coordinate 2,196,346 of NZ_VFMO01000001.1, forward strand.
TGACCCGGTTGCAGCAGCAACGATCTAAGACCAGGCGTGGCTCGATGCCCTACCGCGACCTGACCCGGCAGTTGGCTCGGGCGCACGCCAAAATCGCCCGGCAACGCTACGACCACCATCACCAGGTCGCCGCGCGACTGGTCGCCAGCTACGACATCATCTGCATCGAAGGATTGCCGGTGGCGTCCATGACCCGGCGAGCGAAAGCCAAACCTGACCCCGACGCTCCGGGGGCGTTCCTACCGAACGGGGCTCGCGCCAAAGCCGGGCTCAACCGATCCATCCTTGACGCGGGTTGGGGACAGTTCATTGCCATCCTGAAAGACAAGGCAGCATGCGCCGGTCGTCAGGTCATCGTGGTGAACCCCGCCTACACGTCACAAACCTGTGTCCAATGCCAACGCACGGACCCGGCCAGCCGGTCGGGCAAGGTGTTCTACTGCACCGGCTGCGGACACTACGACGACGCCGACATCAACGCGGCACAAACGATTCTGTGTGTGGGGACTGGACTGGTCCCCGAGCAACCCACCCGGGCTGCTTGAAGAAGCCCCCGCCTTCAGGCGGGGGAGAAGTCACGTCAGCGCACCGTCAGCCACGCCACGGCATCATCGCCGAGTGCTGCGGCGATCTCGTGCGCGAGCATCGGGTGCTTCGCCAGGTGCGGGTCGCGCGAAATGATGGCGGAGGCGTCTTCGCGGCTGGCTTCGATGAGGTCCATGTCGGTCAGCAGGTCAGCCACGCTCAGGTCGGTTGCACGCCCGGACTGTCGGGTTCCGGTCAGCGACCCGGCCCCACGGATCTGCAGGTCGCGCGCGGCAAGCTCGAAGCCGTCGGTGGACGCCACGAGTGCTTCGATCTTGGAGATGGCGTGCTCGGCCAGGTCGGCGCGTGGCGCTGTCGGAACCAGCCAGCACGTCCCGGCCCACTGTCCTCGCCCGACGCGTCCGCGCAACTGGTGCAGCTGGGTGATTCCGAAGTTATTGGCTCCGGTAATGACGATGACGGTCGAGTTCGGCACGTTGACGCCGACCTCGATGATGGAGGTCGCGACCAGCACGTCGAGGGTGCCGGAACGGAACGCGTTGAGCGTGACTTCTCGCTCGTCCCGCTTCTGCTTGCCGTGCGCGGTGCCGATCCGGGCGCCGGGCAGGATCGCAGCAACCTGCTCGGACAGTTGCTCGGCACCGCGGGCCGCCTTGGCCTCGGAATCCCCGACGGTCGGTGCAACGACGAAGATCTGATGATTCTGGGCGATCTGTTCACGGACCTGCTCCCACAGGGGCGAGTGAGGGTCGTCGAACTGCATCGGGTTGACCGCTCGAGTAACGATGGGGGAGCGGCCCGGCGGCAACTCGTCGATCTGTGAGACGTCCAGGTCGCCGAATGCTGTCATCAGCGCGGTCCGAGGAACCGGGGTGGCTGTCATGACCAGCACATCTGGCAGCGGACCTCCTCCGGCCTTGTCGGCTAAGACCTTGCGCTGTTCGACCCCGAATCGGTGCTGCTCGTCAATGATGACCAGCCCGAGCCGTGCGAACTGCACCTGCTCGGACAGCAGTGCCTGCGTGCCGACGACCAGGTGAATCGACCCGTCAGCTAGGCCGGCGAGAACCTCTTTGCGTCGCTTGCCGGTGATCTTGGTGGTCAGCAACTCGACCCGCAACGGCTTGCCACCGGGGTCGGTCATGCCCTCGCACAGTTCGGCGAAGTCGTCGTAGTGCTGGCTTGCCAAGGCTTCGATCGGTGCCATGATCGCCACGGTCGATCCAGCTTCGATGGCGTGCAGCGCGCCGCTGAGTGCCACCAGGGTCTTGCCAGATCCCACCTCGCCCTGCAGGAGACGGTTCATCGGGTTGGTCCGCTTCAGGTCAGCGACGATCTCATCCACACACCGGCGCTGTGCTCCGGTGAAGGAGTAGGGCAGTCGCGCGAGCAGTTGCGCCTCCAGAGATCCGGGGACGTCGTGCGCGATACCTTTCGTCGTTAGTCCGCTGGCACGGTTGCCGGCCAGGATGAGCTGCCAGCGCAGCAGTTCGTCATAGGCCAACCGGCGGCGAGCGGACGATGCGTGTTCTGGTGTCGGCGCGACATGCAGTTCGCGTAGCGCGACGTCCCGCTCGGGCAGGCCGCGCGCGAGGGTGAACCCACGCGGAACCGGGTCCAGGATCGGCGGCAGCTTGGTGACAGCCTCGGCCACAGCCCGGCGCACCGCCCAGGTGCTGATCTTGTGCTTCTCGGAGGCGGGGTATATCGGGATGACGGCTGAGTCTCCGGTGGTCGCGTCGGCGGCGATGACGTCGACGATCGGGCCGCGCATCTGCAGCGTGGTGCGGAACTGATCCAGGGTGCCGGAGATGAGCAGCATGTCTCCGGGGCGGAATCGTCGCGTCACCCAGGCAGCGTTGAACCACGTCAGGTCGACCTTGGTGTGCGGGGCGGCAGTGTCGGTCACCTTGACGATGGACACCGATTTGCCCGGCGGCGGCTTACGAATCTGGTCGACGGTGCCGATGAAAGCGATCTTCTGGCCGAGTAGGTCCGCGGTGACCGGGACCGGGTTGGAGCGGTCGAGGTAGTTGCGCGGGACGGTGTGCAGCAGGTCGTAGACGCTGGACATGCCCATGCCGGCAAGACCGATGGCAGAGACCGGGTCGACGCAGGTGAGCTCATCGGTTGCCACGCCGCGCAGCGAGTCGATGGTGCCGTCGATGAGGAAGTAGTCGGCAGCGACCTCCGCATCCGGCAGCTCGGCAGCCGATGCGGACATCGTGATGTCACCCGCAGCTCCGGCGAACCACCACGTCCAGTGGATCGGAATGACCCGCGTATTGGCGGTGCTGAACGCACCCCGTTCGGCATCCCATTGAGCATCGGTGCCGAGGGTCAAACCAACGACTTCGCGACCCGTCAGTCGCGGGTACACCCAGACGCGGTCATCACCGTCGGGAACGACCAGCGGGGTTTCGTCCAGGTACTCGATCAACCGCCCGTCGGCGCCGATGACCTGCAGTCCCGCCTTGTGGATCTGTTGAGACAGGTCGCGGCCGTGGTTGACGACGAACGTGGCTGGCCCCTGCTGGGTCGCCTCGAACCGGCGCGCAACGTCGGGATGATTCAGTACCAGCACCGGATGAGTGGTGGTGCCATCGAGAACAGCGAACGCGGAGTGCATCCCTGCACGGTGCGACGAACAGCACGGTCCTCAACGGGTCTGCGCGTCCATCACGTCGCACCGTGCAGGGGTAACGACCACCTACCTGTACGAAGGACTGTCCCGTGAAGAAGATCTCGACCGCGACGATGGAGTTCGTCGAAGACCTCCCGTTCGCGCACGGCATCGTGCTTGCCGAACTGCTCGATGGACACCTGGACGCCGCTCTGGAGTCGCTGAACCAGAACGGTGAGCACCTCACCGACCTTGAGCTCAACGACGTGTTCGCCCGCGCCGCCCGTTTCGACTTCGCCACCGGTACCGCTGTCATGAAGGTGCTGTCCGGCGACGTCGGGGGAGCCGCCAAGGCCATCGAGTTCCGTGCTTCTCAGGGCGGCGCGCAGGCTGCACCGAAAGCAGCGAAGCCGGCACCGAAGAAGAAGGCCGTACCCAAGCCTGTTGCTGAACAGCAGCCCGAGCCGAAGCCAGAACCCGCGCCGGAACCGGTCGAGCCCAAGGTCCCCGAAGATGCACCGGCGCCGGAGCCTGACCTGCCGTGGGATCACAGCGGTTCGGACTACGACCCGTTCAGCAACGCCACGTCCGGCTACGTCCCGGAGTTCGGCGACAACTTCTGACCGCACGGTCGCCGAGCACCACGACAACAGCGCCCCGGACGAGTCGGGGCGCTGTTGTCGTGGTGCCTCATCAGGCAGCGGCGAGGATGCCCGCGGCGACGAAGCGTTCCGCGAACTCGCGGCGGGCCTGGGCCGGAACTTTGTAGCCCGCAGGCATGTTCAGCAGCAGCCGGCGAGCGATGAACCATCCGTTGTCGGTGTATCCCGCTTTCGCTCCGGCAGCGGCCAGGGCAAGTCCAGCGGTGCGAACCTTGCCGGTGGTGTCCTCGTCGGCCAGCGCGGACACGGCCAGTCCGAGCGACCACAGCACGTCCGGCTCGGTGTTCTTCCAGTCCACGATGGACGGGTCGGCCAGCGCGGCATGCGGGTCGAGCAGGCGCTGCGTGCGGCAGAACTCGCGGTAGGAACGTCCAGCACCCTCCCCGACCAGGCCGTTGATCGCAGCCAGACGAGCGTCGACGTCGCTGACGTGCAGCCAGGCCAAGACCTGAACCATCTTCGTCCACGAACGGTAGGACGGCCACGGACCTGCGGCCTGCGCCATCGTGTCCGGGCAGGCGTTGCGCAGTTCGGGCTTCTGACGCAGGAACATCGAAACCATCAGGGCCTCACGGCGCAAGTCGTCGGTCGATCCGCCCGGTGCCAGCGAGTCCAGTGTCGGGACGTCCGCGGTGTCGAACCCGCCGACCAGGCCAGCGGCCCACGCATCGAAGTCCATGTCCCATTGCAGGTGCAGCATTCGGTTGGCGACGGCGGCAGGAAGTTCGACCGCGCCGGTCGCGTTGCTCGGCGGGTTGATCGTGCAGATCATGGCCGTGTTCTTCGGCAACGGGAGATCACCGACGACTTTTTCCTCCAAGACCCGGTGGAGGGCTTTCATCGTGTCCTCGGCGCCCAGGTTGGCCTCGTCGAGCAGCACGGCGGCGTGCCGCGTCGTCTGCGTCAGGCGCTTGGCCCAGCTCAGCGGGGCGTGCCCGGTGGTGCCGTCCTGCGTGAGCACCATCTGGCCCAGGAAGTCGGCCGGTTCACGGTTGGCAGGGGACAGGATTTCGGCCTGGTAACCCCAGGCGGACAGCCACGCGGTGATGGTGGCGGTCTTGCCCTGTCCGGGGTCGGACTGGAAGCAGACGGGGACGCCGGCACGGGCGGCTGCAGCGGCGACGCGCTGCTGGACGGTGCCGGGCAGGGTGACTGGGGATGCGGTGGTGGTAGGCATGGCTGAACGGTGCGACGCTGCCTGGTCGGGCCGCAGCGACGCAGCATCCCCGGCACGAGGACCGTCCCCAGGGGTGCTGCGGGTAGGTCAGTGACCGACGACAGCCGAGCGAACGCGCCGGTGCAGGTCACGCTCACGAGCGGTGATCTGCGGCATGTCGCCGCGCCAGCCGCCGTCGTGAACCCACGTCAGGTGAGCGATGTGCCGTGACAGCATCACGCACAGCCGCCCGGTATCGGCGTGGTGATCCGAGACGTGCCCACCGGCCAGCGGGTCGACGGCGACGGTCGCCGGCCACTGCCCACCCTGAATCTCATCGGCGGTTCCGACGGTGGACCGGCCAAGTCCGGCGACGTTCATCCGTGCTGTCAGGGCCGTCACCTGCGAGCGGGTCGCGGCGCAGACGACGATGTCCTTGGCTTCGATCGGGCGGGAGGTTCCGTCCGGGGCCGAGTAGGTCTTTCCGATTAGACGCTTGGCGGCCCGCACGGTGGCGTCCATCAGCATCGGGTCGGTCGGTGACTGCGGGGAGTGGGCCAGCAGTTCTTCGAGTTCGTCGTGGCCCTCGATGCCAGCGTCCGGGCGGCACGAGGTGAAGTCGAAGGAGTAGAGCGGAGCGATTGCATCGGTGGTGTCCTGACCGAGCCGGTACGTCGAGGGCAGTGAAGCCGTCCAGACGTCCTCTCGTTCCAGCAACCGGGCAGCGAACGAGCGATGCGGTGCCAGGGCGCCCCACGCATAGGTGTTCACCGGGACGACCGGGCCGATCTGTCCGGGGTCACCGACCGCGATGATCTGATCGAAACCGGCTGCGGCTGAGGCACCGCACTCGGTGGTGACTTGGTACGACTCGTCGACGATCAACAACCGGCCTCCGTGCTTGGTGAGCTTGAGACTGTCGAGGGTCTTGACGATGATCGGTGCGCGCATGGCGGAGCGCCCTTTGGAGTCGACGTAACCGGCAGGGGCGACCTTGTCCGCGCGGACGGAGGGCGTGCCGTCGGGTAGCCAGTCCTCCCGCTTGACCCCGCGCATTTCCAGGTCGACGTCCTTCGGGTCGATCAGGAGTGCCAGCCGCCGGGCGAGATCCTTGGCCTGAGCGCGGCGGGGGACAGCGATCATCACCGGCAGACCGAGACGGCCGTGCAGGTAGGAAGCGAGGTGGGTGATGAGCGTCGTCTTACCTCCACCGGGAGGGGAGTTGACGACGATCGCACGGGTGCCGGCGGCGCACTGGTAGAGCACCTGAGCGGTGACGCTTCCGGCGACCAACTTGACCGGTTCGTAAGGGTTCTGCTGGGCAGTCTCGGTCTCGGGGTCGTGCGTGATGGCAACGTCGGGCAGGTCAAGATCGCGGATTCCGATGGGCATAACTGGACGGTGCGACGCTCGGCGTTGGACAGTAGCGTCGGACGATAGACGTCGCACCGTTGAGGGCATGACCATCCGTGCAATGACCCCCGAGGAGCGCCTGCGCTTCGGCTTCTGGCGTGACCAAGCATCCGACCTCATGCCCTACTTGTCCCCTATCCTGTTCAAGTTTCGCCCGATCGTCACCGACGAGGTGGACTCGTTCGCCGTCGATGAGGGGTTGCGCTGCTACGTCAACACCGAGCGCGTCAAGGACTGGTCCCCGAAACTGCTCGCCACGGCGTTGCTACATGAGTGCGGGCACGTGTGGTCCGAGCACGCTGCACGCGCCCGCGAGCTGGGCGTTTCCGGCTCGCAGCAGCACCAAGACTGGAACGCCGGGGCCGACATGGCGATCAACGACGACCTCCTGGACGCCGGTCTGACCGAGATCAAGGACTTCCTACTGCCGAGCCTCATCAGTCAGCCGAACCACCAGGAAGCCGAGCACTATTACGGGGTGATCCGGGCCAAGCGTGCCGCCCAGCAGAAACAGCAGGCACCGCAGCAGCAGTCCGGACAACCGGCGCAGGATGCTCCTGGAAACGGTGGTGACCAGCCGGATTCGACTGATGAGGGACAGCAGGACTCAACGACGAACGGATCGAACGGCGAGCAGTCCCCGCAGGATTACACCGGGTGCGGTTCGGTGAGCGGTAACGGCGCACCGTGCGAACTACCCGACGACGGTGGAGCCCTGGGTGCCGAGTCGAAGGCGGCCTCAGTGGCCGACGTGTCCGACACCCTGGATCAGGTGGCGTACGAAATCGAGAAGCACGTCCGGGTCCACGGCCGCGGAAGCATCCCCGGCGGGTTGAGCGACTTCATGGACAACCGGCTCGAACCGCCGAAGGTGCCCTGGCGCACCGAACTGTCGTCCTTCGTGCGCCGCACGATCCACGTCGGTGGGCGCGGTCGTCGCAGCACCAACCGGCCGAACCGTCGCCGGAACAACATCACGCTCGGCGGTCAACGAGTCATCGTTCCGGGCACGGTCAAGCCGGTGCTGCGTATCGCGCTCATCAGGGACACCTCCGGGTCGATGTCCGTCGAGGATTTGCAGATGGTCGGCAACGAGGTTGAAGGTGTCGCCAGGGCAGTCGGCATCAAGGGTCCGAACCTGCTGGTGATCGACGTGGACTCACACGCTCACCCGCCTCGCCCGTACGCCGGTGCAGCCACGCTGAACATCGTGCAGGGGCGCGGTGGAACGGACATGAGTGCGGGCCTAGCGGTGGCCGGCGAACTGTCACCGGCACCGACCCTGGTGATCGTCTGCACCGACGGAATCACCGGGTGGCCGAACGACGAACCGCCGTTCCCGGTCGTTGGGTGCTTCATCGGTAAGGCGTCCGAGCGGTACGCGAAGGGGGCTCCGCACTGGATGCACACCGTGGTTGTTGAGGACTGAGCCGCCCCGCCGGACGCGCAGCGTCGCACCGTACGGTCATGCCTTCCACCTACGCCGAAGAAATGCGCGACCTGTCTCTGGCCGAAGTTGCTGCCGGGCGAAAGCCTTTGCGCCGCACCGAGTTCGGCGGAACGACCAAGACGACGACGGGGTGCACAGACATTCTCGTTGAAATCGGGCGACGTGGCATCGACCCGTCCGTAGTGGCCGCCACCGAAAGCATCACCGAGACGGGTCCGAAGTCGATCCGGCTCGTGTTCCCCAGCAACGTCGAGGTCGCGGCGTTGTGCGCCCGGCTGCACAAGTCCGGACGGGACGGACTCGAGCACATTGTGAACGTCTCTACGTCGTTCGCGGTGTCGAGTCGCTGCGTGGTGCTGACCCGCGCCTTGGAGCAGGCGTACTGGCTGCCGGCTGGGGCGCCGAACACCATCGCAGTGTGGCGCGCCATCCTCGGTATCGCACCCGGGGTGTCGAGCGCGGACGCTCTGACCCGGTTGGCCGCGATGGTCACCCCGTCGCCGCAGGAAGACCCGAACCGCACCGTGATCGTCAGCGACACCGGTTCCGAGGTGAAGTACAAGAGCTGGACGGAGGCGCTGCTGGATTACATGGCTCGCATCGAACTGTGCTCGCTCGACGAGGTGAAGTTCGCCCGAACGACCAACGCAGCCGCTCAGCAGTACCGGGCCTCGTGCCAGGTGGCCGAGCACTGGACGGCTGCCCTGTCGCTCGACCCGTCGGGACGCGCGGAACTGATCGAGTCCGGTCACTGCGTGGAGGTCGAACTGCCGCAGGACCGTAGCGGCAACCTCGTACTTCCGCTGGCCGACGAGCACACAGCGTGCAAGATCAAGGCCGGGAACGCGGTACGCATCGTCGGGCAGCCCGGCGACCCGGTGGTGAACGCGACGGTGACAGACATCGACTACATCAACGACCGGCTGGAGTTGACCGTCCGTCCGTCGCGGGGATCGAAGATCGTGCTGGACCGGATGCCTGCCGAGGTCATTCTGGCGCCGGCCCCGTTCGGGTCGGTGGGGATGCCACCGAACTCAGCGAGCAAGTGGGGTACGAAGTGGAGTTCATCGCCCGCCCTGGACGCGATCGACATGCCCGTCGATCTGCTGCTGGCCGGAGCACCGACGCAGTGACCTGAATGGTCACCTCTGGCAACATGCAGTCCGCGTACCGAGTTGGTACGCGGGCTGCATTGTGCTGCAAGGTTATTGCACTAGGCGGCTTCGAATCCGGTGCGATGCTCGATCAGCCACGTTGTCGCCTCGTCCATAAAGCGCAGCTTGTGCTGCATGTGGGTGAGGGCCGACAGGTAGGTCTGCCGGATGTTGGCCTTCTGAGCGATCGCAGTGCCGCCGAGTAGGCGAGGATCGAGCACCGCGATCATCCCGGTGTCAGTTGCCCGACGAATCAACCGGCCCGCTGCCTGCTGCAGCAACAGCTTTGCGTCCGAGACGTAGACCAGCTCATCAGCCGTCCACTTCGACATGCCGCTGGAGGCCATGATCGAGGCGACGCGCGCGTCGTCGACCGGGTTGCCGGCGGTGCGCGGGATGCGGTCGATGATGACCAGCGAGCAGGTCTGCCCAGGAGCGTCCACGCCCGTCATGAGTGACCGGGTGCCGACCAGGACGCTGTGGTGGTCGGTGCGCCAGTCGTCGAGCGCCTGCCGAACCGGAACGCCGTCCCACTGACTGTGCACTGTGATGTGGTTGGCCCCCGCCGTGCGCAACGCGGCACGCAGATGCTCGACGTAGGCGATACCAGCCGTCTTGGTCGTTGCCAGCACGAGGGCGGACCCGTCGTTGGCGAGGACCAGCTCGGCGATCTTCGGTGCAGCCCAAGCGGCGTGCTGACCGGTGACGAACCGTCCGCCAAGACCGGTGAGTGCTGCCAGGTCGTCGGCGTTGATGGCCGGCACGAACAGCGCCGACGCAGCGAATGCCACCTCGAACGGTGAGTCGTAGACCACCGGTGCCACCGACATTCCAGCCTGGCGGGCGAACCCGTCGGGCAGGGTGGCGGACACCATCGTCACCGACACCGGGTAGCTGCCGTCCAGGTCGAGACGGTGATCCTCGATCAGTCCGTCGTCGATCCATTGTTCGTGCGCGGTCGCCTTGAACAGATTGGCCCGCAGCATCGGTCCGACGTCGATCGGCGACATCTTGACCGCGAGGTTCTCGGCGTCCAGCCACCGGGCGGTGCCGATCTCGGTCTTGTTCGCACTGCCGACATTCCCGATCAGTTCGGTCAGGTCGGAGGCGAGGTGTCGTACCTTCGCAGCTTCGGCGTGCCGACTGATCGTGGCCGGGTCGGGCAGGTTTCCTCGCGCGGACTTCGCCCACTCGATGATGAGCTCGGTGACGTCCTGTAGAGGCATGTCGTTTTCGGTCAGATTGACCACCGCGGATCCGCGGCCACCGCGCGCAGCGATGTACTGCGCGAGTACGTGGTCGACCGACTCGGCGACGGCGAACCCGTCGTCACCGGCGCTGGAGTCAACGACGATCCGGTTGATCCGCTTGGACAGTGAGCGGATGCGCTGGCCGGAAACTGAGATCGCCCCGGTATCGCGGACGATGCGGGGCAGTTCGTGGGCCTCATCGACGACCAGGTGGTCGATCATCCCGAACCGCTTGGATCCCAGCACCACGGGAGCCCCGGTGGTGGCCTGGATCGCCAGCAGCTTGTGGTTGGTCACCAGGACGTCGGCATCGGCAGCGACCTTACGGCTGGCCGCCGGTGCGCAGACCTCGCCGAAGTTGCAGTTCGCGGTGCCGGGGCAACCGGATGCGGTGATGGATGCATGGACCCACAGGTCGGCGGTGACGTCGAGATGGTGAATGTCGTGGTGCGCCGGATCGTTGGTGGCGCAGGTTTGCTCCAGCAGCCGGAACAACGGCAGCGCGGGAACCTTCTCTGTGCCGATCAGGACGTGTGCGTCCTTGGTGGCCCGGACCGACTCGCGCACCGTCGGCGTGCGCCCCTGCAGGAACGCCCGGACGGTCGCCTTGCCGATGATGCCCTTGCGTCCGGTAGCGAACTCGGTCAGTCGCTGCAGACCGGGAAGCAGGCTGGCGAGCTGTTCAGGGGTGGTGGCCTCGACGTCGGAGATCTCCTCGATCGTCGCGGAGACGGTCGCTGCGCAGACGTAGTTACCCCACCCCTTCAAGACGGCTCCGGTCGGCAGCGACCCGGTGACGTCCTCCACCGCGTGCGCGATCAGCGGAAGGTCACGGTCGACGACCTGTGCCTGCAGCGACAGAGACTCGGTCGAGATGACGGTGCGTTCTCCGCGCTCGGCGGCAGCAAGCAGCGCTGGGGCGAGGTAGGCAAGCGACTTTCCCAACCCGGTGGGCGCTGCGCCGAGAACTTGAGTCGGACCCTGCGCAGCGACCGAGGTCGCCGACAGCATGGCGTCCTGGATGCGATCGGACAGGTCGGCCTGGGGAGGGCGAGGCTGGTCGGCGGCTCCACCGGTGATGCGCCGCACGGCGGCGGACAGCACTTCGGGCAGAAGGTTCGTGTCGGTCATGGCAGTCTCCGGTGACGATGGGGCAGATGGTCGGCTCGGAGACTCAGGCCGCATCGTCGTCCTGGTCGCCTGTCAGGGACGAGGCCCACATGACCCACCGGATCTCCTCGAGGTTCGAGCAGACGGCGTCGATGCAGTGCATGTCGGCCCCGGTGTGACCTTGTTCGGCGTGGTGGGACTCAACCGCGACCTCGACGTGTTCGAGCTTCAGCCCCGACGGCAGGTCATCGCCGAATCGGCGCGGGTGCACGGCGTCCAGAGAGTCGGTGTGGCGGGCGATGAAGGCACACAGCGGGTGTCCGCAGGCGCCGGCGGTGTTCGTGTGCTGCGCGACGTGGACGTCGTCGACGGCTTGGTACAGGGTGAGTGCGGCAGGGATCGGCATGTCTTGACGGTGCGACGTGCCGTTCGCTCCGCTCCCTGTTCTGTTACCCCTGGGCCTGTTTCGCGATTCGACCCAGCGCGGCGGTGCCGTTGATCTGCAGGGCCGCGTCGATGGCGGGGATGTACCCGCTCAGATCAGGCGGTGAGTAGGCCTCGTCGTGCGTTTACGCGACGAGGGCGTGGTGTCCGGGGACGCACAGGAGGGCGTTGTGCCGAATCTCGGAGATGTTCCGGCAGATCTCGTCGGTGCAGCACCAGGCCGCTCCGTCGTGATCCTTGGAGTCGTGGTGCATGTAGCCCATGACGTCGAGGGTCAACTCGAGGGTGTCGCGGTCGATGTCTTGGCGGTCGCCGTTCAGCATCCCCGCGAGGTCGCTGAACGATTCGCACAGCGGCTTGGAGCAGGAGGAGGCGGCGCCGGCGTGTTCGGTTTGGTGCAGGTCGGCGACGGATTCTTCGAGGCCGAGGTAGGCGGGGGTGGTGTTCATCATGTCCCCACGGTGCGACGGTTCGTTCGTTCGTCGGCTTACGCCGAGCGGCGGTCAGTGATCATCGGCTCGATGTACGCCCAGGCTGTCTGGAAGACAGCATCGGCGTCTGCGGTGTCGGTGCCGATCCGCAACGTCCAATCGTCGCGGCCGTCCTGGATGATCTCGCCGAGGTGATTGCGGGCTTCGTCCGTCATCGGCTTGCCGTCGCGCGCAACCGCCCGACGGTCTTGCTCAGCGGGGGAGATATCGAGCCGGATCGTGGTAGCTCCGGCAGCCATCGCCAGGTTCGTCTCCGCGGGGAACCGTAGTCCGGTGAGCAGGACGTCCTGCCCGGCACCGGCCAGGCGCTGCGCGTCTTCGACCACACGGGCAGCCCAGTACCCGTCAGGGCGCCATCCCATGCCGAACCGCTGCAGAACGGCACGCTGGAAGTCGGTGCGGACCGACAGGTCGAAGTCGTCCGGGGCCGCCGCCCACATGAGCTGTTCGAGTTCAGCGGCCTGCGACGGTTTGAGACCGACGACGGCATCACCGCGAGCTGCCTGATCGACGGCCGCTTGGGCCTCAACTCGGATCGAGTCGGAGAAGCCGACCTGCACAGCCGACCGACCGCGCGCAGTGAGCGCGGCGATGAGCCGCTCGGCGAGCGTGTCCTTGCCCGCGTACGCCTTGCCGTTGATGCCGATGATGATTCCGGGCACGCTGCGCGTGCTTGTGTGCATGGACGAACGGTGCGACGGGTCGCTCAGAACGGGGCGTCCTTGGGGTTCACGAAGGGCCGCCTAGGTGTTCTGTCCACGGACGTTAGTTACGGCGAGTCGACTGGAAAGTGAGGAAGACCTCCGGGTGAGGTGTGGAGCTACCACGCACCCACATTCACCACGGAGGTCTTCATGTCCCACGCTAACGCGACGCTCACACCGGCTGGCCGGCTCCGCTTGGCCAAGCTCGTCGTCGATGAGCAGTGGTCCTACGCGCATGCTGCTGAACGGTTTTCGGTCAGCATCACGACCGCACGCCGCTGGGCGTTGCGGTACCGGGAACATGGCCCGGCCGGGATGACCGACCGATCCTCACGACCACACCACTGTCCCCACCAGTTCCCGCGGCGCACTGAACGCCGGATTATCAACCTGCGGGTGACACGCCGGTGGGGTCCGGCCCGTATCGCCTACCACCTGGGGTTGAATCCCTCGACCGTGCACCACGTGCTGCGCCGGTACGGCTGCCCGCGACTGAAGTGGACCTACCCCGCGACCGGGACCCGCATCAAGGCATCCTCACGCGACAAGCAACGGTATGAACACCAGGCACCCGGTGACCTGGTGCATGTCGACATCAAGAAACTCGGGAAGATCCCCGACGGCGGTGGGTGGCGCATCACCGGACGCGGTTCGGCTCAGGACCGACGTGCCGGCGTGGCCCGTGACCGTGCCGCACGTCAGGGCGCATCATCCTCGCGTGGCTACGTCTACCTTCACCACGCCGTCGATGACCACTCCCGGCTGGCCTACTCAGAGATCCTCAGCGATGAACGCAAGGAGACAGCCGCAGCGTTCTGGAAGCGTGCCCAACAGTTCTTCGCTCGCCATGGCATCACCGTCAAAGCGGTCCTGACCGACAACGGCGCCTGCTACCGCAGCCGGTTATGGGCCAAGACGCTCGGCACGCGCATCAAACACCGCCGTACCCGCCCCTACCGGCCGCAAACCAACGGCAAGGTCGAACGTTTCAACCGGACCCTGCTGGAGGAATGGGCTTACGCGTGCGCTTACACCTCAGAAGCCGACCGCCGTGCGACCTACCCCGAATGGCTCCATCACTACAATCACCACCGCGGCCACACCAGCCTCAAGGGCCAATCACCCATCGACCGCGTGCCTAACCTCTCCGGACAGAACAGCTAGGCCGATTATGAGCAGCAGTCCGCCCATACGGCATGGGCGATGCGGAGGACGTCGCCGCCGACCTGCGGGAAACCTGTCACTACCAGGTAGGCGCGATGGTCCCGCGCGTCGGTCGATACGAACTGTCGGACCTCACCTACGCTGCAGCCGGGATCTGTCCAGCTGACCGGTTCTGATGGCGTGAGCCGAACGTACTACGCGTACGATACGTCTTGCACATATGCGGTTCCAGCGGCTACCGCACGCGTCGTATGGCTACCTGGCTACCGGTTTCAGTCGCAGTGTTACGGCGTGTCGGATGCGAGTGGCGGGGTGCGCAATGGACGCCGGATCGCGACTGCCACGACAAATCAGCAGGTCACAGCACAGACACGGGCGTTTTCCTCATCGCCACCTGAGAAAAGACGTGATGTGCGAGGGTCCATTGTTCGCGGTCACTACTGGTTGGAGAACGCTTCGACCTTGCGGCGCTCGCCGGAGACGATGATGAGATGCCCGTCCTCGACCACCGTCTCGGCGGTCGCGTGGGTGAAGTCCTTGCCGGTGGCCTTGACGCCGACGACCGTGACGCCCCATTTCGAACGGACTGCTGCCTCCGCGAGAGTCTTGCCGAGAATGCTGCGCGGTGGGCGTGTACGAACGATGGCGAATCCATCGTCGAACTCGATGTAGTCCAGCATCTTGCCGCGCACGAGGTGAGCTGTACGACGGCCCATTTCATGTTCGGGGCGCACGACGTGCTCAACCCCGACCTGCTCGAGGATCTGCGCTTGGGCCTTGGTGGTTGCCTTGGCCCAGATATGCGGTACGTGCAGACCGCGCAGGACGAAGGCTGCGAGCACACTTGCCTCAAGGCTGGACCCGATGGCAACGACGGCCCGGTCGAACTCATGCACAGACAGCTGGCGCATGGCTTCTGCGTCGGTCGCGTCGGCCTGAACGACGTGGGTGAGCCTGCCTGCAACAGCTTGGACAGGGCGCGGGTCTGCGTCGATGCCCAGGACTTCGATGCCATCACTCTCTAGCTCCAGCGCAAGAGATTTGCCGAAACGGCCGAGTCCGATGACGACGACTCCGCCGCCAGCTCCGATGCGCTTAGCCAATGAGGGGCCATCCTTCCGGGTAGGTGTATCGGCGTCCGCGCTTGCGCAACGCCAGAGCCGACACTAGGGTCACCGGCCCCAACCTCCCCAGGAACATCAGGGCAGCCAATACAAACTGACCCGATTCCGGCACCTGGGCAGTGATTCCGGTGGACAACCCGACCGTCGAGAAGGCACTCGTCGTCTCGAAAAGCACGTCGCGGAAGGGCAGACCGGTGAGTTGAGTGAGGAGCATGGTCGATCCCACAACGGCAGCAACCCCCAGTAGAGCCACGGTGATGGCCTGCCGCACAGTGCGATCGCCGATCCGCCGGCCGAACGCGACCACATCATGCTCGCCACGAACCTCGGCAACGATGACGAAGAATAGGACGACGAACGTGGTGACCTTCAGTCCACCGGCGGTGCCGGCCGATCCACCTCCGACGAACATCAGCATGATTGTGCCGAGCAACGTCTCGTCGGTGGCCTGCCCGTAGTCCCAGGCATTGAAACCCGCGGTACGCGGCTGCACGGCGTGGACGAAGCCGGCCAGCAGCTTCTGCGCTGGATTCAGTGTTCCGATCGTCGCGTCATTACCCCATTCGCTGAGCGTCATGAACACGGTTCCGCCGACGAGAAGGATCGTGGTCATGAAAAGTGTGAGTTGGGTGTGCAACGACCAGTGCCTGCGTGCACGGCGACGCAGGAGTTCGAGCAGGACGGGGAATCCGAGGCCGCCGATGACGATGGCCACGACGATCGGGAGTTGAATCCAGGGGTCGGTGAGGTAACTCATGAGGCTGTCGCTGAACAGCGCGAACCCGGCGTTGTTGAAGGCCGACACTGCGTGGAATCCGCCGAGTCGCAGAGACTCCAAGAAGCCGAAGCCGTGGCCGAGCCAGAACCTGAGTGTCAGGGCAAGAGCGACGACTGCCTCGACGATGACGGTGATTCTGAAGACTCCCACTAGGACGGTGCGAACGTCGCCGACCCCGCTCTTTGTTTCGGCAGCCGCTGCGATTCGGCTGCGCAGACCTAGCCGCCGGCCGATGAACAGCACCAGCAAAGTGGTCATCGTCATGAATCCGAACCCGCCGACCTGGATGAGTCCGAGGATGACGGCCTGGCCGAAACCGGTCCAGTAGGTCGCTGTGTCCACGGTGACGAGGCCGGTGACACACACTGCACTTGTGGAGGTGAAAAGTGCGGTGACGAATGGTGCGCCTCCATCACCGGTTCGTGCCATCGGGAGCATGAGGAGCAGGGTGCCGATGGTGTTGCCCACCGCGAATGCCGCGACCACGGTCTGCGCGGGGTGACGCAAGAGTCGGGAGCGGGGGGTGGCCCGGGCACCGGTGTCGGAGAGCATCGTCGGTGAGAATGGCACAGCAGCCTGGCCTCCGTCCACTGGGCCCTCGTCCTGTTGAAATAGCGCCCGATCTCCACAGGCCGAACGCGCCCATCCGCCTGGGATCCCGCGCTCAAGCCTGGCGGGGAGCAAGGCCGTGTTCTTGACGCGGGACACGACCTACCCCGAACGGCTCCATCACTACAATCACCACCGCGGCCACACCAGCCTCAAGGGCCAATCACCCATCGACCGCGTGCCTAACCTCTCCGGACAGAACACCTAGGCCTGAGTGGTGCCGCTGTCAGAACGGGGCGTCCTTGGGGTTCACGAAGGGCCACCTGGGCAGGGTGGCGTTGTAGTCGTAGTTGTCGTCCGACCAGCTGTCGTCCAACATCGGCTGGCCGTAGTCGAGGTCGGCGGACGACTCGGACTTCACCTCGGGCGCGAAGCGTCCGTCGTCGTGCCGGGCACGGTCGATGGCGCGGCTTGTCGTGCGCTGAGGCGGCTGGCCGGAGCGAGGGGCATGGGTTCGAATAGACATGCCCGTAGGAGTGGCGGGAGCGGGGCGAGACTCGGACATACCGAAACGGTGCGACGGCACCGGGTCACCCTTTGGGCGGCACCTGCTTGCCGTCGCAGTAGGCGGCGATCTTGAACGCCTGCGCGACGCCCTCCTTCCGTCCGACGGTGTCGATGGTCTTGAGCGTGCAGCCCTTCTTGAAGTTGCCCTTGGCGTCGAAGACCCGGTCGCCATAGCCGGTACGCGCGGCTGAGATCACGCGGTACTCCAAGGCTGGTTGGTTGACTGTGTGTTTGATCTTGGGTGTGCCGGTGGACCAGGAGAAGGGCTGGACGCCGATGCCGTCGCCGACCGTCGACGTGACTCCGAGGTAGCCGGCCATCGTGGCGAGCGAGATGGCGGTAGCAACCAGCGCACGAACCATGCGGGCCCAGCGGAACCAGGACCGCAGCAGCCGGTAGAAGGCCAGTGTCACGACGACAGCGACAGCCCAGGCGATCGGCGAGGTCGCCAGGTAGGCCGCGCCATCACTGAACGATGTCGACCAGTTGACCTGTCGTTCGGTGATGTAGGGGATGGGGACGTCGAGGGTGTCCGGAAGCGGAATGGTTCGCATGACGGTGACGGTGCGACGGGTTGCTCAGCGCACGCGCGACAGGGCGACCGAAGCACCGATCAGTCCGAGGACGACGGCCCGACCGTAATGCGCGAGAAGGTACGGCTCAGGAATCGGGATGTTACGGGCGGCCATGCTCGATCAACTCCTCTGTGCGGCGAAGGACGGCGTCCATCGCGGTGTGGGTCAGGTGCGACTCATCGAACAGGGCGTCGACGCAGGCCGAGCGCAGATAGTCGGCGACGGTGTTCAGGTCCCCGGTCGGCGCCACGCGCTTCGGGTAGAGACCGAACAGGTCGTTCTCGTAGGCGAGTAGTTGCGCGACCTGTCCCGCGATGAGTAGCACCGACAACGGAAGGTCGTGGCGCTGAACCATGTCCTCGCGGATGGTGTCCTGCGCGATCTTGGCGTAGGAGAACACCAGGAGCCGCTCATCGGTGATCGTGGCACTCATCGCAGATTCTGCAAGGTGAGTCGGATGTCCCGCAGCACAGGGATCAGTCGCACGGCCTGTTCACGGACTGCAGCTGACTGGGAGAGTTGCGCGTAGATGTTCGCGCGCTCGAAGTCGTTGCGGTCCAGCGCCTCGACGGCAGCCTGTTCGTAATACGCGGAGCTGGTGTTGTCGGCCATACCGCAACGGTGCGACGTAGTCCGTCCGGGCGGATCACCCCTCAACCTCGAGCGCGCCGGCCAGGCCGCTGAGCGTCGCTTTGGTTCGCCGACGGCCGGTACGGATCAGTGCGCGCGGTAGTTGCGGATCCACCGCTGGTGCTGGCAGTGCCACAGCACGGTCTGTCCAGGGACGAACCGTCGTTCGGGCCGGGTCGCGTTCCGGCGCCGGCCCCTCCTTCCCGATCGGGGGAGAGAGGGCTGCTGGTTCGTGCACGGCATGACGCATACCTTGCCGCAGATCCGATCCCGTCGCACGGACCCTCCCGAGGTTCGTTCGATCGTGAGGTGCGTCGCACCGTACCCATATGGCAAACGCGATTGCGCTCGACATCGAGACCGACACATCCCCGCTGACCGACAAGGAGAAAGCCGCCGGCTACACCTCTCGAGGACTGGACCCGGCCATCACCGCCGTCACCGCCGTCAGCATGTACGACGGCACCGACAGTCATGTCTTGTCTGGCGAGGAGAGGTCACTCCTGATCGACCTGGCGGACTGGCTGCGCACCAGCGACGCCGACACGGTCCTCACCTGGAACGGCTCCGCGTTCGACTTCCCGTTCCTTGACGCGCGGATGGGCCTGCCTGGCATCCAGACACCGTGGACGCTGGTCCACAACCCGGACATCCCCGTCAAGTACGAACCGACGCCGGGCTACCTCGGTGGTTACGACGTGCGAGGTCTGGGCGCCAACCACGTCGATGTAGCCCTCCTCACCCGCGAACGGACCGGCCGCTGGTGCTCGCTCAAGATGCACGCGCGCAGCGAGTACGGGCTGGACCCCGTAGAGGTCGATCGCACCAAGATGCACCTGCTCACCGGGAAGCAGCTGCGCGAGTACGTCGTCTCCGACGCGGTCACCACCTACGAGATCGCGCGGCGTATGGGCTTGCTGACCGCCTGACGTTCCAGACAACAGAGCGGCGCCCTTCCGGAATCCCGGAGGGGCGCTGCTTGTCGGTCCGTCAGTCGTCGGTCGTTCCGGCGCGACGGATCGGCAGGACGTCGGCGTCGCGGCCGATGATCTGATCCCACTGGTTTTCGATTGCCTTACCGGCCTTCTTTGTCAGCGACGTGGTGACGTGCTGGTACCGGGGAAGTTGAGAGCCGTCAGACCAGCCCAGTGCCTCCTGCACGATGCGCGGGTCGATTCCTTCGGTCAATAACTGTGTCGCCACCGTGTGACGCGAGGAGTGAGTTCCGCGGTGCAGCACTTCGGCTTCGTGCAGAATCGCCTGCCACTGACGAGCATCGGCGCGATGGTCACGGGCGCCACCGGTAGTGCTCGACGGAAACACCAGGCCACCGTGCTCGGACAGGATCGAGGTGTCGAAGATTCCGCGTTTTGCCGCTCGCTCCCAGTCAACGCGCCAGTCTCGCAGCACTTCAACGAGCTGATCAGGAAGCCAGATCGCCCGAACGCCAGCCGCCGACTTGGTCTTTCCGAACTGGCTGGCCTTCGTCTTGTGGGGGCATTGCGCGGGGGTGTGCTGATCCTGCTCCTTCGGGTCGCATCCGTGCAGCCACTGGACTCGCTTCAGAGATCGTTTGATGATCAGACGGTTCTCTTCGAGATTGAAGTCGCCCCATGCCAACCCGAGACATTCGGACTGGCGGCCCCCGGTCATCAGCTGAGCGGCCCAACGAGCGGAGTCTCGGTGTCGAATGACGACGTTCCAGACGGCAAGCAACTCCGTCTGAGAGAAGGGCTGAGGTGAACGCTGGGCGGGTGCCGGTTTGGCGACGTCGGCCGCGACATTTCGTGTGAGGTGTCCGCGGCGCACGGCGAGGTTGAGCGCCTTTGCGAGCTGGACGTGCACTGCACGAACGGTGCTGGCGGACATGCCTTTGGCCTTGAGGTGGATTTGCAGCTCGACGACGTCTGTCGCAGTGATGGTGTCGATCAAACGATTGCCGAGCTGTGACTTCAGGTGGTTCCGGTACAAGCTGGCTGCGGCTGAGACGGTAGCCGCCTCCAGGTTGTTCAGGTCGTCAGTACGTCGGACCTCGACGATCCACTGGTCCAGCGTCGGCATCGACCGAGCCGGGGCCGTCGGTCGGACCGGGTCGAGTCCATTGGCGAGCATCCATTCATCGCGCAGGTCCCGGCACGCATCTTTGGTTGTGGCCGTGAAGCTCTTGCGCACGGTCTGTCCATCGGCGAGGCGGAACGACTGCTTCAGGCGACGCTTCTTGTTGGCGGTGACCGTCCATGTCCCCTCGGGGTTGATCGGGCGGGCCATCAGCTTGCCTGGCCGATGGACGGGACGCGGTGGCGCTCGAGGTATTCCTCAATGTCCGATCGCAGAATCCGGGGGGAGTGGCCGACCTGGGTGCGACTGATTTCTCCCTCTGAGATCAGCCGACGCAAGGTCGGCTCGGAAACGCCGAGGAGGGCTGACGCATCAGCGAGGGTGTACGCCGGGTCGGTCAGGGGGATGATCGGAGGTCCAACGGTCTCGTCTGGAACGGAAGCCACGACCATGCTGGTGACTCGCTCAAGGTCTTCTTGGAGTCGAGCTATCGTCGCGAGGATGACGCTCTTGGAAGGTGTCTGGTTACTCATGGGCGGACGGTGCGACGAGTCCCGTCCGACACCTCGCCACCGAAACCGCTCCACCGTCGGACCGTCGTGTCCGTCAAGGCGCAGGCGTCGCGCGTCGGACGGCGTCGTTGTGGGCTCGTCGCGGTTCAACACGCACCTCCGAGGTCGTTGTGGGCCCGGTTGTGGGCCCACAACACTCGGGCCCACAACTCAAAGACACCGGTGGAGAAAGCAACAGGACACCTATGTGTCCCGGATTTCCGGGACACATAGGTGTCCTTTGCGTTGTCGGGCTGACAGGATTTGAACCTGCGGCCCCTTGACCCCCAGTCAAGTGCGCTACCAAACTGCGCCACAGCCCGATCGGCTCGTTTCCGAACCTCCGGAATCCTAGCCGACCGTCGCGGGAGAGCCGAATCGGACCCGACTTCGCCGACCTTTCAGGCAGATGTCCTACTTCAGTTCGTCGCGTCTGGCGCTGCCGAGGACGCCGCTGCAGCGGGGGAGGTGTCGTCGAACACCTGGATCCGGCCGGAGTAATTCGCGATCCACACGGTGCCGGTGACCGAGTCGTAGGAGACACCGATCGGGTTCGCGAAGGTCTTCACCGTCTGGATCACCCGCATGTCACTGGTGCGGATCTTCTGCGCGACGTTCGCCCAGTGGTCGACGACGTAGAGCGCCTTGCCGTCGGGGGAGATGGCCATCGTCCGGGGTTCGCGCTCGGTGGGTGTGGTCGCCAGGACGACGCCGGTATCCCGGTCGACCTTCGTGACGTGATTGGCACGCGACGAGACCACGTAGAGGAACTTCGCGTCCGGCGACATGGTGATGTGGCGCGCCGCCTGGCCTACATGCGCGAACAGCGTGTAGGTGCCTGCGTCCAGGTCGACCCGATAGATGTTCGGGGTGCTGAACGCGGCGACGTACGCGGTCTTGGAGTCGGGCAGGACAACCATTCCGCGGGGATTCTTCGGCAATGGAATCTGCTTGACCTGTCGACCGGTGGCCAGGTCGATCACGCTCATCGTCCAGCTGCACCAGTTGTTGACCAGCAGGGTCCTGCCGTCCGGCGTCACCGTCAGGTACTTCGGCACAGCGCCGACGCGGATCACTTGATCGACGGCGAACGACTTCTGCGTGTCGATCCGATAGACGAAGGAATCGACGTACCCGTTCTCGGGCCCGCAGAAATCCTGGGCGGAATCGCGATGGTTCGGACCGGACATGACGTAGTTCGAGACATACGCGTAGCGGCCGTCAGGGCTCCAGGCGGCCTCCACCGGAGCACCCTTCGTGCGACCGGGGAACTCCGGGAAGCCGAAGGTGGAGAGATCGACGTCGTCGGCCACGGTTGCCGCGAGGGTGCCCGTTCGTGTGTCGTAGAACGTCGCCGAGTGCGAATACATCATGTTGTTCGCGACGGCGAGTCCGTGACCGCTGGTCACGACGGACTTCGGTGTGATTGCGCCACCGATCGTCCTCGTCTCGACCATCGTCGTGAGGTCGGACGCCATCCGCGAGGCCAGCGGTGTGTTGCTCGTGCTCGCAGTAGGTCTCGGCGCGGTGGATTGCGTGGAGGCGCCGGACGACGACCTGCTCGACGTGGCAGCGCTTGAGGAGCTCCCGAGAGAGCACCCGGAGGTACTCGCGACCAGCAATACGCCCGCGAGCCCTACAACGACTCGCCCGTACATGTGGAACCTTCCGGCCAAAGGGATGTCGCCTGAGACTAGGGCCCTTTTGGCTCACGAGGCGCGTCCATGCTGCCCGGCGTGTCAGACCCGATCCAGTGAAGCCATCCGCTCGATCGCCTCGGTGAGGATCTGCGGTGAGGTGGCAAAGTTGAGCCGTGCGAAACCGCGGCCTGTCTCCGGTCCGTAGTTGGTGCCGCTGGACAGGCCCACCTTCGCTTCACGCCGCCACACGGCGGCCGGATCGTCGCCCAATCCAGTTGCACGACAGTCCAACCAAGCCAGATACGTGGCAGCCGGCGGTGTGTACCGAATAGTCGGAAGATGCTCGGCGATCAGCACCTCGAGCAATCGGCGATTGGCGTCCAGCTCGCGGTTCAGCCGACCGAGCCAGTCACGTCCCTCGGTGAATGCCGCAACATGGGCGATGATCCCGAAGTGGCTTGCGGCGTGTGTGTGCACCTCGTGCAGTTGTGCGAACGCTGCCTCCGATCCGGCGACGACGGCGGCCGCCTTCAGCGCAGCAAGGTTCCATGCCTTCGACGCCGACAGCACGGCGAACCCGCGCTGCCCACGGTCCACTGACAGGTACGGGGTGTACGAGCCGTGGTGCACCAACGGTGCGTGGATCTCGTCCGAGACGACCGTCACATCGTGCTCGGCGGCCAGTGCCGCCAGCCGGGTGAGTTCGTCAGCGGTGTGGACGGTGCCGGTCGGGTTCTGAGGGTTGGACAGCAGGTAGGCGCTTCGGCGGCCACGCGCTTGTTCGAAAGCGGCACCGAGCGCCTCGAAGTCCAGCCGACCGGCGGAATCCAACGGTGCGTCGAGAGGCCGGCGACCGAGCATGTCGACGAACCCGTGGAAGGAGTCGTAACAGGGGGAGGACACGACGATCGAGCCGTCGACATCCGTCACCTCGCGCATGACCTCGGCGACGCCGACCATGACGTCCGCGACGACTGTGGTCCGTGCGGTGTCGATCGACCACTGCCAGGTGTCGGCGGCGTACGCGGCGACGGCGTCGGCGTACCGCGGTCCCCAGCCGTACCCGGTGTCGCCGCGACGCATGGCGGCGGTGATGGCCTCCACCACCGCCCCGCACGGCTCGGCGTCCATCTCGGCAACCCACAACGGCAGGACGTCGGGTTCGAACGCGACCCACTTCACGCTGGTGCGATGACGGCGTGCCTGCTCCGGTGTGCTTGTGAGGATCTCGTAGTCCATGTGGCGAGCCTACGAGCGCGGTCCGGAGCAACGGTCCCGGCGGGTGGGTCATAGGCTGACGCCCGTGACGACGAGCAACGGCCAGCAGGTCAACTGCCGGATCTGGCACGACGGCGAACTGATCGCCGAGACCGTCCACCGCAGCGAGATCATCGAAGCGCTGCACGAGCCCGACCGGCTTGCCTGGATCGATTTCGTCGATGCGCACCCTGCCGACCTCGCCGAACTGATCGACGCACTGCGGTTGCCGCCGACCGAGATCGAGGACGCATTCGCCCCCAACGAGCGTCCCAAGGTGACTCGTCACGGTGACCATCTGTTCTTCACCGCGAACACGGCGAAGTTGATCGGGCCACTGGGGGACAGCACCGAGGATCGGCTGCAGATCAAACGCATCTCCGGCTTCGTCCTGCCGGCAGCGCTGGTCACCTTCCGTAGATCCGACTTCGACATGGCGCCCGTGCTGCACGCCTGGGACCAGAACCCCGATCTGCTCAAATTCGGTCCGCGCGCTCTGGTTTACGGGCTGATGGACACGATCGTCGACGGGCACTTCGCCACGATCCAGCAACTCGACGACGACATCGAGTCGCTCGAGGACGTGTTGTTCGACCAGGACCGCACCGGTCACAC
The DNA here is from genome assembly GCF_006715095.1 of Yimella lutea. Taxonomy (NCBI): domain Bacteria; kingdom Bacillati; phylum Actinomycetota; class Actinomycetes; order Micrococcales; family Dermacoccaceae; genus Yimella; species Yimella lutea. The sequence goes on from NZ_VFMO01000001.1 coordinate 2,220,857, forward strand.
ATTCCAGCGGCAGGTGTACTCGTTACGTAAAGAACTGGTCGCGCTGCGCCGGGTCGTGCTGCCGATGCGTGAGGTGGTCAACGGGCTGCTGCGTCACGGCGGACGCACCAACACCGAACTCGACGGCTGGTACGACGACCTGTACGACCACATCCTGCGGGCCGGAGAGTGGACCGAATCGCTGCGTGACATGGTGATTTCGCTGTTCGAGACCAACCTGTCGTTGCAGGACGCACGGCTGAACACGACGATGCGCAAGCTCGCTGCCTGGGCTGCCATCATCGCCGTACCGACCGCCATCACCGGATGGTTCGGCCAGAACGTCCCTTACCCCGGGTTCTCCCAACCGGTCGGAGTCTGGGGGAGCACCATCGCGATCGCCGTGGGGTCGGCACTCATGTGGTGGTCGTTCCGCCGGCGCGGCTGGCTCTGAACACGCGGCTCAGAAATCGAAACAGCCGGCGTCGCAACCGTCGCAGCCGTCCAGGCAACCGGTTGCTTCGTCGAAGATCCCGGACGCCGAATCGGTGAATGCCTCGAAGGCGCCGCTGATGTCCATCAGACCGGCACCGGACACGTCCATTGCGGAGCCGGCGTCGATCAGTGCGCCGATGCCATCGGCAGCGAGCCCGGTCATCTCGCTCATCGCGTACCAGGCCCACGGGTCCATGGCGAACGCAGCGGCGACGTCCAGGCCGTCCTGGACGTACGAACTGCGGATGGCCTCGCCGACGACCTTCGCCCAGCGATCGGCCAGTCCGAAGACGATCGCGAACGGCAGGTACCGGGTGAACAGCCCGATGGCTTCCTCGTGTCTGATCTGGTCTGCTTCGGCGGTGGCCAGGTACTTCTCGAAGCCGAGAGTCTGGATCCGTGCCGCCGTACCCGCCGCCGTCCGTGGGCTTCGCCCCGGACCGGTGAACAGCAGCAGTAGGGCAGAGATCAGAATCGCTCCGGGTATCGCGAACGGCACGAAGCTGTTGTGGCGTTCCCACGCGTCGTACGCGCCGAGGGCCAGCAACGCGGCGACGAACACCAGCAGCACGCCGAAAACTGCGGTCCACCGAGCACGCGAACGAGGATGCTTGCGATACCACCCACGATCGATCATCTCGCGGTAGAGATCGATCTGCGCTTCCCTCAACGTGAACCCGAGGTTGACCTTCAGATCGGACATTCGCACGGTGGAACCGTGGGCGAAAACAGCAGTGAGCATGCGACGCTCGGCGGGCGAAAGGCGGTGGTCGGCCGGCTGCTGCGGGTTCTTGACGAAGAGCCAGTCCTTCGGCTTCGCCGTGCCGGCCGGTGGGTGCGGCGCCGTGCTCGTCGCGGTGTTCGGCTGAGGCAGTGGCGCGGCGTCGGGGGTCTGCATCGGTTCGATCGCGAAGAAACCCCGAAGCGAGAGGTCTACCAGCATGGCGGCCAGGTCGCGTCCGTCCACCTTGCCGTCGACGATCGTTCCAGCGACCGCGGGCCCGATGCCGGCCGGGGGAGTGAACGACACGGCGACCGTGCCCTTCCACTGCTGCCCGCCGCGGACGCGACGTGAACCGACGCGTTGTTCCGGGGACGGGAACAAGCCGGGTGTCAGACCGACGAACTCCTGGTCACGGCGCCGCCATCGCAACCAGGCGACGATGACGACCGAGATCGCGAGTATGGCTGCAGCGACCGCCAGCCAGGTGATCTCCAATTCGGTCACGATTGCCAACCTCCACCGACGTACGCTCGCCCCATGACTTTCTCGACCCTAAGGCGAGCTGCGCTCTCGGCCGTCGCGGACCCGCTGGATGTGGAGAACTGATGGGACGGCGTACCGACCGCCGACGGATGACACAGGTGTCCTTCGCGGATGAGCAGATCAGCACCCGGACGCGCGCGCAGACGGTCGCCGTGGAGGAGCCGCTGGAGATCCGGGTCGCAGGGACGAGCCTCACTGTGACGATGCGACTGCCGGGCGACGACATGGAACTGGTGCACGGCCTGCTGCTCGGCGAGGGCCTGATCCACCACCGGGACGACCTCCTCGTCGCCCGTTACTGCGCCGACACCGACACCATGAATGTCATCGACGTGACGCTCGCCGAAGGCCCCCGGCCGCTGCCGATCAACGCGCAACGGACGCTGGTGATGCACGGTGGCTGCGGACTGTGCGGTAAAGCCAGCATCGACGCGGTCACCGCCAGTGTCGGTGCGATTGAGATCCGTGGCGAGGTCGACGTCCGGGTGGTGCGTTCACTGCCACAGAAGCTCACGGAGGAGCAGCAGACCTTCGGTCGGACCGGGGGCACCCACGCGGCCGGACTGTTCACTGCGGCCGGCGAGACCGTGGTGGTCCGCGAGGATGTCGGGCGGCACAACGCGGTCGACAAGGTGCTGGGGTGGGCGTTGATCAACGATCGCGATGTGACCGACGACGTCCTCATGGTGTCGTCGCGAGCCTCGTTCGAGATCGTGCAGAAGGCCGCGATGGCCGGCGTCGGCATACTCAGTTGTGTGTCGGCGCCTTCCCAGCTGGCCATCGACGCAGCGGCGGAGACCGGAGTGACGCTGATCGCGTTCAACCGCGGCGAGCGACTCACGATCTGCTCTCACCCGGAGCGCGTGCTCATCCCGAGCTCGCCGGTTCACCAGGCCTGAGCAGGCCGCGCCGGTGCGGCGGCATAGGCTCTGCGCGTGACCACGGCCGAGGTGAGCAACCGCATCTGGACAGTGCCCAACGCACTGTCGCTGCTGCGACTGCTCGGCGTCCCGCTGTTCTTCTGGCTGATCCTCGCCGAGTACGACTGGTGGGCGCTGGCAGTGCTCATGATCGCGGGCTTAACCGACTACCTCGACGGCAAACTCGCTCGGATGCTCGGTCAGACCTCCAAGCTCGGCCAGATGCTCGACCCGGCGGCCGACCGGCTCTACATCCTCGCGACGATCCTCGCGCTCGCCATGCGCGACATCATTCCGTGGTGGCTGGTGTGGATCCTGCTCGCACGCGAACTGTTCATCCTGTGCCTGGGTCCGATCCTGCAGCGACACCGACTGCCGCTGCCCCCGGTGTCATTCATCGGCAAATCGGCCACCTTCAACCTCATCTACGCCTTCCCGTTGGTGCTGCTCGGGGAGCAGGCCGGCGCGGTCGGTGACGTGGCGCGTCCGCTCGGTTGGGCGTTCGTCTGGTGGGGAACCGCGCTGTACTGGGTGGCGGGAATCATGTACGCGGTCCAGGTGCGTCAGATGGTGCGCGACAGCCGCGATGCGCCACAATCGGCGCGGTCATGATCAAGCTCAAATTGCCCGAACTCACTCCCGACGAGCCCGCGCCGCCGCGCGACCCGGCTGCGTCGATGAGCCTGATCAACGACGTCATCCGGCATCCGTTGGATCCCTCGTACGAGGCCGAGGCCGCCAAACGGCGGGCGTCGGGCGCGCAATCGCGTCCGATGAATCGCTCGCCGTTGCTGATCCTGACGATGATCCTCATCGGGTTCGGGCTCGCGACCAGCGCCATGGCCCTGCGCGTACCACTCGGCGTCGCGGAGAAGCAGCACGATGAACTGGTCACCCGCATCAACGCCGGCCAGAAGCTGATCGACCAACGCTCGGGCACGGTCAAGACGCTCAACGCCGATATCGCTCGGCTGCAGGAGTCAGCCCTCCAGCGCGGTAATCGCACCGGCACCACCGACGACCTGCGCGAGGCCGAGGCGATCGCCGGAGCGGTCGCCGTCAAGGGCTCGGGCTTCGTGCTGACCGTGAGCGACGCCAAGAATGCCGGAACGGATGCACAAGGGGATCCGCGTACATCCGGTTCCGACACCGGACGCGTGACCTCCAGCGACCTGCAGATCGTGGTCAACGGCCTGTGGCAGGCGGGTGCGGAGGCCATCTCGATCAACGGTCAACGGATCACCTCACTCACCGCCGTCCGCTTCGCCGGCCAAGCGATCCTGGTCAATTTCCGGCCGCTGGTGCCGCCCTACGCGATCTCGGTGATCGGCCCTGGCAGCATCAAGGCCGATTTCGAGAAGAACGCCGGCGGCAACTACCTGTCCACCCTGAGCAAGGGGGTCGGCATCACCTCGAAGTTCGAGACCGACAAGAGCATCACGATTCCGGCGGCACCGTCGGTCTCGTTGAACCACGCACGTGCATTGAAGGAGAACCAGTGATTCCCGCACTCGGCCTCGTCGCCGGTCTCGTCATCGGCATCATGCTGTCTCCGGACGTCCCGCTCTGGCTCCAGCCGTACCTGCCGATCGCGGTCATCGCAGCGCTGGACGCGGTTTTCGGGGCAGTCCGTGCGGTGCTCGACGGCATCTTCGACGACAAGGTGTTCGTCGTGTCGTTCTTGTCGAACGTGCTGGTCGCGTCGTTCATCGTCTTCCTCGGTGACCAGCTCGGGGTCGGCTCGCAACTGTCCACGGGCGTCGTGGTCGTCCTCGGACTGCGTATCTTCAGCAACGTCGCCTCCATCCGCCGACACCTCTTCCACGCATGAGCGATCCCGCCGACAAGACACCTGAACCCACCGCACCAGGTCCGGTCACCAAGCCCTTGCAGGGGTGGGGCCGGCTGGTGCGGATGGGACGTCCCCGCCTGACGAAGGCGAACCTGCTGGCCACTCTGCTCGCGATCCTGCTCGGTTTCGGCATGGTGACGCAGGTGCAGCAGTACCGGGCGTCCGGACTGGAGAACCTGCGCCAGGAGGACCTCGTCACCCTCCTGGACGGGGTCAACCAGCAGAGCGGCAAGCTCGGCACGGAGATCAACCGGTTGACCCGCACTCGCGACTCGCTGCGGGCCGGTGGCGGCGACGCGGCCGCGATCAAGGCCGCCGAGGACCGCCTCGCGGCTCTGGGCATCCTGGCCGGCACGGTTCCCGCCACGGGGCCGGGCATCGAGATGAGGATCCCCGACTCCGAACGCCGGATCCAGCCCAACAACATCCTCGACACCGTCCAGGAGCTGCGCGACGCCGGCGCGGAGGCGATCCAGATCAACGACGTCCGCGTGGTCGCGAGCACCTGGTTCGGGCTGTCGATGGAGGGTCAGCTGATCGTCGACGGCAAGACGATCGCGGCCCCGTACGTCGTGCGCGCCATCGGCGATCCGCACACCGTGTCCACCGCGTTGGCGATCCCCGGAGGTGTCCTGGAGACGTTGCGGCAGTTGGGAATTCCCGCCACAGTGCAGAGGAAGACGTCAATTGCGGTGACCGCATTGCGGCCCGCGAGCGAGCCTGGATACGCTCAGCCGGAAACATCCGAGTAAACCCAGTGCGCTGTCCACAAGGAGCATGATGAGCGACCTCGAGTACCCCGCCGACCTGCGTTACACCAGCGACCACGAGTGGGTGAAGGACCAGGGCAACGGCGTCGTGCGCATCGGCATCACCGCTTTCGCACAGGACGCACTGGGCGACGTCGTCTACGTGAGCCTGCCGGGTGTCGGCGACACCGTCACCGCAGGTGACTCGTGCGGCGAGGTCGAGTCGACGAAGTCGGTGAGCGATCTGTACGCCCCGGTCGAGGGTGAGGTCACGGCGGTCAACGAGCAGTTGGACGCCACGCCGGAGCTGGTCAACTCCGACCCGTACGGTGAGGGCTGGATGTACGAGCTGAGGCTCGCCGACGCTTCGTCCGTGAACGACCTGCAGGACGTCGAGGCGTACAAATCGTCGCTCAACTGAGCACATTCCTTCGATCGATTAGGCTTCGAGGATGAACGATCAGCAGTACCCAGGCAACGGCCAGCCGGCCGGTGACGCCACCGCGCGCTTCACCGTCGGCGGCGACGCTGTCGTGCCGGCTGAGTTCGTCGGCGAGTTGCGTCTTTCGCAGTCCGACCAGGCGATGGTCGATGCGCTGCGCCCGGGCACCGCTTTGCTGATCGCGATGCGTGGCCCCAACGCCGGCGCGCGTTTCCTGCTCGACGACGAAGAGGTCGGCAGCGGACGCCACACCGACAGCGACATCTTTCTCGACGACGTCACCGTGTCTCGCCGCCACGCGGTGTTCCGTCGCGGTGAGCACGGCTACAGCGTGGTCGACGTGGGGTCGCTCAACGGCACCTACGTCAACGGCGACATCACCGACGCAGCCGAGCTGCGCAGTGGCGACGAGGTGCAGATCGGCAAGTTCCGGTTCGTCTACTTCGGCGCGCCCACCGGCGCGTGAACGGGTCGTGACCGACCCCGCCCAGCAGCCGGCACTGTCGATCGGTGCGGTCCTGAAGCAGTTGCAGGACGAGTTCCCCGATCTGTCCCTCTCGAAAGTGCGCTTTCTGGACGCACAGGGCGTAGTCAGCCCGCAGCGTGCGGGCAGCGGGTACCGGCGCTACACCCAGCGAGACGTCGAGCGACTGCGCTTCGTGCTGCGGTGTCAGCGCGACCGTTTCTGGCCGTTGAAGGTCATCAGGGAAGCCCTGGATGCCTTCGACCGCGGACTGGAGCCCGCGCCGGTCGAAGGTCGCCCGTCGGTTCCGGCTGTCCAGGATGACTCCTCTGTGCCGAGCGTCGCCGACCTGGTCGGGGGACAGGCGCACGACCTACGCCTGTCCGCGGACGAGGTGTGCTCTGCCACCGCACTCGACCACAAGGCGCTGAACGGGCTGGCCGACTTCGGCCTCCTGAAGCCCGACGCAGACGGCTACTACGACGCGAACGGTCTGCAGATCGCGCGTGCCGCGTCCGCCCTGCTGGCGCACGGCATCGATGCACGTCACCTGCGTCCCTTCCGGTTGGCGGCCGACCGCGAACTCTCTCTCGTGCAGCAATTGACCTTCGGCCCGGGCGACACTCAGCCCGCCGAGGTCGTGCGCGAATGTCTCGCGTTGCACCTTGCTCTCGTCCGAGCAGGCTTGCAGGGGTAGCGTTGACCTCGTGAAACAGGTCGAGGTGATGGGCGTACGGGTCGAGATGCCGACGAACAAGCCGATCGTGATCCTGCGCGAGGCCGACGGCAACCGGTGCGTTCCGATCTGGATCGGTGCGCCCGAAGCTGCGGCGATCGCTCATGTCATGGAGGGTGTGGAACCGCCGCGCCCGCTCACGCATGACCTGCTGCTCAGTGTGATGGAGACGTTGGGCGCCCGCCTGGGGCACGTCGACATCACCTCGATGGACGAAGGCGTCTTCTACGCCGAACTCGTCCTGGCCGACGGCCGCCGCATCGACGCCCGTAGCTCGGACGCCATCGCGCTCGCACTGCGAGCCGAAGCCCCCGTCTACGTCGACGACTCCATCCTCGAGGAGATCGGCGTCGCAATGGAATTCGAGGAAGAGGACGAGGTCGAGAAGTTCCGCGAGTTCCTCGACAACGTCTCGGCCGAGGACTTCGAGGACGACGGCGAGGAATCCGGCGGGCCCGAGGGCGGCAAGGATTAACTATGAACTACATGTTGAAGGTTTCGACCGACCTGGAGTTCACCCGCGACACGCCGAGCGACTTCGTTGACGCTCGTGGGGGTCGGTCGTACCTTCAATCCCAGGCACGCGCAGGCGTGCAGTTGACATTCACGAGGAAGAGGTAGCCATGGCACGCGCAGATGTGCAGCCCGAAGGCTCCCGGGCTCCGGCTCCGCTGGAAGCTCCCGTCGTCGACGGCATCGACCTGCCGGACGACGAGCAGCTGGGCTACCGCGGTCCCGCAGCCTGCCGCGCGGCCGGCGTCACCTACCGCCAACTCGACTACTGGGCCCGCACCGGCTTGGTCGAGCCGTCGGTGCGCAACCCGTCCGGATCGGGCAACCACCGGCTCTACAGCTTTCGCGACATCCTGGTGCTCAAGGTCGTCAAGCGGTTGCTCGACACCGGTGTGTCCCTGCAGCAGATCCGTATTGCCGTCGCCGCACTGCGCGACCACGGTGTCGACGACCTGGCCACTATCACCTTGATGTCCGATGGTGCGAGCGTCTACGAGTGCACCTCCGACGACCAGGTCATCGACCTGATGCGCGGCGGCCAGGGCGTCTTCGGTATCGCGCTGGGCTCGGTCTGGCGCGAGGTCGAAGGCTCGCTGTCCGAGTTGCCGTCCGAGCGTCCCGACGCCGAGACGATCGCCGACCATCCCGGTGACGAGCTGCGCGGACGTCGCGAACGCCGCGCGGCGGTCTGAGGACCCCCTCGCCGGACACGTCGAACAACAGCAACCAGCACCGGGCGCCTCGAGCGCCCGGTGCTATTTTGTTGCCCAGCTCACGACACCGGGCGGGAGAGTCCCCCGCCGCAGTGGTGGTGGCGCCGAAGGTGCAATTCTCCCCAGAACCTCTCAGGCCACCGGACCGCCCGGACGAGGCGAATCTGAAGGCAAGCGCCGACAGATGGGGAGGCGAACCCGTACCTCGCCCCGAAGGAAGAGCATGACGCACAGCATGTCGAGTTCGACGCCGGATTTCGTCGGTCGCCACATCGGTCCCTCGCAGGAGGAGCTGGAAGAGATGTTGCAGGCCATCGGGTACGCCGACGTGGAGGCTCTGGTCGACAAGGCGATCCCGCAGACGATCCGCACCTCGGACGCGCTGGCGGTCGAGGCCGCCACCAGCGAGGCGGCGGTCATCGCCGAACTCCGCGAGAAGGCGAGCCGCAACCGCGTGCTCACCTCGATGATCGGTCTGGGTTACTACGGCACGCACACGCCGGGCGTCATCCGCCGCAACATCCTGGAGAACCCGGCCTGGTACACCGCGTACACGCCCTACCAGCCCGAGATCTCCCAGGGACGGCTGGAGGCGCTGCTCAACTTCCAGACCGTCGTGGCCGACCTGACGGGCCTGACCACGTCGTCCGCCAGCCTGTTGGACGAGGGCACGGCCGTCGCCGAGGCGATGGCGCTGATGCACCGAGCCACCCGCGCCAAGGACGACTCCGTTCTGCTCATCGACGCACAGGTGCTGCCGCAGTCCATCGCGGTGACCGAGACCAGAGCCGACGCTGTCGGCATCGACGTCGTCATCGCCGACCTGCGCAAGGTCACGTCCGCGAAGGACCTCGAAGAGTTCGCCGGTGGCCGCAAGGTGTTCGGCGTCGTCGTCCAGTACCCGTCCGCGAACGGCGAGATCGTCGACTGGAGCAACGTGGCCTGCGCCGCGCACGACGCCGGTGCGCTCGTGACCGCTGCGGCCGACCTGCTCGCGCTCACCTTGCTGAAGTCGCCGGGGGAGTGGGGCGCCGACATCGCTGTCGGCACGAGCCAGCGCTTCGGTGTGCCCATGGGGTTCGGTGGCCCGCACGCCGGTTACATGAGCGTGCGCGAAGGTCTCGAACGCAATCTGCCTGGACGCCTGGTCGGAGTCTCTGTCGACGCCGACGGCGCCCAGGCCTTCCGTCTTGCGCTGCAGACCCGCGAACAGCACATCCGCCGCGAGAAGGCGACCAGCAACATCTGCACCGCACAGGTACTGCTCGCCGTGATGGCGTCGATGTACGCCGTCTACCACGGCCCGGACGGGCTGCGCCGCATCGCGCGCTCCGTGCACGGCAAGGCCGTCGGTCTGGCCGCGGCGCTGCGTGCCGGGGGCGTGGAACTGGTCGCCGACAGCTTCTTCGACACCGTCACCGCGGTGGTGAACGGCAGCGCCGACGGTGTCGTCGAGGCAGCCCGTGAGCGCGGTATCAACGTGTGGCGGGTCGATGCCGACCACGTGAGCGTCAGCGTCGACGAGACCACCACCGAGCCCGAACTCGCTGCTGTCGCAGCAGCTTTCGGCGTGAATGCGCCAGTGCCCGCCGATGGTGAGCCGACATGGGCCAAGAGCCTAGTGCGCGAGTCGGAGTTCCTTGAGCACCCGGTGTTCAACACTCACCACAGCGAGACCGAGATGCTGCGCTACTTGCGTGGGCTCGCCGATCGCGACTACGCGCTCGACCGCGGGATGATCCCGCTCGGTTCGTGCACCATGAAGCTCAACGCCACCACCGAGATGGAGGCGGTCACCTGGCCGGAGTTCGCGAACCTGCACCCGTTCGCGCCGGCCGAGCAGACCGAGGGCATCCGTGAACTCATCGACGAGCTGGAGCAGTGGCTGTGTGCCATCACCGGGTACGACTCGGTGTCGCTGCAGCCAAACGCCGGATCGCAGGGTGAGTTCGCCGGTCTGCTGGCGATCCACGCCTATCACGAGGCCAACGGCAACGGGCATCGCAATGTCTGCCTGATCCCGGCGTCCGCGCACGGCACCAATGCCGCATCCGCCGCGATGGCCGGGCTGAAGGTCGTCGTCGTCAAGACCGCACCGACGGGTGAGGTCGACATGGACGATCTGAAGATGAAGCTCAAGCAGCACGGCGAGAACCTCGCCGCGATCATGGTGACCTACCCCTCGACACACGGCGTGTACGAGGACACCATCACCGAACTGTGTGACCTTGTGCACGAGGCGGGTGGTCAGGTCTACGTGGACGGCGCCAACCTCAATGCGCTCGTCGGTCTCGCGCAACCGGGTGTGTTCGGCGGCGATGTCTCCCACCTGAACCTGCACAAGACCTTCTGCATCCCGCACGGTGGTGGCGGCCCGGGCGTCGGTCCGGTCGCGGTGCGCTCACACCTCGCGCCGTACCTGCCCAACCACCCACTGTCCTCGCACGCCGGACCCGACACCGGTGTGGGTCCGATCTCGGCTGCACCGTTCGGGTCGGCGTCCATCCTGCCGATCTCGTGGGCCTACGTCCGGTTGATGGGTGGGGCCGGTCTGACCGACGCCACCAACGCGGCGGTCGTCAACGCGAACTACGTCGCGAGCCGACTGAACGAGCACTACCCGGTGCTCTACACCGGCGAGGGCGACCTCGTCGCGCACGAGTGCATCCTGGATCTGCGTGGCCTCACGAAGGACTCCGGCATCACCGTCGACGACGTCGCCAAGCGACTGATCGACTACGGCTTCCACGCGCCGACGATGTCGTTCCCGGTCGCGGGCACGCTGATGGTCGAGCCGACCGAGTCCGAGAGCAAATTCGAACTCGACCGGTTCTGTGATGCGATGATCGCGATCCGAGGCGAGATCCAGGACGTCATGGACGGCACGATCGCCGCCGAGGACAGTGTGCTGCGCAACGCGCCGCACACGGCCATCAGCCTCGCCGGCGAATGGGACTACAAGTACTCGCGCAAGGACGCCGCCTACCCCGAAGGTGTCGACCCGATGCGCAAGTACTGGGCTCCGGTCCGTCGTATCGACGGTGCCTACGGTGACCGCAACCTGATCTGTTCCTGCCCGGCGCCGGAGGCGTACGAGGACTGATCAGCGCATAGCACAGCCGGTGGCGGGTCGCAGCGAAATGTTGTGACCCGCCATTTGTTGTCCCCCCGAGTACGGCCGACTCGGCACCCGCAGCTTCGTCGAGCACTTCAACGACGAGCGCGGCTCCCCCCTCGGGCTCGTGACGAAACGCGAAGGGCGCCGGAACAGACGTGTGCCGGCGCCCTTCGCCATGTCGCCTGCACCGGCGGTCAGCGCATCGTTGCCAGGAACTCGTCGATCCGGCCGATCGCCTCGGTCAGCACTTCGACGTCGGGCAAGGTGACCAGGCGGAAGTGGTCGGGCTCGAACCAGTTGAATCCGGTGCCATGGGTGACCAGGATCTTTTTCGCGCGCAACAGGTCGATCACGAACTGTTCGTCGTCCTTGATCGGGTACACGTCCGGGTCGAGGCGCGGGAAGCAGTACAGAGCGCCTTCGGGTTCGACGCAGCTCACGCCCGGGATCTCGTTCAGCAACCGGGAGGCCAGCTTCGACTGCTCGTAGAAACGTCCGCCGGGCACGATCAGTTCGTTGACCGACTGGTAGCCGCCGAGCGCCGTCTGGATCGCGTGCTGCGCGGGGACGTTTGCGCACATGCGCATGTTGGCGAGCAAGGTGAGGCCTTCGAGGAAGTCGGTGGCCAGGTGCTTGGGGCCGGTGATGTAGACCCAGCCGGCCCGGTAGCCACAGACTCGGTAGGCCTTCGACAGTCCGCTGAAGGTCAGGCACAGGACGTCGTCGCCCGCGTACGTCGCGGCATGGTGGTGCTGGGCGTCGTCGAAGATGATCTTCTCGTAGATCTCGTCGGCCATGACCACCAGATCGTGGCGGCGCGCGATGTCGATGAGTCCCTTGACGATGTCGGGGGAGTAGACGGCGCCCGTCGGGTTGTTCGGGTTGATGATCACCAAGGCGTGGGTGTTGTCGGTGATCTTCGACTCGATGTCCTCAAGGTCGGGATTCCAGCCGTTCTCCTCGTCGCACCGGTAGTGCACCGGCACGCCGCCGCAGAGGGTGACCGCTCCGGTCCACAGCGGGTAGTCGGGTGCCGGGACGAGGATCTCGTTGCCGTCATCGATGAATGTCTGCAGCACCATGTTGATCAGCTCGGAGACGCCGTTGCCGATGAACACGTCGTCGACGACCGCGTCGCGGAAGCCGCGCGACTGGTAGTACTGCGCGACGGCGGTGCGTGCGCTGTAGATGCCGCGCGAGTCGCTGTACCCCTGCGCATCGGGGAGTGACTGCACCATGTCGGCGACGATCGCCTCCGGCGCCTCGAAACCGAACGGGGCAGTGTTGCCGATGTTGAGCTTCAGGATGCGGTGACCCTCGGCTTCGAGACGCTGAGCCTCGACGAGGATCGGGCCACGGACGTCGTAGCGAACTCCCTGGAGCTTGCGGGACTGGCGAACGGTGCGCATGCGGTCAGCTTTCCACAGCGGGTCAGGCGGCTGAGCCCGCATCGCCGACAAGCACCTCGACCCGTGAGCCCTGCTCGGTCTTGTGCACGCGGATCTGCGCCGGCACCCGCGTTCGCAACTCGCTCACGTGACTGACGATGCCCACCGTGCGACCGCCCGATCGCAACTCGTCGAGCACCTGCATCACCAGCTCGAGCGACTCGTCGTCAAGGCTGCCGAATCCTTCGTCGACGAGCAGTGTCTGCAGCGGTCGGCCACCGGCCTCGTGCAGGACGGCCTGGCCGAGCGCGAGCGCCAGGGCGAGGGACACCATGAACGTCTCGCCGCCGGACAGTGATGCGGTGTCCCGGGAGGTGCCGGTCCAGGAGTCGAGCACCTGCAGGCCGAGACCACTGCGGGCGCCGCCCTTGGCTTTCGCGTCGGTGTGTTCGAGTTGGTAGCGGCCACCGGACATGATCGTGAGCTGGTGATTGGCCAGTGTGGTGACGTGTTCGAGGCGTGCGGCCAGCACGTAGGCCGACAACCGCATGTGCAGCGCGTTGTCGCCCGCGCCGGAGACCAGGTCGGCGAGCCGGTCAAGGGCCGGAAGTCGTTCTCGGTCGGCCTCGGACTGCGCGAGATGCTGTCGGACGTCCTCGCCGAGCCGCTCGAGACTGCCCGTCGCCCGCTTGGCGTACTCGAAGACCGATTGCGCCTTCTTGTTCTCCTCGAGGGCGGCCCGGCGTCGCGCTGCAGCGGCCGCGGGATCTGCCGGCGTCTGCGCCATCGCCTCTTGGACCTCGGGCTGATCGAGCACGCCACGTGCTTGCTGGGCCAGGTTGTGGGCGTGTTCCAGCTGACGACGTAGTTCGGCTTCCTCCGGAGCGGCAATCCGCGCCGTTACGGCTTCTGCGGCGTCTAAGAAACCTTCATCGTCCAGTTGACGGTTCAGCTCCTGCGAGCAGTCCTCGGCGGTCGAGCCTGCGTCCTCGGCCTGCCGGGACAGTTCGGCCCACTGCTGAAGTTTCGAGGACAATGCCTTGTGGACCAGGACGATCGACTCGACGCGCTCGTCGTCGTGCTCCGAGGTCGCACGGCAGGGACACAGCTCGTCGTGGGTGGCGAGGCAATCGTCGCGACGAGTGCGGGCGTCGGCGGCCTGGGTCTGCAACGAGTCGCGTTCGGTGGTCGCGCGGATGGCTGACTCGTCGGCCTGCTTCTCCTCGTGCTGCAGTTGTTCGGCGCGGTGGGTGAGGTCCACCTTCTGCTGTTCGCATGAGGCGAGCACCGCCTCGGCCCGGTCGACCGACGAGCGTCGGCGCTGCACCTCGGCGCGGATCGTGGCCGCGGTCGATTCATCGAGGGTTTCGGCGGCGAGTTCGCACCAGCGCACCTGGATCAGTTCGAGCGCGCTCTGCGATGTCTCGGTCGTGCCCCGGGCAGCCGCAGCCCGACGGCCGGCTTCGTCGTACTCCTTGCGGCGGGTCGCGGCCTCGGCTTCGGCACGGTCGATGTCGTCCTGGCGCACGATCGAAGCGGACGACGCGGGTGCGGGGTGTTCGCAGGAGCCGCAGACAGGACACGGGTCACCGGTCACCAGGCCTTCTGCGAGTTCGCCGGCAAATCCGGCGAGGCGTCGTACCCGTAGGTCGACGGCAGCGCGTTCCGCGTCCAGGAATACGGTGCGAGCTGCCTCCAGGGACCGCTGCGCGGCACTCAGGATCTTCGTCGCCGACGCGACTCGGTCGCGAGCCTGCTGCCACTCGGCGAGGACGAGTTCACGGCGTTCGAGATCGGCAACGGTGTCGATCGTCTGGCCGGCTGCGAGGGCCGTGGTCGCCAGTACTTGGAGTCGTTCGGCAACCTGGCGCTGCGCGGTGCGAACAGTTTCCTTGGCCGCCTCGGCGGCATTCAGCGTCGTGACGACCGCGGGCAGCGTGCGTTCGGCGCGGTCGAGGATGCGTGCTGCCTCGGCCGCCTGTGCCAGGGCGGGCTCGGCCTGGGCGACGCTCACACGTAGTTGCTCGGGGGCAGTGGTGAGTTCGGCGAGTTCGCCGGTGACCCGCGCGAGGGCGGTTTGCGCCTGCTGCTCACGGACGCGGGCACGCTCGAGTGCGCGGATCGCCCCCTGCACGCGCGTCGCGCACACGTGTCGATCCAGGCGCTGCTGCAGCGCAGCCCGTTGGTCAGCACCCTCCTCCCAGGCCTGCCACACCTGCCCGGCCCGTGCGCCCTGCTGCTGCAAACGGGCGAGTGTGGTCTCTTGATCGACCTGCTGTGTCGCGTTCTCGAGCGCGGCGCTGGTGGCATCGGTGGCCGCGAGCGCGTGGGTGAGGCGCTCGGAGGTGTGCTCCCGCGTCGACTCGATGACCGTCGGCAGCGCGCAGACGGACAACTCACGCCATTGTTCGATCTGCGGGGCAAGGTCGACGAGCGACTCCTCGGCCCGCACGACCGCCGTGCGAATCTGCGCGTCCTTCGCGTCGATGGCCGCGCGTACGGAGCGGCGGGTGTCGACGAGCCACTGCTCGAGGTCACTGAATCGGGAGATGTCGAACAGCTTGCGCAGCAGATCGGCGCGGTCGTCGGCCTTCGCCCGAAGGAACGCCGCGAACTCACCCTGCGGCAACAGCACGACCTGAGCGAACTGTTGCGCGCCGAGGCCGATGAGTTCGTCGAGCACTTCTGCAACCTCGTCGGCGCGCGTACTCAACGTGCTCCACCCGGTGCCGGTGCGTTCCTGCAGCAGCACCTTCGCCGGTCGTTGGACTCGGCCGGTGCCGCGCTTCTTCACCGCGAAATAGCGCGGGGAGCGCGTGACGCGCAGGCGGCGGCCGGCCACGGTGAACTCCAGTGCCACCTCCGGTGTGACGCCGGGACGGGCGTGGTCGCTGGCCAGCCGCTCGGCCTGCGAGCGACGTGCTCCGGGGACGGTGGAGAAGATCGCGAAACTGATGGCATCCAGCACGCTCGTCTTGCCGCTTCCGGTCGGACCGTGCATGAGGAACAACCCGTGCGCCCCGAGGGCATCGAAGTCGATTGTCTCGGTGTCGCCGAACGGACCGAACGCCCGCAGCTCGAGGAGGTGCAGTTTCACGCCACACCCGCTCGCCGGTCGGCGACACCTTCGTCGTCCTTGCCGGCGCGAGCGACCCGGATCGCGCCGAGACCTTCCTGCAGCAGCGCCTGCTCGGCCTCGTCCACCGGGGTGGAACGGACGTGCTCGACGAAGTCGCAGCAGACCTCGACGTCGGCCTTGGCGTGCAGGCGTTGGACGTAGGACTGGCCGGAGTCCGCCCGCACCGGTCTGTCGAAATGCAGCGACAACGTATGCGGGAAACGGCCACGGATTCGCTCCATGGCGGCGACCGGCTGCAGCGCGTCGGTCAGTGTGACCTCGCACCAGGCGTCCTGCGCATGATCCAACGACGGGTCGTCGAGGAGTTCTTCGAGTTCGCCCCGCAAGCGGGCCAGGCCGCGGAACACCGGCGTGGGGATCTGTTCGTAGGTGCCGGCGTCGAGGTCGACCAGCGTGGACGACTTCGGGTGGCCGGCCTCGCTGAACGAGAACGGCATCGGCGACCCGCTGTAACGGACGTTGTCGCGCAGCACCTGCGGCCGGTGCAAGTGTCCCAGCGCCACGTAGTCGATGTCGTCGAAGACCTCGACGGGGACGACTCCGAGCCCGCCGACCGACACATCACGCTCGGAGTCGCTGGTCGTCGCGCCCGCGACGAAGGAATGGGCCATCACGACCGTGCGTGCGGCCCCCGGGTGTTCGCGGACGCGGGACAGCGCCGCTCGCATCACTCCCGCGTGGGTGCGCTCGGTGGCACCGAGCGCCTCGGCCGCAACAGCAGGTTCGAGGTAGGGGAGGGCGTGGATCGCGGTGTCGCCCACCACGATGGGTGAACCGATCTGCGACAGATCGGTGACGATGTGCAACCCGACGCGGGACAGCAGCCGGGCACCGAAACCGAGCCGCCGGGCGGAGTCGTGATTGCCGCTGGACAGGATCACGCTGGTGCCGGCCTCCGACAGGGCGACCAGCGCATCGTCCAGTACGGCGACTGTGTCGGGAGAGGGGAGAGCACGGTCGTAGATGTCGCCCGACACCAGCAGTGCGTCGACGCGCTCGGACCGAACGACCTCGACCAGGTGCTGCAGAAATGCGCGCTGGGCATCGAGCAGCCCGACCCCATGGAAGGACCGGCCCAGGTGCCAGTCGGAGGTGTGGAGCAAGCGCATGGTGCGAGATTAGGTGGCACCACCGACAACCTCACCGACCAACACGGGTCGGGGTCCGGTTGCCGGGCAAGCGGACGTCCGTCGCCTGAATATTCCTGCGAAGTCCAGCGGGCGAACAGCCCTACGGGTAGTGCCTCCTGTGGTTAGTTTTGGGCGCAGCATTCGACGAAGGGGTGGGTCATGGGATCCGACATCGCAGGTACGAGTTACACCCGCGAAGAACGACAGCGTTACCGCGAGAAAGTCCGTCAGGATCTCGACGTCTTCGAACGCATGCTGCACACCCGTGGCTTCGAGTTCGACCGACAACTGACCGGCATGGAGATCGAGATGAACCTCGTCGACGGCCAGATGCAGCCGACGATGAACAATGCGGCGGTGCTGGAGAAGATCCACGACGCCGACTACCAGACCGAACTCGGCCAATACAACATCGAGCTCAACGTGAGCCCGCGTCCGATGCCGGGCGAGGAAGCTCTCAAGCTCGAGCAGGACCTCCGGGCCAGCCTCAACCGCGCCGCCGGTCTGGCCGAGGAAGCCGGCGCCCGCATCGTCACGATCGGCATCCTGCCGACGATCATGCCCGACCACTTCCACACCGAGTGGATGAGCGCGAACACCCGGTACGCAGCCCTGAACGAGGCGATCTTCAACGCGCGCGGCGAGGATCTCTTCATCGACATCGAGGGCCCCACCGGCGAGCGCCTGGCGACCTACGCCGATTCGATCGCGCCGGAGTCGGCGTGTACCTCCGTGCAGTTGCACCTGCAGGTGAAGCCGCTGCAGTTCGCCGCGTATTGGAATGCGGCACAGGCCGTTTCGGGCGTCCAGCTCGCGCTCGGCGCGAACTCACCGTTCTTCTTCGGCAAGCAGCTGTGGCACGAGACACGCATCCCGCTGTTCAAGCAGGCGACCGACACCCGCAGTGTCGAGCTCAAGAATCAGGGTGTTCGTCCCCGCGTCTGGTTCGGCGAGCGGTGGATCACCTCGATCTTCGACCTGTTCGAGGAGAACGTCCGGTACTTCCCGGCGCTGTTGCCCGAGTGCAGCGACGAGGACCCGGTCGCACTCTTCGAAAAGGGGGAAGCTCCCGACCTGTCCGAACTGCGCCTGCACAACGGCACGGTCTACCGTTGGAACCGCCCGATCTACGACATCGTCGGCGGGCGCCCCCACCTGCGGGTCGAGAACCGCGTGCTGCCGGCCGGGCCGACCATCGTCGACACCATCGCCAATTCTGCCTTCTACTACGGCGTGGTGCGTATATTGGCGGAGGACGAGCGTCCGGTGTGGACCCGGATGAGCTTCGCGGCAGCTAACGAGAACTTCTCGCAATGCGCTCGCCGAGGCATCGACGCGAAGGTCTACTGGCCGGGCTTCGGCGAAGTCGCTGCGGACGAACTGATCCTGCGCCATCTGCTGCCGCTCGCACACGAGGGTCTGGAGAAGTGGGGGGTCTCGCAGGCGGTGCGCGACCGTTACCTCGGTGTCGTCGAGGACCGCTGCCGCGCCGGCGTCAACGGGGCGACCTGGCAGATCGCCTGCGTGAACAAGCTCGAGGAACAAGGACTGTCGCGACACGACGCACTGGTCGCCATGATGGAGCGTTACCTGGTCGGCATGAGCGCGAACGAGCCCGTGCACACCTGGCAGCTGCCCTGAGAATCGGACGGCGCAGCCGGCCCAGGATCCGCGCGGTCTCTCGTGATCGGCGCACGTCCCAAGGTGCGCCGATCACCGCAGGGTGCACGGATTGCGGTGGCCTGATCAGTCCTTGATCTGGTGGTTCCACACCTGGATGGTCGGCTGACCGTGGTGGAAGCCGAGCATCGAGATCGAGCCGGCACCCAGCAGCAGACGGGCGCCGAAGCGGGGACTCATCTGCAGGAACACCGATGCCAGGATGCGCAACGAGTGACCGTGGGCGACCAGCGCAACGTTGCCTTCGTCGATCATCGGCGTCACCTTCGCCAGGACGTGGGAGACACGGGCGGCGACGTCCCACACGGACTCGCCGGGAGTCTTGCCCGGGACGACACCGTCCTTGAAGACCTCCCACGTCGGATCACCGACCTGCTCGCGGATCTGCGGCGTGGTCATGCCTTCGTAGCCGCCGTAGTCCCATTCACGAAGTTCGGGCGCGATCTCGACATCGCGCAGACCGGCCAGTTCCGCCGTCCGGACGGCCCGTTGCATCGGTGAACTGAACGCGCCGACGAAGTTCATGTCGGCCAGGAAGTCGGCCATCCGGCGGGCGTCCGCTTCGCCGTCGGGCAACAGCGGCATGTCGGTGGTGCCGGTGTGCTGGCCGGTGCGGGACCACTCGGTCTGGCCGTGTCGGATCAGGACGAGGCTGTGCTCCACCGGTTGGCTCATGGCCGCCACGCTAGTGGCAGGCTTGGCAGCATGACGAACAACGACGCCATGCGCTCGGTCTCCATCGTCCGGACGTCCGCCGGCAAGTTCCGCGCGACCAACGCCCGCGGCGGCATCCTCGACTTCGGCAGCGGCGGTGACGACCAGTTCACGCCGGTCGAGCTTCTGTTGGCCTCGATCGCCGGTTGCTCGGCCATCGACGTCGACATCTTCACCAGCCGTCGCAGCGAACCCGACACCTTCGAGGTGACGGCGTCGGGGGAGAAGCTGCGCGACGAACAGCACAACCACATGGGGCCGATCACGGTGCGGTTCGAGGTCACGTTCCCCGAGGGCGAGGCAGGCGATGCCGCTCGCAAGGTGCTGCCCGATTCGGTGCAGCAGTCGCACGACCGTCTCTGCACGGTCAGCCGGACCGTTCAGCTCGGCGCACCGGTGACGATGGACATCGCCGAGGGCCGCTGAGCCTCGATGGCGGTCCACATCGCGTTCCTGCGAGCGGTGAACGTCGCGCCGCGTTGGGTGAAGATGGAGCAGCTGCGAAAGCTGCTGTCCGACAACGGTTTCGATGACGTCGAAACCCACATCCAGTCAGGAAACATCCGGTTCAGGACGGCCATGCGCAGCCGCGCGAAGATCGTCGCCACGCTCGAGCGCCTGATCGAGGACGAGTTCGGCTTCCCTGTCCCGGTGGTGCTCCGAACACCGGATCGACTGAGCAGGATCGCTGCCTACGCCGATGCATTGCCCGATCCCATCGGCGGTGTGCAGAGTCGCTATGTGACGTTCTGCGTCGAGACGCCGTCGTCCGATACCGCGCGGACGATCGGCGGCTGGGAGGTCGACGGCGAGCGACTGATGGTCGACGGTGACGAAATCCATTGGTGGTTGGCGAAATCTGCGCACCAGGCGAAGATCTCCAATGCGCGTATCGAGAAGCTGGTCGGGCCGGCGACCACCCGCGACCTGAAGGTCGTTCGCGCCCTGGCCGCCAAGTGGGGCGACCCGGCGTAAATTTGCGGCATGGCCCGCTATTACGACGTCCACCCGGTCGACCCGCAGCCGCGCAGCATCAATCAGGCGGTCGACATCCTGCGCGACGGCGGCCTGATCGCATATCCGACAGACTCCTGCTTCGCGCTCGGTGCGATGCTCGGCAATGCCGACGCGAAGGATCGGATCATGCGCATCCGGCAGCTGGACGACAAGCACCACTTCACGCTGATGTGTCACGACTTCGCACAGCTCGGCCAGTTCGTGATCATCGACAACAAGGTGTTCCGTGCGCTGAAGGCCGCGACGCCGGGCCAGTACACCTTCATCCTGCCGGCCACCTCCGAGGTGCCGCGAAGGTTCATGCACGCCAAGAAGAAGACCGTCGGGGTGCGCATTCCGAGTCACCCGGTGGTGCACTCGTTGCTCAGCGCCCTCGGCGAACCGCTGCTGACCAGCACCCTGTTGCTACCCGGTGAGGACGAACCGATGGTCGACGGCTGGTCGATCAAGGATCGCCTCGATCACGAGGTGGACGCCGTCATCGACAGCGGGGAGTGCGGCACCGAACCGACCACCGTCGTGGACTTCGCGTCCGGCTACCCCGAGATCGTCCGGGTCGGTGCCGGCGATCCCACGCCCTTCGAGTGACTCAGCGGCCGGCGTCGGCGGAGACCGGCGCCGCGTCCTGGATGCGCAGGAAGGGTCGCGCTTGTTCGATCTCGTAGGCGAGTTCGAGCAGCAGTCGCTCCTTGCCCTTTTCTGCCGAGAGCATGAAGCCGTTCGGAACACCGCTGCGCGACAACCTCATCGGCACCGAGACGGCTGTCGGCCAGTATGACCAGCCTTCCGACTCCGGGGAAGGATTCGTCGGCATCGCGGCCATAGAGTGAACACATGACGCGCGCACTCATGGTGACCGAACACGGCGACCGATCCGTTCTCGCAGTGCAGGACGTCGATGTCGTACCGCCCGGGCCGGACGAGATCCAGGTGCAGGTGGCCGCCATCGGAGTCAACTTCATCGACGTCTACAAGCGGCAGGGCGTCTACGCCGGTGACACCCCGTTCGTCCTGGGCGAGGAGGCTGCCGGCGAGGTCGTGGCTGTCGGTGACGGCGTGGCAGATTTCGCCGTCGGCGACCGAGTTGCCTGGGGCCAATCCGGCGGCAGCGCAGCCGAACTGGTGAACGTGAAGGCGTCTGTCGTGGTGCCCGTGCCCGACGGTCTGGGTCTCGATATCGCCGCGGCGGCGATGCTGCAGGGGATGACGGCTCATTACCTGGTCAACTCCACCTGGCCGGTGCAGCGCGATCAGGTCGCGCTCGTCCACGCCGCTGCCGGAGGCGTGGGTCAGCTGCTGGTGCAGATGATCGGGGCCAAAGGGGCCGACGTCATTGCGACGGCCGGCAGCGAGGACAAACTGCGCATCGCGCACGATCTGGGTGCCGCACACACGATCAACTACCGCGAGTTCGAAGGTGAAGCCTTGGCCCACGAGGTCCGACGGGTGGCCGGGCGCGGCGTCGACGTCGTGTACGACGGCGTGGGCGAGACGACCTTCGACGCGTCCCTGGCCAGCCTGCGTCCACGCGGGATGATGGTGCTCTTCGGCGGAGCGAGCGGACAGGTGCCGCCGTTCGACCTGCAGCGCCTCAACAGTGGAGGGTCGCTGTTCGTCACCCGCCCCACGCTGCGTGACTACCTGCTCGACCGCGACGAATTGCTCTGGCGTGCACGCGAAGTGCTCGGTGGGTTGGCCGACGGCTCGTTGCGTCTGGAGATCGGGGCGAGTTACCCGATCGACCGAGCGGCAGCGGCTTATGAGGCTCTCGAGGGCCGCCGAACGACCGGCAAGGTGATCCTGACTCCCTGACGTGCGGCGCCGGATCCCTTACCGGGATCCGACGACACAACTCGCCGGCGAGTCACCGTGTCTCGATCAGCCGGGCAGACCCCAGACCTGCGCAAGCGCGTCGTAGGACTCGCGACGGTGCTGCGGGTCGAAGGTGTACGTCGTCACGATGACCTCGTCGAGGGAGTGCTCCTCGACGAACTCGCTCAACCGGTCGTGGACGGTCTGCGCCGTCCCGACGAAGGTCGCGCGCTCGTCGGGTCGCCCGGCGAACTGCAGTGCTGCCTCCGGGATGACCGTCGAGAGGTCGTCGACCGGCGGCAGCAGCGGGCCGAGTTGTCCGGTGCGCAGGTGGACGCGCATCTGCTGCGAGGTGGTGAACAGCCGCTCCGCCTCGGCCTGGGTGTCGGCGATGATCACGTTCGCCCCCGCCATCACCGTCGGCCGGTCCACCTGTGCTGTGCGCACGTCGGCCTGGAAGTGCTCGCGGTACACCTGCAGCGCCTCCCGGATTTGCTGCGGTGCGAAGTGGGAGGCGAACGAGTAGGGCAGCCCGAGTGCGGCCGCCACCTGTGCGCCGCCGGTGGACGACCCGAGCATCCACACCGGGACGTTCGTGCCCTCGCCGGGGATCGCTCGGACGCCGCCGGGCAGCGACCGCGGCTCGCCCAGCAGATCGATGATCGCGACGACGTCCGATGCGAACGAGTTCAGGTCCGGTTCGCCGCGCCGCAGGGCGGCAGCGGTCATCGGGTCGGTGCCGGGGGCGCGTCCGATGCCGAGATCGAAACGGTCGCCGTACAAGGTGGCGAGGGTGCCGTAGTACTCGGCGACCATCAGGGGTGCGTGGTTGGGCAGCATGACCCCGCCGCTGCCCAGGCGGATGCGTTCGGTGTGGTGTGCCAGGTCGGCCAGCACCACCGAACTCGCGGACGCCATGAAGGTCGTACTCCCGTGATGCTCGGCCACCCAGAGGCGCTTGTAACCGAGGCGATCCACATCGGCCGCGAGGGTGCGCGTGTGGTCGAAGGCGGTCGAGCGCGCCATTCCTTCGCTGACCGGGACGAGTTCGAGGACCGAGAGCGGGATAACTGGGTTCACGGTTGGTCAAACCACTCCACGGGCGAGGTTGTTCCGCGTCCTAGGGTGAGGGCGGAATCGAATCCAGGAGGTCACGATGAGCGCGAGCCGAGAAGCGCAGGCCGGTGTGGTCCAGGAACTGACCGATGAACTGGGCGCAGACGTGGTGCGCACCAGCGACGAGCAGCGCGAGGCCTACCGTTACGACTGGGCCCGTGACCCGGACGCGGTGTTGCCGTTGGCGGTTGTGCTGCCTCGGAACGTCGAACAGGTGCAGGCGACGATGCGATGGGCCACGCGGCACGGAGTATTCGTGATTCCGCGCGGCGCCGGCTCCGGCTTGTCCGGTGGTGCGAGTGCCCAGGCCGGCAGCATCGTGCTCTGCCTCGAACGGATGACCGCGATCGAGGTCGATCCGGCCACCCGAACCGCACGCGCGCAGGCGGGAGCGCTGAACGCATCCGTCAAGCAAGCCGCTGCCGAACACGGTCTGTGGTACCCGCCGGACCCGTCGTCCTTCCAGATCTCCACCATCGGCGGCAACGTCGCGACCAATGCCGGCGGCCTGTGCTGCGTGAAGTACGGGGTCACCGTCGACTACGTGCTGGGTCTGCAGGTGGTGCTGGCCGACGGTCGGCTCATCACCCTCGGCGGCCCGCGACTGAAGGACGTCGCCGGTCTGCCGCTGATCAAGTTGCTGGTCGGCAGCGAGGGCACCCTCGGCATCGTCACCGAGGTGTTGTGTCGCCTGGTGCCGAAACTGCCCGAACCTGCGACGTTGGTCGCCATCTTCGAGACGCTGACGGACGCGGCTCGAGCGGTGGTAACCACCTGCGCGACCAGTCGTCCTTCGATGGTCGAACTCATCGACAACGCGTCGATCAACGCGGTCGAGGACCACCGAGCGATGGGCCTCGACCGTGCGGCCGGCGCGATGCTGCTCATCCAGTCGGACGCCGCCGGCGAGTCGCGCGCCCTCGAACTCGCGGCCGCGCGCGCGGCGTGCGAAGAAGCGTCCGCGACCGAGATCTTCGAGACCGACGACCCGGACGAGGGCGCGATGTTCGTCGAAGCACGACGCGCTGTGTTCCCGGCCCTCGAACGGCTCGGTGCCTACATGCTGGAGGACGTCGGAGCACCGGTGCCGCTGCTGCCCGAACTCGTCGGGGGAGTGGCCGACATCGCGGCAGAGCACGATTTGCTGATCGCTGTGGTGGCTCACGCGGGTGACGGCAACACCCATCCGGTCATCGTGTACGACGCGTCGAACGAGGATGAAAAGCGGCGCGCTGCAACGGCTTTCACCCAGATCATGGAGTTGGCGCTCTCGCTCGGAGGAACGATCACCGGCGAGCACGGAGTCGGGCGGCTCAAGCAGCCGTTGCTGTCGCGCCAGCTCGGTGAGGACGTGATGGGTCTGCAACACGCGATCCGGAAGGTCTGGGATCCGCAGGGCCTGCTCAATCCCGGCGCCGGGTACTGAACGGCTCTGCGGTGTAGTAGTTGATAGATCAACAAAAACTGCCTACGCTGCATCCATGAGCGAACGTATGCCGGTGATCTATCTGTCCCATGGTGCGCCGCCGCTCGCCGACGACCGCACATGGGCGAGCGAGCTGTCCGCGTGGTCCACGAGGCTGCCCACCCCACGCAACGTGCTGATCGTCTCGGCGCACTGGGAGAACAGCCCGATCACGGTGTCTTCGACCACCGGTGCACCACTGACCTACGACTTCTGGGGCTTCGACCCGAAGTACTACGAGGTGACCTACCAACCGCCGGCCGCGGACGAACTCGCCGCCTCGGTGGCCCGCAATGTCGCCGATCTCGGTCCCGTCTTCCAGGACCAGGATCGCGGACTCGATCACGGTGCCTACGTGCCGATGGTCGAGATGTACCCCGACGCCGAGGTGCCGGTTCTGCAGGTCTCCCTGCCGACGCTCGACCCACGCAGCCTGTTCGACTTCGGCCGCAAGCTGTCGACACTGCGCGACGAAGGCACTCTCATCGTCGGCTCCGGGTTCACCACCCACAACCTGGGGTGGTTCCACCCGTCCGAACCGGCGGACGCCCCTGCCCCGACGCCATCTCGCGAGTTCGACCACTGGGCGGCCGAGCGCGTGGGCGCCGGGGACGTCGACGCCATCCTCGACTGGGAGTCCAAGGCGCCCGCGGCCCGTGAGGCGCACCCGCGCTCGGAGCACTGGGCACCACTGTTCGTCGCCCTCGGCGCGGGCTCCGTCGATGGTGCGGTCAGCGGGAGCAGTGAGATCGACGGGTTCTGGTACGGACTCAGCAAACGATCGTGGAGTTTCGCCTGAGCCGAGGTCTGCGCTGCGGTCAGTCGGCGAGCAAGGACGCCTGGTAACGACGCATTCCGCGCAGCCAGCGCTCGTGATCCGACGTCTTCTGTCGCATCATCTCAAGCACCTGGGCGTGCGGCAGGATCAGGAATTGCTGCGCCGCAACGGCTTCCAGCACCTCCTGCGCAACCGTGTCGGGCGTCAGCACGCCTCCCGCCGACAGCACGGCGTTGGTGGCCGCCATTCCGAGCCGGTCGCCACTGTCGCGACCGGCGTACAGGATCGCGGTCTCGACTCCCATGGGGCACAGGCAGCTGACTCCGACGCCCTGATCGCCGAAGGTGATGCTGAGCCATTCCGCGTAAGCGACTGCAGCGTGTTTGGTGACGGTGTAGGTGGCCGATCCGATCTGGGTGAGCAGGCCTGCCGCGGAGGCCGTGCTGACGAAGTAGCCGGATCCGGCCTCCACCCAGCGGGGGACCAGGCGCTGTGCCGCCCGGATATGAGCGCGGGTGTTGACCTCGAAGCTGTGGTCCCACTGCTGCTCGGTGACCTCGAGTCCGCTGGCGCCGATCACGCCGGCATTCGCGAAGTAGAGGTGGACGTCGCCGAAGCGGTCGTCGGCCACGCCGATCAACTCGTCGATCACACCGGGATCGGCCACATCACCGGTGACGGCAACTGCGCTGTCGCCCAATTCTTCTGCGACGTCCTGCACGGTGGGGGACAGGTCGGCGAGCACGACCCGTGCACCGCCTCCCACCAGCGCTCGTCCGAGTGCGGCGCCGATGCCTGCGCCCGCTCCGGTGACGATCGCCACCTTGCCGTCGATGTCCACGAGATCTCCTGGGGTTGTCGTCGATGGTGCAGTGGTCGAGTCCTGATTCAAGCTCATCAGTCCTGGCGATGCGCAGCAGTCCCGCCGAATCAGACTGCCGTCAGGGTAACGCGAGCACTTGTATTGAACACTTGGGCAAATTGGGCGCCTCCGGAGAGCGTAAGCCGCTACCCGGTCAGACGCGCTGGCCGGCCGGATCTGGGCTCGGTGGTGCGACCTTGCCCCGACGTGCAGTTGCTGGAACAGGCGATCGGGTTCGGTCCGAAGGTCGACCTCGCCGAGGGTGTCCGCTGCTGCGGGGAGTGGTACCGAAAGGCGTGAGATCTGCTTGTCCCGCGCTCAACGTCAAGACGAGACTCCGCAGACGGGGAGCCGGCGGCCACTTCGGTGGCTGACCGGCTCCTTCGTCACCGGGTCGACGAACTCGATGGTGGCTGCGAGCAACTGCAGTGGGGTGCTGAAGTCGCTCCGCGCGACCTGCAGCTGCCGGGGGTACAGCGGGTCACCGATGATCGGTGCACCGAGGTGGCTCATCGTCGCCCGCAGTTGATGCGTCCGTCCGGTGACCGGCCGTAGCTCGTACCGAGCGTCGTCGCCACGGTGTTCGACCCGTCGGATCCTGGTGTGAGAGTTGGGTTCCGGGTGGGCAACCTCGACACGGGTTGCGTGCTCGCCGTGCACCTTCGTCAGGTGCAGGTACACATCGGTGGTTTGGTCGAAGTCCTCCAGCGCGGGCGCCAGTGCGAGGTAGGTCTTGACGACTCTTCGGGTGGCGAACAACTCCTGGTAGGGGCCACGCCACCGCGGGTCCTTGGTCAGCACCAGCACGCCGCTGGTCAGCCGGTCGAGCCGATGAGCCGGACTGAGCAACGGCAGATCGAGTTCGTCTCGCAATCGTGCAACGGCGGTCTGGACGATGTGGCTGCCACGAGGCATCGTCGCCAGGAACGGTGGCTTGTCGACGACCAGAATCCGCTCGTCCTCGTGGATGACCGGGATTCCGAACGGTACGACCGGCTCGGGTGCGAACTCCCGCCGGACGAACACCACCCGTCCGGCGACGTAGGGCGTGGAGCGACCGACCTGCGTACCGTCGGGTTCTGCGACATCTCCCGCGTCGAGCTTGGCATCGACCTCGTCCGGCGTGAGCGCCGACAGACGTT